>CAZLAC010000007.1:0-30833 GCA_964557405.1 uncultured Candidatus Saccharibacteria bacterium
GTGGAAGAACGCTACGGATCCGCTGACTTTTGCGGTGGGGAAAGATATTTCTGGAAATGCAGTGGTAGGGAATTTGGCAAAAATGCCGCACCTTTTGATTGCTGGTACGACTGGTTCTGGTAAATCGGTGATGACAAATACGTTGATTACGTCGCTGCTATACAGAAATGCGCCGAGCGACATGAAGTTGATTATTGTGGACCCGAAGCAAGTGGAAATGGCACAGTATGATGCAATTCCACACCTGCTTACGCCGATTATTACGTCTACGGACAAGGCACTTTCGGCGATGAAATGGGCGGTGAACGAGATGGAACGGCGGTATAGTCTGATGGCGGAAAAGAAGGTGAAGAACATTGTTGATTATAACGCAAAGATGGCGCGGAGTGCAGAGAAAGCAGTAGTGAAAGACGCGGATGGGAACGAACAGGAACATGATGGTGGAAAGATGCCGTATATTGTGGTAGTGATAGACGAGATGGCGGATCTGATGATGATGGCGGGGAAGGATTTGGAGATGCTGATCGTGAGGATTGCGCAGAAAGGGCGCGCGGCGGGGATACACTTGGTGCTAGCCACGCAGCGGCCAGAGGTAAAGGTGATTACGGGTCTGATTAAGGCAAACATTCCGGGACGGATTGCGTTTGCAGTGGGCTCGTCGGTGGACTCGCGGATTATGCTAGACATGAGTGGGGCGGAGAAGTTGCTAGGGAAGGGCGACATGCTGATGCTGACTACGGAAATGATGGGGAAGCCACGGCGGATTCAAGGAGCGTTCTCGCCGGATGCCGATATAGAAAAGGTGACGAATTTCCTGCGTGAGCAGCGGCCGCCGGAATACAACGATGAGGTAGTGGCACAGCCGGTGCAGATTAAAGGGTTAGGGCCGTCTGATGGAGGATCTATTGGAGATTTGGGGCGGAAGTACGACCCGAATGATCCGATTGTGCGGAAGGCGGTAGAGCTGTCTATTCAGAAGGGTAAGTTCTCTACGGCGATGTTGCAGACTTATCTAGGAAAGGGGCATGGGTTTGTGTCGGGACTTGCTGTGTGGTTTGAGGAGTTAGGCGTGATTGGGCCGGCGAATGGAAACAAGCCACGCGATGTACTAGTGAAAAGCATGGATGAGTTTGATCAGATTGTAGGGGTCTGATGAAACGAACGAAATTGTTGAAGATTTTGTTGTTTGTAGCAGTAGGGATAATTACAGTGCGGCTGTTTTTTATCCAAATTGTAGAGCACCAGAAATACGTAGCACTGGCGGAAGAGCAGCAGACGATGCAGTATACGATTTTGGCGGAGCGGGGGGAGATTTATATGATGGACGGGATTGTGGGGGACCGGACGGCGGCAGTGGTGATGAATGAGCCGGTTTGGACGGTGCTAATAGACCCGATGCTGGCGGATGAGGGGCGGACACGGGAGGTGGTAGACCGGTACGCAAAGGACCAGAAAGTGGCAGAGTGGAACGAAGTGTTTAAGAATAAAAATCTGCGGTATTTTGTGGTAGCGCGAAACGTGACCAGAGATGCGGCGGAGAAAATTAAGGCAGAGAATTTGCCGGGGGTGTGGTTCCAGGAGGGGGTGCGGCGGGTTTATACGGAGGGGCAGATGGCAAGTGGTGTGTTAGGGTTTGTGAATGCGGATGGCGAGGGGCAGTATGGAATAGAGGGGGCGCTAGACGAGGAGTTGTCCGGAAAAAATGGGTTAATGAAAACAGTAAAAGATGTCAATAATATCCCGCTGACGATTGGTGATGATAACGTGCGAGTGCCGGCGGAGGACGGAAAAGATATAGTGCTGACGATAGACCGGAATATCCAACGGAGGGTGGAAAAGGCGTTGCAGAGTGGGATGGACCGGTCGCAAACGACGCACGCAAGTGCGGTGGTGATGGATCCGAACACGGGGAAGATTTGGGCGATGGCGAACTTGCCGACCTATGACGCAACGAATTATGCAAAGGTGGAGGATGCGGCGATTTTCCAGAATGACCCGGCGCAGGATGCGTTTGAGCCGGCGTCGGTGTGCAAGACTTTTGCATTTTCGGCGGCGATTGACAGTGGAGTGATGACGCCGGATTCTACGTATGACAATACTGGTTCCACGGTGGTAGATGGTTGGACAATCCAGAATGCTTATCAGGGGATGTATGGGACAATCAATATGCAAACGGCGTTGAACTTTTCTTTGAACACAGGAAGTACTCAGGCGCTGAGGTGGTTGGGCGGGAACGGTTCAGAAATCACGCAAGCGGGGAAAGACAAACTATATTATTACTATCACGATTTGTTTAATTTTGGTGAGTACACTGGGATAGAAGTGCCAGAGTCGGATGGGATTGTAATTCCGGCTACGAATGTAGACGGGACTAATGCACGGTATGCGAATATGACATTTGGACAGGGGTTAAACATCACGATGGTGCAAGTGGCGGCGGCATTTTCGTCGGTCATAAACGGAGGGGAATATTATACGCCAACACTAATAGAGGGGGAGATGGTGAATGGGGAATTGGTGAAAGCGCCGCTAAAAGAGCCGGTGCGGCAAACGATTTCTACGGATACGAGTGCGACGATGCGGAAGATGCTATGGGGGACAAGGAGCTACAAACGAACGGGCGGGGTGGACAGATCCGGGTATTACGTAGGCGGGAAGACGGGCACGTCGCAGGCAATTCGGGATGGAAAATATGTACTGGACCAGACGTTGGCGACTTACGTAGGGTTTGGCTCGGCGGGTGATGAAAACGGCGCGGATATGCCAGAATATGTTATAATGGTAAAGATATGGGAGGATGGCAAGAGAATTGAAGGCGAGAAGGATGCGGCACCGATATTTGATGAACTGAGTAACTACTTGCAAGATTATCTAAAAATTAAACCGAAGGGATAAAAATGTTACCATCTTTGAGTGGAGAAATGTTTTACGGACTAGTGCTAGCGCTCGCGGCGTTTTTGTTGGCGATGTTTTTGACGCCGGTCTATACGCATTTTGCTTATAAATATAAGTGGTGGAAACAGCAGAAGAAAAAGACGTTGCAGGGTGATAATTTGCCGGTGATGACAAAATTGCATGCGCATAAATTTAAGCGGGCTTTTCCAACGATGGCGGGAATTGTAGGGGTACTGACGGTGTTTATTGTGACATGGATTTGCAACTGGGACCGTGGGCAGACGTGGCTGCCAATAGCGGGGTTTGTGATGGGGTCGTTTGTGGGACTGATAGATGATATGATAAACGTGTTTGGTTCTGGGACGGGTGCAGCAGGATTGAGGGCGCCGGTGAAGTTTGCGATGATTACGGCGGTGGGGTTGTACCTAGGGTGGTTCTTTGCGTTTAAGCTAGGCTGGACGGATATTATGGTGCCGTTTGTGGCGGATGTAAACATTGGACCGTGGCTGATGATGGTAATCTTTGCGTTTGCGGTAGTGGCAACTTCTAATGCAGTGAATATTTCGGATGGGCTGGACGGGCTGGCTGGGGGGTTGTGTCTGATGGCATACGGAGCGTATGCGGTGATTGCGCTATACCAGGGACAGTTGCACTTGACGGCGTTTTGTTTGACAGTAGTGGGGTGGTTGCTGTCGTACGTATGGTTTAACGTGCCGCCAGCGCGGTTTATGATGGGGGATGTGGGGTCGTTTGCGCTGGGAGCGGGACTTGGAATTGTAGCAATGATGACTAATTCGTTCTTGCTATTGCCGATTATTGGCGGGTTGTTTGTGATAGAGGCGGGTTCATCGCTGGTGCAGATGTTTTGGAAGAAAGTGTTTCATAAGAAATTACTGATTTCAGCGCCAATTCATCATCATTTAGAGGCGAAAGGTTGGGGAGAGGCGAAGATTGTGATGAGGTTTTGGGTGATTGCCGGGGTGCTGGCGCTAATTGGCGTGTTTATTGCAGCGGCGGGCGGAATTGCGTCGTCCGGGGCGTTGCTTGGAGGTATGTAGGGTGAGGAAACACAAGTCGGACAGAGTAATTGCGGTACTGACGTTTCTGCTGATGGGGTTGGGACTGATTGTGATTTATGCGATTGGGCCAATGCGAGCGAATTTCATGAATGCGGCGTATGGGGTAGACTATGACGCGAACTACTTTTTTATACATCAGTTGATTAGTGTGGTGCTGGCGGCGGGGGCATTTATATTGGCGTTTAAAATTCCGTATGAGCAAACAAGAAGAGTAGCAAAGATTCTGATGATGGCGGGGCTAGTGGCCTGTGCGGTACTGATGGTGGCGGGTTGGGCACATATGGGAATTGCAAAGTGTGAATTGGGGGCGTGCCGGTGGTTTAATCTGGGGGCGCTGGGGTCATTTCAGCCGGCGGAGCTTTTGAAATTGGGACTGGTGCTATATTTATCCGGTTTAGTAGCGGAGCGGAAGAAAGAGGGGAAGCTAGAGAGCTCCTCAGACTTCTGGATGCCGTTTGCGGTGGTAGCGGTGCTGTCGTTGGGGTTTGTGGTGGTGGTGCAGAAGGATTTTGGATCTGGTGTACCGATTGCGGCGATTATCTTAGCGATTTTGTGGATGAGCGGGGTGTCAGTAAAGAAGTTCTGGACGATAGTAGGAATAGCGGCAATAGGGGCAGTGCTTTTGGTGGTGTCTTCTCCGCACCGGCTGGAGCGGCTGTCTACGTTTGGCGGAGGGGACACGGCAGATTCGTACCATATTGATAATGCGATGATTGCAATTGGGACGGGGGGATTTTGGGGGGTAGGAATTGGGAACAGCGTGCAAGCGACAGGATATTTGCCGGAGTCAATTAACGACTCAGTGTTTGCGGTGATGGGAGAGACGTTTGGATTTAGGGGTCTAGTACTGGTGATTGTGGGATTTTTGATTTTGCTACTCCGGCTACTCAAGGTTTCGGAATATTTGCCGGATGCAGAGGAGAGGCTGGTGGTAATAGGGGTGTTTGCCTGGGTGATGTCACATACAGTGGTGAATGTGGCGGCGATGACGGGGCTGATACCGCTTACGGGGATTACGTTGCCACTGCTGTCGTATGGAGGGACGAGCATGATATTTGTGGCGTTTGCGCTGGGTTTAACTTTGCAACTTTCATGTTATACTGGAAGGGAGGTAATAAATGAAGATACTAGTAGTCGGCGGGGGGAGCGGGGGACATATTACACCGGTCGTCGCCGTAGTGCGTGAAGTTTTAGCACTGAAACCGCGGACGAGGGTGGAATTTTGGACAGATAAAAAATACTATAAAAATGTTGTAAAAATTACAACAGAATTAGAAGGGGTTTCTTGGGGGGAAGATGATAAAAATTCCGGACGAAAAGTGCAGTATATCAGAGTGCGGAAAGTGATGTCTGGGAAGTTTCGGCGGTATAATTGGACTTTTAAGGAATATTTTCAGAATTTTGGGATATTTTTGAAAGACATAGTAGGGAAGAATATTTTAGGGTTGATTGGATTTATTTGTGGAATTTTTCAGTCGTTTTTCCGGTTGCTAGGTAAGAAAAATCGACCAGATGTGGTTTTCTTAAAAGGCGGGTTTGTGGGGTTGCCGGTAGGAATAGTGGCAAGGCTGTTTAGGATACCGTATGTGATTCATGAGTCTGATGCAATGCCGGGGCTAGCGAATCGGTTGTTGATGAAACATGCTCGGAAAGTGGCATCAACGATGGAACTTCCGGTGCCAAATAACGTGGTGACGGGTGTACCGGTAGCGGAAGAGTTTAAGCCGATTTCGGCAACTAAGCAGAAAAGTCTAAAAAAGACTTTTGGGTTTGACGAAGGCCGGCCGCTACTTGTTGTGACAGGAGGTTCGCAGGGGGCGGAGCATTTGAATGCGGCGGTACGGGAGATTTTGCCGGAGCTTCTGAAGAATTGCTCGGTGGGGCTAGTAGCGGGGCGGGCGCACTATGAGGAAATGGTAGATTTGAAAAAGTACGAGGAATGGGACAAGGCAAAGTTAAAGTCTAATTTTCGGCTGTGGAGCTTTAGCCCGGTGATGAATGAGCTGATGGGGGCGGCGGACGTGGTAGTGAGTCGGGCGGGAGCAACGACGATTGCAGAACTTGCGGCGCTAGAGAAAGCGGTAGTCTTAGTACCATTTGAGAAATTGCCAGGTGGGCATCAGTCTAAGAATGCGGATAGGCTAGAAAAAGACGGGGCGGTGGTAGTAGTGCCGGACGATAAGATGGTGAAAAAGCCGGAATTATTACTGGAGGCAGTACAGAGTTTGATGCGTAGCCCAAAGAAACGTGAGAGCATGGCGGAGAAATTGCACCAGATGGCGCGGCCGGACGCAGCGAAAGATTTAGCAGAGATTTTGTTAGCAATTGGACAGGGGGAATAGCGTGAGATTAGGACGAACGATTGCAGCGGAGCGCGAAAAGATAGAGAGTGAATCAGAGAGGCTGGTCGCGCGGAAGAAAGCCAAGAGCAAAAAGGCACTGATGACGGTGGTTTCGTTGATAGTGCTGGCGGCGGTAGTGGCTTTGATTGTGGTGACGGTGTATGGGGTGATTAAACGGAATCGTGATACGGCCGTGCCGACAGAGGAGAAAAAGTACGTGCCAACGGTGACGGTAGAGGACGGAGGGGGAGCGGGCTATGTGACTGAGAGAATGAAAGAATATGTAGGGAGGGTAGAACAGGATTTTCAGGCGTATGGTTATAAAGTGGTACGGGCGGTGGTGCCGGCCGGAAAGGCACGGGAGATTGACGTGTATTTGGACGGACGGGATGAGTATTATAAATTGAATATAGACAGGGGAAGTGCGGTATCGGCAGAAGATGCGGTGAGAATGATTAAATACTTGGACGAGCATGATATTCATCCAGAATATGTGGACGTAAGAATAGAAGAGAAGGCATATTACAAATGAATAAAAAATTGATACAGGCTAGAAAGCAGTTTTTAGGAGGGTTATTATTGTCTATTAGCTGTCTGATAGTAATAGTGGTTTTGCAGTGGACGGTGGGGGCGTATGGGACGGTGCGACTAGACATGACGATTTCTCGGCATATGGGGGCGGAATGGTGGAGCGCGCTGATATTTTTGGGTTGCAACTTGGTGATTGCGCCAATAATTATGAGATATATTGTGGGGATATGGCGGTGGTTGAAATTGCCAAAAATCTGGTTGTTTCTGGGGATATTGGCAGTGGTGGGGCTAGTAGGGTTGTCTTTCTGTCCGATAGGGTTGTTTGATCAATCAGTGGAGGAATTAGGAGTAGTGAGCGTTTTTCATCAGATTTTTTCTAGGGGGATGTTTATGACGATGTGGTTTATGGCATTGGTGACAGTAGTGGAGCTGTGGAGTGTGAGACGGGTGCGGTGGTGGCTGCTTTTTCTGGCATACGGGGCGTTTTATACGACGTTTTTTGTGGCGGCGCCAGCGGTACTGCAGCCAGCAGATTTGATTTTTGAATCAATTTATTTGTATGGGTTTTTTATGGCACTTTATCTCTTGCCAAAAAGAGTAGATAGTGATACAATATAAGTATTATTAACTCAGCAAACAGCATTAGGCGTGTTTGCTTTAACCAAAGGAGTGCTATGAAGCAGTATGAACTTACTGTGCTAATTCATCCAGATTTGGAGATGAATTTGGCGCCGGCCACCGACAAAGTCAAGAAATTGATTGAGGACAATGGTGGAAAAATCAGCAAAGAGACCAATGAAGGGAAGAAGCATCTGGCTTATCCAATCAATGGTCAGGATTTTGCAGTATACTACTATTATGAAGTAGAACTGCCGGCAGAAGCACCGAACAAGCTTTCTTCAGCGATGAATATCACTGAGGAGCTGTTGCGGTACTTACTGGTACGGACGGACGAGCGCAAGGCCAAATATGAGGCGGCTCGGAAGGCCCGGAAAGCAGATGATGAATCAGCCGAAGAATCTTCTGAAGAAGATAATAAAACTAACGAGGAGGAATAATAGATGCGCGGTTTTAGTAAAGCAATCATTGCTGGTAACTTGACAAGGGATCCGGAAATGCGGACTACGCCGAATGGCGCAAGCGTTTGCTCATTTTCAGTAGCGGTCAACCGGGTTTTTAGAGATAGCAGCGGGAATCAGCAGGAAGCAGTTTCTTTTATTGATTGTGTAGCATGGGGGAAAGGCGGGGAAGTAATCAATCAATATGCTAAAAAAGGAACGGGTATCCTAGTTTCCGGGCGGCTAGACCAGAGAAGTTTTGAAACTAAAGATGGTCAGAAGCGTTCCAGAGTGGAAATTGTGATGGAAGATTTCAATTTCTTAGGGAATGGCAACAATAGCGGTAGCGGAAATAGCGGAAGTTATGGTAGCAGCTACGGTGGTAGCGCAGCACAGCAGGCTTCGGCAGGTGATGCTGCAGGGGTAGATGCCCCGGCGCCAGAAGAAATGCCGGCTGATATTCCGGATGAACCGATTGACCTTTCTGAGATTCCTTTCTAATAACATTAAACTAAGGGAGAAAAAATGCGTAGAGTAAAAAATGATCCTAATTTGTACTTTGATTACCGCGACGTGAAGACGTTGCAGCGGTATATTGATGCTTATGGTCGGATTGAGCCAATCGCTAAGACTGGCCTTTCCGCCAAGCAGCAGCGGCAGCTAGCCGTAGCGGTGAAGCGTGCTCGCCATCTAGCATTATTGCCATTTGTTTCAGAGTAGCCCATCTTGGTATTACTCTGAAATAAGTGTAAAATTGAGAAGGAGAAAACTTATGTATGGACCAACAGATTTGAAAAAGAATGTGCTGATTACTTTGGACGGGCAACCGTACAAGGTGGTTGAGTATTCCCAGAAAGTAATGGGGCGGGGCGGTTCCATTGTGAATGTAAAGGTAAAAAACCTGATTACGGGAGCGCTTTTGCCAAAAACTTTCAAAGGGCAGGAAAAAATTGAGCCGGCTGAGGTAACTACTCGGAAGGTGCAGTATTCCTACAATGACGATGAAAAATTTTATTTCATGGACCCGGAGACTTTTGAGCAGTATGAGCTAGCTCGGGATATGGTAGGGGATGCTAAGGATTTCATGAAAGACGGCGACGAGATGGAAATTCAGTTCTATAACGGGACGCCGATTAACTTGGTATTGCCAAAAAATATGTGGCTAACTGTAACCTATACGGAGACGGCCGTAAAAGGAGATACTTCTACTTCTGTGATGAAGGATGCGACACTGGAAACTGGGGTGGTGATAAAAGTGCCGGCATTTATCAAAGAAGGGGATGTGGTCTCTGTAGACACGGAAACCTATGCTTATCGTGAACGCAGAAAATAAATCTGTGTTACAATAGACATATGGATACGCATACGAAGAGAGTGATTGGTGGGCGAGTGTCAGAAAAAGAAATCCAGGAGTTTTTGCCGGATGAATACGAAGAAGACAAGCCGGTGAGCCGGGCAGAGGAGAAACTGGCCGGGGTAGCGGAGGCTTTTTCGTATAGTTTTAAGGATAAAGTAGTGTTGGACATTGGTTCGTCCACGGGTGGGTTTACGGAGTATGCCTTGAAACATGGGGCAAAAAAGGTAATTGCGATAGAAAAGGGAACGAACCAGATGAAAGAGCCGCTTCGGTTTGACCCCAGAGTGGAACTGCACGAGAAAACAGATATTTTTGACGTGAAGATTGGTGACCATGTAGGAAATAGTAAAATAGAGGTAAAAATTCAGGCGCCGGACGTGATTTTGGCAGATGTGTCGTTTATATCCTTGACAAAAGTTCTTGCTTATGCTAAAATAGAGCTAACCCGTAAGAATACGGATTTCTTTGTCATGCTTAAGCCGCAGTTTGAGGCTAGACCGGATCAGCTAATAAAAGGGGTGGTGAAAAACGAGAAGATGCGGCGTGAAATTATAAAAGGATTTGAGGCTTGGCTTCGCGCCAGGGGGTTTGTGATTAAAAATAAAAGGGACAGTGCGGTGCCGGGCAGGAACGGAAATATAGAAAGATTTTATCTTTTGTCCTTGTCTAGATAAAAGCGTTTGTGCTATAATATAAGCATGAGTTTATTACATGGAGTGGGCGAGTTCTTTGCCCTAGATATTGGGACAAACTCGATTCGTTTAATACAGCTTTCTGGTGATAACGAGCGCGGATGGGTACTAGAGAAGTATGCTTATGTACCGGTGGATCCAAAGATTACCCAAGATGATAGCGACATGGGGCGCAGACAGATGGGTGAGATTGTGCTTGGTGCGGTGCAGCAGGCGGGAATTAGGACGAAAAATATTGCGCTGGGGTTGCCGGCGCGGAAGACCTATACGGCGGTGATTGAAGTGCCAAATGCGCCGGAAAAAGAGCTGGACAAGACGATTAAGTATGAGCTGGATCAGTATATTCCAATGGCGATTGACGAGGCAAAGGTGGACTATGCGCTGTTAGGGGAGAGTCCGATTGATAATACAAAAGCAGAAGTGCTGGTGTCTTCTACGGCGATAACTTATGCTGAGGAGAGAATGGAGTCAATGGAGAGCTTAGGGTTGAACGTGATTGCACAGGAGCCGGAGCCGATTGCGATGGCGCGAGCGCTTTCGCCGGTGGGGATTACAGATGCACGACTGATTATTGATGTAGGGGAGAACTCTACGGATTTGGTAGTGGTGTATAACGGTGCGCCGCGATTGGTGCGTTCTATTCCGGGTGGTCTTTCGCTGTTTGTAAAGACAGTGGCGTCGGCGCTAAATGTACGGGAAGACCAGTCGCGCCAGTTTATCTTGAAATTTGGTTTGGCGCAGGATAAGTTGGACGGGCAAGTGTTTAACGCGTTGGACTCAACGCTTGAAGGATTTGCTGGGGAGCTGACGAAATCGGTGAGATTTTTCCAGCAGAAATATACGAATACGGCAGTGGGCGGGATTATTCTGTCTGGGTTTGCCGGGGTGATTCCGTTTATTGCGGAGTATATTGAGGTGAAGACTGGTGTAGCAACGGTACAGGGGAATCCGTGGCAGTTTGTGCGTGTGTCGCAGGAACAGCAGAGTGCGTTGTTGCCGGTAGCGAGTGAATATGCAGTAGCGATAGGTTTGGCGGAAAGGAGTAACGAGTAATGTACGAAATCAACTTGGTGCCAGATGTAAAACTGGAGATGATTAGAAAACAGAAAGCGCGCAACCTAGTGTTCTTTATCTGTATTGCAGTGGCGGGGGTAGGAATTGGGATTACGGCGTTGCTTGGGAGTATTGTAGGGACGCAGGGGCTACTGCTGGCAAATCAGCAGACGAGAATTGAGGCGATGTCTGACAAGGTGATGGGGTATAGTGGTCTGTCCGAGTTTTTGACCATCCAGGATCAGTTGGGAAAGATTGCAGATATAAATGCGAACAAGAAGGTGTTGTCCAGGGTGTTTAACGTGCTGGGCGTGATGTTGCCGGAGGAAGTGGACGGAGGGGACTCGGTGACACTGTCCGAGCTGAACATTAACCTGGGTGAATCTACGCTGACGTTTGATGGACAAGCAGATGCGGGGCAGACGGATGTAACTGGGCAGTCGGAAATTGACTATCGGGTGCTGGAGGCGTTCAAGAAGTCAGTGGAGATGTCAAAGTTTGACTATGGTAGATATGTGGACGCGGAGGGAAATGACATTCCGACGCGCTGTATAGAAGATATGGATGAAAACGGAAACGTGTTTTCGCTGGACGGGAGCATTGTAGCGATTTGGCATAAAGGGAGAGTAGGGTGTGATCCGGGACGAGATGACCTGAAAGAGGAGGAAGAAATTGAAGAAGAACGTGATGAGAGCGAGAATAGGACTGGAACGACTACGACTACGGAGACTGATTCCGGAGAGGATGAGGTAGTGCCGGGTGTGGCGGATGAAATTATTTATCGGACGCCGAAGTTTGACGAGTGGTACAAGAATGCTGGAGAGAAAGAAATAGAGGCGGAATATTTAGATGGGGCAGGGTCGGAGGCGTCATGGTATAGGCCAAATATGACGCTGGACGGTGAGATTTCTGGAGTGCCGCATTTTAACAGTGAGTGTATCATGTACTCTGGGACGGAGGTAGCAGACGGAAAAGTAAGATGGACGGCAACAAATGATGATTGTATTCTAGCGGAGGAGGGTGCGGCGATACGTGATTCCTCTAATGGTAAAGATTCGTCGGGTAATTTAGTACTGAGGTTTAATGCAACGATTAGGGTGAACGAGGAAGTGTTTTCTTATGCAAACAAGCACGTGATGGCGATTCGGCCGGGAAGACAGAACGTGACAGACTCGTACGTGCAGATTCAGAATATGTTTGATGAGCGGGCGCGTGATTGTACAGCGGCGGATACGGATTGTACAGTAATAAACACTGGAGGGAATTAAAATGGCAGAAAAGAAAGAAGTAGCAGTAGGGAAGAGAATTAAGATTTCAAAAACTCAACGGCAGATGATGCTGGCGGTGTTGGGGGCGTCATTGACGCTGGGGGTTTGTCTGGTGCTGTCGCTATATTTCATTAGATATATGGATTTTAATGGAAAAGTGATGGCGGCGCAGGATAAGTCAATTGGGAATTACGAGGAAACGATACTAAACGTAGGGTTGTGTATTGATAGTAACGGCGATAAAAAGCTGAACGATAAGGAATTGGAGGAATGCGAACCGACTGAGCTAGACGTAGCGAGCAATACTAAACTGATGAACACGTTGCGCTATAATGTACTGATAAAGATGGCGCAGAATCAGGATTTGGAATCGGTGGCGCGGGAGGCGTTGAACATTTGCTACGTGGATAACGATCCGGAAAGTGGGAAGAAGATAGATTATTATGATTTGTATGAAAAAGCAGAGAATGATACGGACCGGAGGAGTTATATCTCGTTGATGCGGATGTGCTCGGCGCTACGGGCGATTCCGGATGCGTTGCCGGCACAGAAGAACGAGGAGGCGCTGATGGCGTCATTGAACCAGATTTTCCTGTTGTCCGGGTTCCAGCCGGAGTCGCTATCCCCGGGTGGCAACTATGTAGCGTCAACGATTCCGGGGCTGGGGACGATTCCGGTGAGTTTTGTGGTGGAACAGGATGCAAAGACGACGTTGGCGGTGCTGGCAAATATGGAAAAATCAATTCGGTCGTTTGATATTTCGGCGGCGACGATTGGTTGGAGTGATGGTGGACAGTTGGAACTGAGAGTAACAGCAGTGGCATATTATGAGGGGGAGTTAGAACTTTCGGAGAGGGAAGATACGGTATATGCGTCTAGGGATGCAAAAAGGAAAGCAAAAACAGGAGAATAGGAAATGAAACAATCAGATATATTTACAGTAGTATTAGTAGCATCAATCGGTACGATTGCGGCGTTTATCATATTGAATATGTTTCTGAAGGTACCAGAGTCCGCGAAAGTAAAAACGATTGACGTGATAGAAAGTAGTTTGGCACAACCGGATCCGGAAATGTATAATATTGATGCGATAAACCCGACGGTAGAGGTGTATGTGGGTGATTGTCAGGACGCAGACCAAAATGGTATTTTGGATAGTGCAGAAATTCAGGCTTGCCAAGAATCTGGTAATGGGGGAAATTAATGTCCATTCTGACGCGTGAGGCACAGGACAAGGTAGTCAAGTTGCTCGTGGGTGAGGGACTGGTTAGTGCTGAAGCGGTACAGGCGGCGCAACAGGAAGTACAGCAATCAAAGCAGCCGATTTTGGCGTTACTTACGGCGAAAAAATTGGTAGACGATGAGACGGTGGCACACGCGACGGCGGTGGTGATAGGGGTGCCGTATGTTAGTCTGAGAAATGTAAAAATGGAGCAGGAGCAGCTGCAGATTTTGCCGCGAGACGTGTTGGAACGCTCTATGGTGGTGCCATTAGGGGAGCTGAATGGACAACTGGTAATGGCGATGTTGGACGTGTCAAACGTTCAGGCGACAGATTATCTTTCTACGATGACCGGGAAATCTATTCGCCCGGTGATGGCGAGTGAGGAAGGAATTAGAGCGGTATTGGCGCAGTACAAGGGCGACTTTACATCGGTGAAGCAGGCGGTTAAGGCGACCAACGAGGAAGTAGCGCAGAAACAGCGGAGTGCAGATGTAAAAACAATTGTGCAGGATTCGCCAATTTCTAAGGCGCTTTCAACGATTCTGGAATATGCTGTAAAAACAAAAGCATCAGATATTCACGTAGAGCCACTGGAAGAGTCACTGGTGATTAGGTATAGGATTGATGGTGTTTTGCGTCAGGTGATGGAATTGCCGAAAACGATTGAGCCGGCGCTGGTGTCGCGTATTAAAATTCTGGCGAATTTGAAGATTGATGAGCACCGGGTGCCGCAAGATGGTCAGTTTACCGTGCTGGTGGCGGACAAGGAAGTAGATTTGCGTATTGCGACGTCGCCGGTGGTGTGGGGTGAGCAGGTAGTGATTCGCTTGCTAGACAAGTCGGGTACGTCTATGGAAGTGGAACAGATGGGGATGACGGGACATGCGCTCCGAATGGTGCTGTCCGGAATTGCAAAACCAAACGGGATGATTCTGACGTCTGGGCCGACTGGTTCTGGTAAGTCTACGACGCTGTATGCGCTGATTAAGAAAATTAAAGATGTAAAAATCAACATTGTGACGCTGGAGGACCCGGTAGAGTATAAGATGGATGGGGTGAATCAGATTCAGGTGAATGTGGATGCGGGGCTGACGTTTGCTAGTGGCCTTCGTTCAATTCTGCGTCAGGACCCAGATGTGGTAATGGTAGGTGAGATTCGTGATTCGGAGACGGCGAACTTGGCGGTGCAGGCAGCGTTGACGGGGCACTTGGTGTTTTCTACGTTGCACACAAACTCGGCAGCGGGGATTTTGCCGCGTCTTTTGGAGATGGGAATTGAGCCGTTTTTGATTGCGTCTACGCTGAATACGGTGATTGGGCAGAGGCTAGTGCGACGGGTGACGGAAAAACGGACGGCGGTCGCGTCAACGGAGCTACAGACAAAAGAATTGAATGAGATTGTAGGGGAACTGTTGCCGAAGAGCAGTGCGGAGGCGGCGGCGATTTCGGAAGATTTGGGCTATGCCGGGCTACCAATAAGAAACGACAAGGGGTATACGCTGGTGCAGGGGGTAGATGACCGGGATACGCCGGGTGGCTATTCGGGTCGGGCTGGGCTTTATGAGACGATTGAGGTGGATGAAGACATCCAGAAGTTGGTGGTAGAGCGGGCGACATCGGCGGAAATTATGCGGGTAGCAAAGTCAAAGGGTACGATTACGATGCGGCAGGACGGAATGCTCAAGGCGCTCTCCGGGATTACGACAATGGAGGAAGTGAACCGCGTGGCGTCTGATATTGCGTAGAAATTGCTTCAAAACTTATAATGCTTATGATATAATGGTTACATGGATACTAGTGGGCAAACTCAACAAGCACAACAACCGGTAACTGCAGCTCCTACGCCGCCGGCGGCTCCGGCACCAGCGCCTGCGTCTGTTGCTAATGTGCGTGGCGTAAAGATTGAAATATTGCTGGAGGAATGTATTAAGAAAAATGCGTCTGATTTGCATATACAAGTGGGTTTGCCGCCGATTTTGCGTGTAGACGGAGCGTTGACACCAATAAATGGTATTCCGGCTTTGACGGAAGAGATGACGGAGAAATTGGTGTTTTCTACGTTGGATTCGGAACAACGCGAAACTTTGATGAAGGACAAGGAGTTTGATTATTCATTCTCGTTTGGGACGTTGGCGCGTTTTCGTGTAAATGCTTTCCGGGAAAGAGGGAATTTAGCAGCGGCGTTCCGTTTGATTCCGAATAAGATTCCGACACTGGAAGAGTTGGCTTTGCCGCAGGTAGTTTCTACGTTTGCAGATTATCCGCGTGGGCTAGTGCTAGTGACTGGACCAACGGGTTCTGGTAAGTCTACGACACTGGCGGCGTTGATAAATAAGATTAACGCAGAAAAATCAGTACATATTATTACGATTGAGGACCCAATTGAGTTTACGTACGAGTCTAAGCGGTCTCTAATTGTGCAGAGGGAAGTGCATTATGATACGTTCTCGTTTGCGCGGGCGCTGAAGTCGGTTCTGCGTGAAGACCCAGATGTGGTGCTACTAGGAGAGATGCGTGACCTGGAGACGATGTCTAGTGCGATTACGATTGCAGAAACGGGGCACTTGGTGTTTGCAACGCTACACACGAACTCTGCAGCACAGAGTATTGACCGTATGATTGACGTGTTCCCGGCGGAGCAGCAACCACAGATTCGGTCGCAGCTGTCTAATGTGTTGATGGCAATTCTGTCACAGCGGCTAGTGCCAGCGATTGCGGGCGGTCGCGTAGCGGCAACGGAAATTATGGTAGCAAATACGGCGGTGCGTTCAATTATTCGTGAGGGAAAGACGCATCAGCTAGACACGACGATTCAGACTGGTATTAATGAAGGTATGCAGACGATGGATAGAACACTGGTGAAACTGATTCAGACGGGCGTGGTGTCGTATGATGTGGCGCGCGAGTTTGCGGTAGATATGGTGGAATTTGATCGGCTAGCAAAGGGGTAGATAAGTGAGGCGATTTAACTACAAAGCGAGGGACAGCAAGACCCAGAAAATGGTGAAGGGGAGCATCCAGGCTGAAAGTGAAAGAGCAGCCGGGAAGCTTTTGCTGGAACGTGGTTTTACGCCGGAATTTATTGAGGAAGAGGATACTGAGAGTATTTGGGCGAAGCTGCGGTCGCGAGTGTCTACAAAAGATAAGGTGACATTTACGCGGCAATTTGCGACGTTGATTGGGGCGGGTTTGCCGATGTCTAACTCGCTGCGTACGGTAGCGGAGCAGACGCAAAATAAGGCGATGCGGGCGATTATTGAGGAACTTTTAGCAGAGGTAGAAGCTGGTAGGACGCTGGGTGACGCCTGTGCGAAACATCCGGAGATATTTGATAAGGTTTATTTGGCTTTGATTAGAGCTGGTGAGACCTCTGGTACGTTGGATGAATCGTTGAAACGGTTGGCGGACCAGCAGGAAAAAGACCAGGAGATGATGTCGGACATTCGCGGGGCGTTGACGTACCCGGCGATTGTGCTTTTGGTGATTATTGCAGTGATGCTGTTTATGCTGCTGGCGGTGTTGCCGCAAGTGGAAAATCTTTATAATGATATGGGGCAGCCACTTCCGGCGATGACGAAGATAATGGTGGCGATTTCTAACTTTATTTTGAACGCGTGGTGGGTAGTAATAGTGGTGATTGTGCTACTGGTGTGGTTCTTGATGCAGTTTAGGAAGACTGAAACAGGGCAGAGGTGGGGAGCGCTGATAAAATTGAATGTACCGATGTTTAATTCGCTGTTTAGGCGGCTGTATATGTCGCGGTTTGCGAGGACGGCACAGATTCTACTGTCTACGGGCGTGTCTATGATTGATTCTATTAACATTTCGGCGGAGTCCATGAACAACGTGGTGCTGCAACAGATCTTGGACGAGGCGGCGGAGAAGGTGAAAGGTGGGAAACCGTTGTCTGAGGCACTGAAAGATAAGGATTATATCCTGCCGCTGGTGCCACAGATGGCGTCAATTGGTGAGCAATCTGGTAAGATTGACGAGATGCTGGGAAAAGCAGCGACGGTGTACGAGAATGAGTTGGACGAGCAGATTAGGACGCTTTCTAAGATGATTGAGCCGATTCTGATGGTGGTGATGGCGCTTTTGGTTGGGTTTATGATTGGAGCGATACTGTTGCCGATTTACTCCATTGTGAACAGTGTGCAAGTGTAAAATTAGCGTATGTAAAATGCCGCTTTTTGGGAGCGGCATTTTGGTGGTACGTTATATGTTTTTAGTATTAGAGAGTTTGGCAGATGCGGCCACCACCTTCTTTTTTATAGACAACTGCGACTTTGCGACTGCCTTTGGTGAAGGCGGGGAGGTCGTTGTTGCAGTTGGCGTTTAAATAGATGTGCATGGTATAGGCTTGGTCATCAAAATCGCTGAGATTAGCGACGTTGCAGCCATTACTATTGGTTGTGCCGCTGCCGGTGGCGTTGTCGCTGGCGTTGTTTGCTGAACAGTTTTGGATGATGAGGTTATAGGGGCCGCCACTGGGGTCTTCAAAGGTATCGTTGCCGGGAGCGAGGTAGTCGTTGTAGAAAGTTTTCCAGGCGGTATTGTTGTTAGTATCAGAGGGGCTCGTAGGTGCATTGTCTAGGTGATAATCCTCATTGGCGGTGACGTAGAGGGAATTACTGTCAGTTGTAGAGATGGTTTGTGGCAACTTCCCTCTGTTATTACTCTGATACTGGTTCAGCTGCGTAATCAGCCTACTGACATCGTCAGTCCGCTGCGTATCACGCTGCGCCCGCTGCAAAGCTGGCAAAGCTAGAAACACCATCATCATGATCAAACCACCAATGGCAAGCACCAATGTGACCTCAATGATCGTAAACCCTTTCTTAGATTTAGTATTTGTTTTTACCATATATATTTTTCCTTTCTGTTATATATACATATATACGTACATATCCTCTCTCTCCTACCTTCCATCCACACCAGAAGGCGGTCAGGGACCGGGAGAGGAGTGTTACTGGGGAGGCGGGTGGGCATGATATAATAGATACATGACATGGTTTTGGTTAGTAGTGCTGGCGGTTTTTGGGGCGGTGATGGGGTCGTTTGCGGCGTGCCAGGTGTGGCGGCTGAGATATAAAGAGACCGGGAAGAAGAGTCTAGGGAAGTTTAGCGTGTGTTTGTCCTGCGGAAAGAGGCTAGCGTGGTACGAGAATATACCGATTTTGTCGTGGGTGATCTTGCGCGGGCGGTGCCGGAAGTGTCATGAAAAAATTGGGGTGATGGAGATTTTATCAGAGGTAGGTCTGATGATAGTGTTTGTGGTATTAGGGGTGAGATATATACACGATGGGATGACGGTTATGGAAATTTTGAAACTGGTAGCGCTTCTCGTAACCATGTGCGGAATGTGGATTTTGTTGTTGTATGACGCAAAATGGGGGGAATTACCAGGAGTAGTATTGACTTTTTGTAACGCTTGTGCTATAATCTATGTAATCCTGAAACAATGGAGTTTGTTTCTGAGTTCTAGTAAAGCGGGCTGGGAGGGGGTATGGCAGACGGTGATGGCAATAGGGATATTGGCCGGGACGTACTATCTGTTATATAAGTTTTCTAATGAGAGATTGGTGGGGGGTGGGGACTGGATTTTGTGTTTGGCGGTAGCGCTGATACTTGGGAACTGGTGGTTAGCGATAATAGAACTGTTCCTGGCGAACCTGATGGCGAGTGTGGCGGCGGGGCCGCTGTTTTTGCTGCGCCGCCAGAGAGGGGCGGCGCAGAAGATGCGGAAAATGCAAGTGCATTTTGGACCGTTTTTGGTGGTTGTGATGGTAGTGGTATTGCTTTTTGACGGGTTTTTATTAAAAGCACTTGCTTTTTAGGTTTTTTTATAATATCATAAGAGTAACACTCCTCTCCCGGTCCCTGACCGCCTTCTGGTGTGGATGGAAGGTAGGAGAGAGAGGATATGTACGTATATATGTATATATAACAGAAAGGAAAAATATATATGGTAAAAACAAATACTAAATCTAAGAAAGGGTTTACGATCATTGAGGTCACATTGGTGCTTGCCATTGGTGGTTTGATCATGATGATGGTGTTTCTAGCTTTGCCAGCTTTGCAGCGGGCGCAGCGTGATACGCAGCGGACTGACGATGTCAGTAGGCTGATTACGCAGCTGAACCAGTATCAGAGTAATAACAGAGGGAAGTTGCCAGGGACTACGCAGGCGTATGTAACGATTAATGAAGACTTCCGGTTGGATAATGCCCCAACGGCAAGTGCAAGCAAGACGGAAAATAACGCTTGGTATCAGTTCTATACGGAATATATGAATAGTAACGGCGACGTGTTTGAAGACCCGTCTGGTGGCGAGTACAACTTGATTGTGCAGTTGTGTTCGGCAAACGGCGGTAGCGGTACAAATGCTTGCCCGGGGACTGACGTGCTGAGTGATTTTGAAGAGCAGTCTTATACGATTCACGTGTATCTGAACGCGTATTGTGATAATGATTTGCCAGCGTACGTAAAAGGTAGCCGGAAAGTGGCGGTCGTGTACAAGAAAGAGGGTGGTGGTAGAATCTGCCAGAGCTTGTAATTAGCTAGTTTCAGTGTGAAATCGGTCATGGACCTCCTTCAAATGGGGGTCCGTGACGTGTGTATAGATTTGAGTGGTGCTGATGTCGCTGTGGCCAAGGAGGGACTGGACGGAACGGATGTCTGCGCCGTTCATGAGCAAATCGGTAGCGAAGCTGTGCCGGAGGGTGTGCGGGGAAACATGTTTAGTAATGCCGGCGGCGCGGGCGTATTTTTTGACGATACGCTCGATACTGCGCGGGGTGAGGCGGCGGAAATTGCCAGAGGTGTCAACGGCCTGCTGGTTTTTGCTGTTATTGAGAAAAAGAGCGGGTAGGGAATCGTGGCGAGCGTCAAGATAATCTTTGATGCAGTCGGCGGCGGACTGGTCAATAAAGATAGGGCGGTCTTTTGAGCCCTTGCCGCGGACGACAAACTCCTTGCGCTCTAAGTTGATACTGTCGCGATTGAGGGCGCAGAGTTCGGAGACACGGAGCCCGCCGGAAAAAAGTAGCTCTATGATGGCGCGATCGCGGAGGCCGGATTCGGTATCGTCTGGAATGGCATCTAGCAGTCGTTCTACTTCGTCAAAGTGGAGAAAGGTGACTTGTTTTTTGTGGGCGCGGGGGAGGTCTACAAGGCTAGGGTCTAGGGAATTGATGCCGCGCCGAGCAAGATATTTGAGGAAACCGCGCAGGGCGATGAGGTGGTACGATTGAGTGAGGACGGAGAGATTGGCGTTTTCGTCGTCATGGTAGCGGTTCAACCGGAGACGATATTTGCGGAGAGTTTCCGCGGTGATGTCACTGGGTTTGAAGTCACCGGTTTCATAATCTTGCCCGGCTAGTTCCAGAAAACGGTTAAGATAAAGTTCGTAATTGCTGACAGTACGGCGTGAACGGCCATTTTCTATTTCTAGACTTTCCAGGAAATCAGTGATAAGCTCAGAAACATACATGATATAATAATTATAGCATATGAAGAAACAGAGGATTGTAGTGATTGGGGCGGGTCCGGCAGGACTGACGGCGGCATATGAACTGCTTGACAGAAGTACGGCGGAAGTGACGGTGCTAGAGGCCTCTGAAGTGGTCGGAGGGATTTCCGGGACAGAAAAATATAAAGGTTATAGAATGGACATGGGTGGGCACAGGTTTTTCTCAAAAAGTGCGGAGGTAAATGAATGGTGGGATAGAATAATGGAGATGCCGGAACGGAGACGACTGAGTAGAATTTTGTTTGAGGGGAAGTTTTATGATTATCCGGTGACATTGTCGTTTGATACGCTAAAGAAATTGGGGCTAGCAAAAACTATGGCGGTAGGGGGAAGTTATGTGGCGGCGTGTGTGCATAAGAAATCGGAAGATAACCTAGAGAATTTTTATATCAATAGGTTTGGACGAAAGTTGTACGAGATGTTTTTTGAGAATTACACGGAGAATTTATGGGGGAGGCATCCGCGAGAAATAGATGCGGCGTGGGGTGCACAGAGAGTGAAAGGACTATCTATCAAGAAGCTACTTTCTGGGGCGGTGCGGGGAAAAAGTAATGAAACTTCATTGATTCGGAAGTTTAAATATCCGGAGCATGGACCGGGAGAGTTGTGGGAAAAAGTAGCCAAGAAAATCACTAAGATGGGCGGGAAAATAGTTTTTCGGGCGGAAGTGGTGGGGCTGAGGCGGGTGAATAAAAAAGGTGCATGGAGGGTGGAATATAAACAGGGTGAGAAGCGCGTATCAGTGACGGCGGACGTAGTGATATCTTCTATGCCGGTGAAAGATTTAGTAAAAGCGATTATGGGAGTACCACAGAGAATTAGTAAAATTGCGGATAATTTGCCGTATCGGGATTATATGACGATTGGGGTGTTGGTGCCGCGGCTGATGGTAGGGAAGATAAAAGATACGTGGATTTATGTACAAGAAAGAGGAGTGAAACTGGGGCGGGTGCAGATTTATAATAACTGGTCTGCTGGACTGCTCCCGAAAAACAGTAAAGACGTGTGGTTGGGACTGGAGTATTTTGTGCAGGAGGGGGATGAGCTTTGGGGGATGGGCGAGACGGAATTTGCGGAAATGGCAGGAAGAGAGCTGGTGAAAATTGGACTGGTTGAGAATGCGGAGGAGATAAAGGATTATCATTTGGTACGAGTGAAAAAGGCTTATCCGGCATATTTTGATAGCTATAAGGATTTTGCGAAAGTGCGGGAGTTTCTGAACGGATTGCCGGGGTTATATTGCGTAGGGAGAAATGGGCAGCACAGATATAATAATATGGATCACTCAATGCTGACGGCGATACGGGCGGTGGATTGTATTGTAGATGGGGCAGAAAAAGAGAAAGTTTGGGAAGTGAATACGGAGAAGGAATACCATGAGTGAAAAAGGAGTAGGACTTTTTGGCCTGATGTGGTGGCGAGTAAGGTGGCTTTGCCGGGTGATAAAGCGGGCGTGGCCAAAAGTATTGTTGATGGCAAGACGGACGGCAAGAAGGTGGATAGAGCCATTAGGGTGGAGGATAGTGGTACTGCTTTCTATAGTGGCGTGGATATTGGGGATGATAACGCCAAGTATAGGATATAAATATGGCGTGCTGATTTTCTTAAGTGTAGCTTATTTAGCATATGTAATTTATAAGGTGTTGATAGAGAAAAAAGATACAGAAAAGTGGTTAAAGATTATTATGCTGGGCGGGATGCTGATGAGGATGCTATTTGTGTTGATGGCGGGGTACCGGGCGTTTGAATATCATGATGCAGGGGCGTTTGCGGGGCCGGATGCTGAATATACTGCGTCGGGACATTTTGGATATATGGAATATATCATGAAGAATTGGAGTATGCCGCCGCAGGATCCAACAAAATATTGGAGCTTTTATAATCCGCCGTTATATTATATTGTGTCTGCGATAGTGTTGACAGTGACGGGCCTATTTACGACGGCGCCACTAATGTATGAGAGTGTGCAGATAGTGTCGTTGTGTTTTGCGGGACTAACGGTATGGAATGCATATAAATTGCTGAAAGAGCTGAATATTGGGCGGAAACCTTTGGTGCTGATTATGGCAATAGTAGCACTACATCCATGGTTTTCGCTGGCTGCGACAATTACAACTCCGGACACGATGGTGATGTTCTTTTCGGTGGTGATATTGAGGTATCTGATACAGTGGCTGAGGGTGCCAACGACAAAGAACACGGTAAAGATAGCGGTGGTGTTAGGACTAGCGGCACTGACAAAATTGTCTGCGGTAATGCTAATACCGGCGATTTTGTTCGCGTTTCTGTACAAGAAGCGGGTGCGTCAGTTGCTAATTGGAATTGCGGTTTGTTTGCCGATGTTGCTATTTAATCCGCTGAGGATGATGTACCAGTTTCATTTGCAGCCGTTTTGGACGCAGACGACGGGATTTGCGGGGGATGCGGAGCTTACACCATTACAGCATTTGGTGGTGCCGGCGGTGAATGAGTTTGGCTATGCGTTGCCGCAGCCGTTGTCAAACGGGGCGCCGGGCGGAAATATTTGGATACAAGCTATTAGGACGTCACTGTTTAATGAGCTAAGAGATGATTCAAGTTGGGACAGGGAATTTGAAATAGTGGGTTTTATGGGATTTTATACGGCGGTGTTGCTTGCGGTAATGGCTAATGCTGGACTAGTGGGGATTTTTGTGATGAAACGAAAAACGGTAAAAACGAGGGCGCTGGCGGTGGGGACGGTAGGGACTTTGGTGACTGCGTATGTGACAGCACTGATTTGCTTTTTGAATTATAATATAGACCAGCCGTTTTTCTGTACAACGAATTATAGGTATATAGGGTTTACGATGCTGATACCGTTGGCGCTTTCAGGAGTGTATTTGACACGTAGGCCAGGAGGGAAGTTTGCGAAGGTGTTTTATATAGCAGGGATAGTGTTTGTGATAGCGGCGATATTGGTGAATATAGCGCTGCTACTAGAGTGGATGATGAGAGCGGGTTGGGCAAAACCGTGGTGGATGTTTTATAACAACTAGCTTATGATATAATAGAACTATGGATCAGAATGGAAATATAGTGCCTGGTCAGCCAGTGCAGCCCACACAACCTGTGCAACAGCCTGTACAACCTGTGCAGCCGCCAGTGCAGGCGGTGGTGGAGCCGACAACTGGCAGTAGTGTGGTGGTAGATAGGCCAGTGGCAGAGAGCGATGGGGCGGGGGAGTTGATGCGTAAAGCTGCAGAGTATGAACAGAAAAAGCAGAAGCGAAAATCAAAATTGCGTCAGAAATTTGATAACTTGCCACTAAACAAGAAGAAAATAATTTTGATAGGGACGATAAGCGGAGCGGCGGTGCTGGTGATTGTGCTGTCGGTGGTGATAAGTATGCTGGCGAATCGGGTAAATTACCAGGAGTCTTACAAAGTAGCGAAAGAACTGAAATCTGAGATACAAGCGATGAAGAGTAGTGATGCTTGTGATAGGGTAGTGAGCTATGTAGAGAGTACTTATACAACGATGCGGGCGTATAATGAATACGTAGAGAGCTGTAGGACGGTAGGGGCGGATGCGAAAGAATTGGTAGAGGAGTTGGGAAAGACGGAGGGGGTCATGAAAGACGAGGCGGTGAAGTCACGGTATGATCAGTTTGTGGAGGCGTTTAACACGGCGACGGCTGGCTCAGAATCATTAGATGAACTGCTATCAGCCTATGCGGTGTGGCACAACTGGATTTTGACGTCGTATGAGCTGGATAGTTGGGACCAGACGGATGCAGATTTACAATCGGCGGCGAAGATTTTGACGAATTCCGATATAGAATTGTTTATGAAGTATGGCGAGGGGTGGTTACCATTGAAGCAAGCGGCGGCGAAAGCGTATAGGGAGTACTATGCATCGTCAATTTTAGCGGAAAATAAAGCGGCACTATATGATATGATGGTGCAAGCGCAGAAAGATTTTTCGGATTGGAATTCAGAAAATAAACCAAGCATAAAAGACGAATTGGTGTTGGAAAGAAAAGACATGGCAAAGATGAATACGAAGTTTGACGAATTCTATAAATATCTAGCAACGACGTATGCAAAACATTACGCGAAAGGGAGTGGGGATTGTAAGGAAACGCTAGGTGAGGTGGTTTGCGAATAGGCTTTTGGCTTTTCTGATTCCAGTATTGCTTTTTGGTATTGCGCTACTTATTGCACAGTGGAATGGAAATGACCTATTGGTGGTGTTTTGTGACGCGCAGTACCAGTATGTAGAATTTCTGTTGTATCTCAGAAGGACGATATTGTCTGGAGAGAGCATATTCTATAGTTTCAACATGACGCTTGGGACGGAGATGTTGCCGCTGATGGCGTATTACTGCCTAAGTCCGTTAAATTTGATAGTTTGCCTATTTCCAGAAAATGCAGTGATTTACGCGTTTGCGACGATTGCAATTATAAAAATTGGGCTAACGGGATTGACGTTTTATATTTTTGCTAAGGAAACATTTGGGCGGAGGTTATCTACGCCGGTGTTGCTGGCGTGTTCTACGGCGTACGCATTGTGCGGATTTGTGGTGATGTATTTTTGGCAGATAATGTGGATGGACGCGGTGATGATTTTGCCAATTATTGCGCTAGGGATAAAACGATTGGTTGCTGGTAAGGGAATACTTGTGTATGTGCTGGCGCTGGCGTATGGGATTTTGACGAATTATTATATAGGGTTTATGTTGTGTATTTTTTCGGTGATGTGGTTTGTGTATTTGCAAAAAACTAGTCAAGTGGTGAAATTTTGGACAAGTGCTAAAAAGTTTTTGTTTGCATCGCTAATAGCCGGCGGGATGGCAGCGGTTGTGTTGATACCAACGGCAACGTATATGATAAATAGTGGGCTTATTGGGCGGGGGAATGATATGCAGGCGCCGCAGAACTCAATAATACTAGAGTCAATTACGCAGTTGTTGACGGGGACGGTAACGGGGTTGAAACACTATGTGGATGGTCCGCCGCAGATATTTATAGGAGTACCGATGTTGATAATGACGATACTGTATTTTGTGAACTGGCAGATACCGCGGCGAGAAAAGTGGTATAGTGCGGGGCTGATTGTGATAATGCTACTGTCGTTTGAGTTTAGCATGATGAACCAGCTGTGGCATATGGGAACGGTAGAAGTGTGGTTTCCGCACAGATATGCATTTATGTTGTCGTTTTTGATGATATATTTTGCGATGAGATGCATAGAGAACTGGCGGGGGTTGACGTTGCGGAGAATAATGATAGTGCCAGTGATTGGGTTTGCGCTGATTATTTGGACGGCGATTTGCATTAGATATGAAGAAGAAACGGCGGTGAGGTGTTTTGAGATAGTGGTGGTGATATTGATGACCGTAGGGCTGGTGGCGATGAAAATTGCTCCAAAGAAGTTGGTGATGATAGGGGTAGTGGGGGGAGTAATTGTGTTACAATGTATTGACAATGTAATGCATATTGCGATGACGGAGAAATATCTGGATTCAAGAGATGCGATACTAGCGACGGTAGAAGTGGAAGAAGGTACGGAAATAGGGATGTATAGAACAGAGGTGAGAGATTTGTGGTATAACGATGCAATTATGCAGCAGAGGTATAGTTTGAACGGGTTTTCGTCAACAAATTCAGAAAGGTGGCTGAGCTATTTGAATCTATTAGGGTTCACAAAGAATGATCGGACAAAAATACAGTATAATAACGGTACAACGGCAGGTATAGAGGATTTGTTGGCTATAAAATATGTAGAGGGGGAGGAAAATGAGGACGTATGGCCAATGATGACAGTGGTGGATGCCAGAGTGCGGGAAGTAAAGCCGACAGCGGACGAGCAGAAGTTGGTCCGACCATTTGAATTTTATAATCGGATGTTTATGGCGATGGCGGATGGTGGGGAAGTTTATCGTCTGAGAGGGACGACGGAGGTTATTGGAGAAAACTATTGTGTGAAGGAAGGGGAAAAGGCAGGTAATAGAGACATAGTGAAGTGCGACGGGATGTATAGTAGGATAGGGCAGGAGGCTTATGTAGAGGATGCTGGGGAGCTGGCGCGGTATAAGGAGTTGGTGCCGGGAGTGGAGTTGGGGCGAAAAGGAGCGGAACTTGCTGGGGAGGTAGAGGTGGATAGTGATGGAAAAATGTTGATGTTGTCGTTGCCATATAGTGAGGGCTGGACGGCGGAGATAGATGGAACTCCTGTGCCGGCGGAGAGGGTGTTGGGGGGACTGATGGGGTTTGCGGTGCCGAAGGGGGAGCATAAGGTAATACTTAAGTTTACGCCGCCGGGGTTAACAGCGGGGATATTGGTGACGGTAGAGAGCGTGCTAGTTTTGGTGATTTATGGTATAATGGTAAAAAGGAGTTTTTATGGCGAAAGCAAAAGAAGAAAAAGATTTAATTCAAAGAAGTTTAGTAGTACTAAAGCCTGATGCGGTACAGCGTGGGATTGTAGGGGAGATTATTCACCGGTTTGAACGGGTAGGTTTGAAGATTGTGGGGATGAAAATGGTAATGCCGGGGGAGGATTTGTATTATAAGCACTACGAAGACGTAGGACAAATGATTACGCGGCACGGGGAAGAGATTTTCCGCTATAATGTAGCATATATGATGACTGGGCCGGTAATTGCGATGTGTTTAGAGGGGGTAGAGGCGATTCCACTAGTACGGAAGATTGTGGGTCCGACCGAGCCGAAATCTGCAGATATGGGTACGATTCGCGGGGACTTTGCACACATGAGCTATGGGTATTCTGACGTGAAAAAAATGGGTGTGCCGAATTTGGTACACGCTTCTGCTACGCCGGAAGAGGCCAAGAAAGAGCTGGCGCTGTGGTTTAAGGAGGATGAACTATATAACTATTCAGATTTGAACGAGAAATATACGCGGTAAATTACAACGAGCCCGGTGAATTGGCCGGGTTATGGCTCGGTAGCTTAATGGATAGAGCAATTCCGTCCTAAGGAAGAGGTTGTGCGTTCGACTCGCACCCGGGCCACCAGGATTTAAGATGAAAAGTATAGTATAATAAAAATATGGCAGAACTTGCTTTTGAGGGACAGAGAGAGGGGGAGGTGGTGCAGTTTATTTTTCGGCGGCACATAGCGACGGCGCGTAAAGGGGTGATTTGGCTGATTGTGATGACAGTACTAGGGGTAGTGCCGATGCTGATTTGGAAAGATAATACTGTGATGTTTTGGATTTTTCTAGGTTTTGTAGGGGTAGGGCTGATTGGAATGGCGTATTCTTATATGCTGTGGTATTTTTCTATTTATATTGTCACGAACGAGAGACTTAGGCAGGTGAACCAGAAGGGGCTATTTAAGAAATCAGTGGTGGATTTGGGGCTAGACAAGATACAGAGTATTTCTTATGGAGTACCAGGGGTGTTTGGGGGAATGTTCGGATACGGGACGATTCTGATACAGACGGCAGTGGGGGATTTGAAGATTAGCATGGTAGCAAAACCGGAGAAAATTTATAATGAGCTACAGAATGTAGCGGAAGGAAAAAGTAAATGAGTGCTGAAACAAAGAAAACTGAGCAAGAAAAGGTAGAGGAACGCCGCGAGGAGGTGCTAGCAAAAGGGCGGAAGTTCAAGTACCCGTTGCAGTATGCTAAACATAAGTTGGTCTTTACGACGATTATTATTGCGGTGTTTGCATTGGTGTTGTCTGGAGTGTTGGGCTGGGCGATGTTGTATAAGTGGCAATATACAAGTGATGTAGTATATCGTCTGACACAAGTTCTGCCGGTGCCAGTAGCAAGCGTACAGGGAGAGGGGGTGCGCTATAGTGATTATTTGATGATTTATAGGAGTTCGTTGACACCAGTAGAGCAGCAGCAGGGAAAATTGGGTAATGATGAGGATGCGGAGGCTATGCGGACGCACTATAAGCGGGCGGCGCTGACGGAGGCGGAAAATTATGCCTATGCTGTGAAATTGGGGAGAGAGATGGGGATAGAGGTAACGGATGAGATGGTGGATGAGGCAGTGTTGGACCACAGACGGGCGGGTGGTATAGAGCGGAGTGAGGAAAGTTTTTCAAAGATTTTGCAGGATAATTTTGGATTGACGATGAGGGAATATAGGCGGATGATTTATTTGACACTGATGAAAATGAAAGTTTCAGAAGCGATAGACACGGAGGCAAAGCAGCTAGTGATGGAAGTGGAGAATAAAATTGCAGAGGGGAAGGATTTGGCGACGATTGCGCAGGAGCTTTCCGGGAAAGTTTATTATGAGGAAACCGGTGGGTTAGTAGACAATATGAATATAGATGGGGGGAGAGCAGTGGTGGCGCTAGCTATGGAAGTAGGACAGGTGAGCGGGAAATTCCTGTCCAATAACGGTGATGGATACTATTTTGTGAAGGTAATCGCAAAGACGGAGGAGGGGGTGAGCTATTCTTCTATCCGGGTGCCGTTTATAAAATTTGATACAGAGATGACAGAGTTAAGACAAACTGGGCAAGTAGAGGAATATATAGAGTTCAATGAGTAGTAGGAAGTTCGTACCGCAATATTCACTCGGTGAGGAGCTGATTAACTCTATTTCACACGGAGTGGGGGCGGGATTGGCAGTAGTGGCACTAGTACTGTGTGTGATAAAAGCGTCTACGGCTGGGGGTAAGGTTGCAGCGGTGCTGTATGGGGCGTTGATGATTATGCTTTATACGATTTCGTGTATTTATCATGCGCTAAGTCCGAGGTTGAGGGGGAAAAGAGTATTGCGCGTGATAGACCATGCAAATGTGTTTCTGATGGTAGCGGGGACGTATATGCCGATATGCTTGTCGTTACTCCCGGAGATGTGGGGATGGCTGACATTTGGGATTGTGTGGTTGGTGACAATCGTGGCGGTAGTGTTTTCGTGCATAGATGTAGATAAATTCCAGATGGTGGGAGTAGTGTGTAATTTGATTCTGGGGTGGGGAGTGCTGTTGCTGCTTCCGGTGCTGACGACATTGGTGCCGTGGATAGGACTGTGGCTGTTGATTTTTGGAGGAGTGGCATATACGTTTGGTGCGGTGCTGTACGTGATTGGTTCTCGGATACCATACATGCATTCCGTATTTCACTTCTTTGTGCTGATGGGAAGTATACTGCACTTCTTCTTTATTTACCTATACGCTTTATGATATAATTAGAGCATGTTTATTTGGCATTGTTTGATTGTGTTGCTAGTTTCCATGGTTCCTTTGATTGAACTTAGAGGGGCGATTCCGATTGGGGTAGGGCTAGGGCTGCCAGAGGTGCTGGTGTTCGTGCTGGCAATTATTGGAAATATGCTGCCGGTGTCGCTAATTTATCTTTTTGGACGGAAATTTTTGGAGTGGGGGGCTTCTCGCAAGTGGAAGGTGCTGAAGAAGTTCTGTTCCTGGTGCCTTAGAAAAGGTGAAAAAGCCGGGAAGAAGCTGCTTTCTAAGGCGGGGGCAGGAGTGTATGTAGCACTGTTCCTGTTTGTAGGGATACCGATACCGGGGACGGGGGCGTGGACTGGGACGCTGGCAGCGAGCATGTTGGATTTGGGGCTAAAAAAGACTACTGTAGCGGTGGTTTGCGGGGTGCTGACGGCGGGGATAATTATGCTGGTGTTGTCTTTAGGGGTGTTTAAGGTAGCGCTGGGAGGATAAAAAAGAAAGAGACCTGGTGGTCTCTGAATTGGTGCGAGTGGGTGGAGTCGAACCGCCATCTCATCCTTGGGAAGGATACATAATAGCCGTTATACGACACTCGCTTACCTGTGTAAAAAATGTGGCGGATCCGACGAGACTCGAACTCGCGACCTCCGCCGTGACAGG
>CAZLAC010000008.1:0-30136 GCA_964557405.1 uncultured Candidatus Saccharibacteria bacterium
GCATAACTGATTTATTTTATCACGCTTTTCCTAAAAAGTCAATCAGCTAAGCAGCAGCCAAACCATTAGTGGCATCGTAATAACCGAAAGCACTGTAGAAATAGCCACAAGCTCGCTGGATTCAATTTCATTGCCGCCATATTTGGTAGCGAAAAGACTGAGTGAAGTAGCCGTAGGGAGGGTCTGAATTAAAGTGCAAACTGCTATGACTTCAGCTGGAAAACGAAGTAGGCTGACGATGATAAAAGTGAGAACTGGGCCAATGATAAGCTGGATAGTAGCAGTAAGGATTAGGCGCCAGCGCCGAATGAGTTTCTTGAAATCGGCACGAGAAAGCATAAAGCCAATACAAATAACCGAGAGCGGCGTAGTAGCACTACCGACTAAACTGACCGAATCGGTAACAAACTCCGGGAGCTTTAGTCCGGCTAGGAAAATCACCATGCCCGCTAGCACCGCCAGGATGTTTGGGTTTTTGATAATTCTAGTTAGGGCTTTGCGATCAATTTTGCGTTCAAAAAGATAGACGCCATATGAAAATAGTGCAATATTAAACGCAATGATAAAACCGCAGTAAGCGATGACGCCACTGTCGCCGAATGTGTTGACGACAATAGGATAGCCTAGGAAAGTGGCGTTATTGAAAATGAAGGCAAACTGACTTTCAAAACGCAACTCGCCTTTATAAATCAATTTTGTAAAAATAAGTTTGGCGAGAAAGGCCATTGCAAGCATAACGACAATACCGGCAATAAGACCGGAATAGAAGAGTTTAGCAGTGGAATCATCGTAGGTCTCCGGGAAGGCGGAGAAAAGTGCCGCCGGCATAAAAACCGTTAGGAGGAGATTAACCAGTTGTTTATTAGTATCAGTACTAATAAGTTTCAGGCGACCGAGCAGAAAGCCTAGCGCAATAATAAGCGCAATAGAGCCGAGCCTGGTATAGAATAAGCTTAAGTCTATTCCCATGATTTCATTTTATCATAAAATTGGGCTTGAAAAAAGTAGAGATTGCTAGTATAATGTAATGAGTGTGGGCTGGTAGCTCAGCTGGTTAGAGCACGGGCCTTTTAAGCCCGGTGTCGAGGGTTCGAGCCCCTCCCAGCTCACCATCAGGATTATGATAAGAACAGACTAGCGACTTTGACTGGTCTTTCTTTTTGCCAATCCATGGTGCGGGCATATTTGCCGTTGTGTTTCTGAATATCATTAAGCTTGCAGCCTGGGCATTCGTGTTTAATGATCTTTGGCTTTTCGCCGAGCATGCGGTAGAGCGGCGGTAGATTTTCGGTAATAGTTTCGTGTCTACAGCTCATAGGCAGCACATATTTAATGCCATCCATCTGAAAAATGTTCCAAGAGATAATCTCTGCAATGCCTAGCAAAATGGCCATCTTTTCGGCGGAAATGGTGCGTTCTAAATTGATTTTATCGTTTGGAAAATGTTCGTTCCAATACTCTATGAAAGTATAAAAAAGATTCTCGCGTGCCAACAATAAATTATCACCCTGCCATTCATAGCCATAGGAACACTGAAAAGCGATTGTGGCCCAATGCAACCAATCTTTTTTAGTTTGACAGAATTTACTCACAACCTGTAACTTTCGGTCCAAAAAGCCTACTCGGTCGTCTAGTTTCAGAACTTTTCTGCCACTCACGGCATTGTAACGCCCAACAATAAACGGTGCCTCACCGCAGGTAATTTCCAGCCGTAATTCTTGGACATAATCCTGCCAGTTTTCCGCAGTAGCCGGCCAATGCCCGGCAGACCAATCAATATGCTTATTCATTGCATCAACAATGTCCCGCGGCGTAAAAACTTCTGCCTTGTCCCGAGTGCGGGATTTTTGTTCAGATTTAGACTTTGCAATACGTGGCTGGATGAGATAGGTGTTTACACCGGTGATGTCTTCAATAGTAATTTCTGCGTCCGATCGGTGCCCAGGATAAGAATTGGTCGCCCAAATAATATGGTGGATTTTCTGGGCAGTGGTTCTGGTACGATCAGTGAGTAATATATCCAACAGCTCGCCGTGCCGGCGGATAGTATTTTCAATGACATCAACCGTAGCGCTCACGGCTACTTAATCCTTTTATTGATGGTTTCTATATCATCTTTCGTAAAATGATATTTTTCAAACAGTTGCTGGTCTAATGAGTGAGAGTCCGCGGTCCAGTCAATGTCGGAGGACTTGGAAAAATCTTGTACCGGGATATTGTCATGCCATTTGCGATAAAGATTCCAGGAGGTCGCCTTTGAGTCTAGCCCAGCACGATAAAATTTTGAGTTGAAATATTTTTCAATGTTTTTTGCTTCAGCTTCAGAATCGGCAAAGACACACAAGTATTTGTCCGTAAAGATTTCTCCCGGGCGCAGGATTCTAGTTTGAAGCGGCTTTTCGTTGACCGTGCCGGCTTTTGGAAAGACCATCTTCCACTTCTCTATGTTTTCAGTTTTTACGTCGTCCATGCGGCCATCGCTTCCCTCGTAAGCAAACTTGTCATGTGGGTCAATCCAATAAAAATCTTTTTCTTCGCCAACAAGTACCCGAATATTGTGCTGTTCGTCTTTTTCGTCTAGGAACTTTTCACGGTTAGACTTGTAACATTTAGTATTTAGTCCAAACGGTGCCCAACCGGTCACAGCGCTGCCCATAAACTTGCCGCCCGGCAGACTACTAACAATGTTCTCAAACTTGCGGAGAATTTTGTACTTATCTTCGTCAATGATGACGTCGCGATATTCCCAGCTGAGCGTACCGTCTTTCGTCCTACCATCTGCGGTAAAAATGCGTTTTTTCGGCTGATCAAAACTGCCATTATTATCAAACAAAGTGATAGCGGCGTCTACGGCAACTTCTGGGAAAATCGGCTCTTTATGGAACTCAATGTATTTCAAAGTTTTGCTGCTGATGAGGTACTCCCTAAGTGGTTCTAGCTGCTGCCCACCTTTGATGAAACCGTCCGGCGTCACAAAGCACGCATAATCGGCAAAATTAGGATTGGAACCGCTTTTAATAAAATCTTGGTAGAGCGGAATCTTGCGGCGACCGGCATCGTAATTGTAAGGCGGGTTGCCAATGACTGCGGTAAACTTCATATCTCCTCCTTCTGGGTTAAAAATGCTGCTCACGAGCTGTTTCAGAGTGCCTGTCTTTGTAGCTTTAATTGTATCATATTGGACAAAATTTTTCTGGTCAATAGCCATGTTTTCGTCAAAGCCAAACAAATAATTTTTTGTAATTGCGTCCAGAATTGCTGACGGCGCGAAACCATAAACCTGATTTTCTAGGATATGCTTAATACAGGCTTCATCAGAAGGGTACTGTGCGCGAGTGTGGTGGAAAATCCGTCGCGCAATTTCTGCAAGATACATACCTGATTTCATGTACAAATCTATAAATGTGTACGTGGTGTTTTTGAAAATATCAGGATTTTCTTGCTCTAGTAAATCCACCATGAGGCGAACAACTCGTTTAGGGGTAAAAATTTGGTTATTGGCCTGTGGTGGGATGTACTCAAAAATATCATCAGCAGTATCGCCAGTATAATAGTGGGCTAGTTCTTTCTGTTTTTGCTCAAAAGCTTGAATGGACGAGTTAAAGACCCCTTCGTTAAATAATCCGTCAAAATGTGCAGGATAACGATTCCCGTTTTCGTCCTCCGCTTCATAGTCAAATCCGTCCCGCAGTTGCTTGAACTCTGATTTGGTAATATTGGTCAGTTCCAAAAACACGTCATCTGGAATAGTATCGCCAAAATTAGCCAGCGTGGTGTCCTTTGTACCATAGGCCATGAGGAAGCTTGGGATAGTCCGAGCAAACCCACGCAAACGATCGCGGACTTTTTCTTCGTCGGTCTTTTCTTTGGCGGGCGGCTTTTCGTCTGGAAGCTCTTTTTGTCGCGGAATCTCCGGCGTACCGGAGGTAACTTGCGGAAGTTTTTTCGTGATGGCTTGTTTGACAGCTTTGATAGACTCGGCAGAATAGCCGTTTTTGTGGGCCTGCAAAACAGCATCTTCTATCGTGGCGGCAACTTCTTTACTTTCATCGGAACCAATTTGGACGTACTGTTTATCACCGAATAGACCATTGGTAGTGGCAATCACGATGTCTTCGTTGATATGAATTTTATTGTCGTCATCGGTCCAGATTCGCACAGTAGGATTTAGTTTGGTCTTTTTGTCTTTATCCTTTTCTACGTTACGACCAATTTTAGCTTCGTCCAGTTTGGAAAGAATGTCTTTGACGCTCTGTGGACAACCGAAAACGTTACTGATGTTTTCAAAGAGCCGATTACTCATAAAACCGCGGCTGACGACTTCTTCTGTAATGAGTTTGAGCGGAATAGTGAGAACTTCGTTTGCATCCAGATATTTCATCCTGCCTTCCGCGTCCTCCGCAATTACCGGTAAGAAGTTAATGAGGATTTTGATTTTTTCTTCGTGAGTATAGGTGGTAGAACCATGACTAATAGATTCGGCTAGCTCTGCCAGAGTTTGCAAAATGCGGTCCGGCGCAAAATCAAATACAAAACAATTCTCTTTGGTGATGCATTCGTGTGCAGAAGTTGTGATTTCAAAAGGATTCTGTGCCCGAAAAGCGGCCTGCATGTACAAACTGGGCGATTTGCAGTTGTTGAGCATAAGCACCGCAGTCCAAGCCGGAATGGTCACACCGGTAGCGAGCTGTCCGCAGGAAAGCGTGATCGTGCGAGTCTCCAGCGGATGTCGCGCACCCCCAGGGACACCAATCCGCCGCCGGACTTCCTCCAGCGCAGTACCAGCTTTGCGGTCATCGTCACCGTCACCAGCGGCAATAATAATATCTTCCGGAGCGTAATTTGCGCTGAAATACTCATCCTCTAGTAGTAACTTTTTCATTTGTTGACAAGCTTTTACGCGAGGAAGTAGCCAGAAGGTATGACGCAGGTTTGCGCGGTATTCCGGAGTACTGAACGGATATTGGTACTGCGGATTTGATAACTTACTGATAAATAAGCGAACTTTATCTTCGTGGACGAATTTTTCTGCTCCGTCTACAGTGGCTACTCGGAAAAATTCTCCTAAATCAAAGGCAAATTCGCTATCCTCGCTTTTTGCTTCGGCGGCAGTAACTTCCAGAATGCGGGAAAGTTGATAGGTATAGATGGACATTTTTGGGAGTCCGGCATAAGGATTGGGTCCGTCCGTAATTGGCCAACTATTTTTAGCAGTTTGCTCGTCCGTGTAGGACCAGTTATAGATTTGTTTAGAGCTGAATTTGTTGCTCGCTAGAGCTTTGAACGGGGTGCCGGACAGATGGAGAGTAAAGCCAGTGTTGATATTTTCAAAAACGCGTAACGCCCGAATGGTTTCTGTGCCTTCATGACTTTCGTCAATAATGACCAAGTCCCAATTTAAATCAAAAATCCATCTATTTCTAGACTTGAATTCTTGGACATTCTCGCTGCCCCTAGACAGCCCTTTGACATCCTGCAAAGAGATAAAGTGGACCATGTTACGAATACGGAGAGCAGGGTTGCTAATTTGGTCCTCACGAGTATAGATGTTCCCTGGACGGCCCAAACGGTCTTTGACGGAGCTAGAGCTTGTGAAGACCCAGCGGAATTTACCGTCCGACTGGTTTTGATCGTCAAAATCAAATTTGCAAAAATCGGTGTACCAGGAATCGGCAATTGCCGGGCGGTTAGTAACGATGAGGACTTTGCTGGCCCGAATTTCCGACGCAAAACAATAGGCTGTAAGAGTCTTACCAAAACGCGGTTTAGCGTTCCAGAGATAAGTTGGCTGGATATTAGCGTCTTCCTGGCTTTCAGCATAGTAGGCTTTAGTCTGCGTGATGGCCTGCTTCTGTTCATTCCGGAGCGTAAAATCGGTAATCTTTCCACGGGAATCCTGGACGGCGTCCATCTTGTAACTCTCTATCGTATCTATAATGGTGTCAAGGTCGGTTTTGAACCATTCGGACTGACGATGAGTTTCGGGATTGATAGTGTCCTCACGCTCTATGTCTTTAGCAACTAGTAGGTCATGAATATCTTTATCAGAAAATGGCGTACCATTGTTACGTACAGCATCAGTAGTATAGAGTACTTCATACGCAACATTGGCCGCGGTGTTTTGTTCCTGAATACGCAGGTTTACACCGCTGCCAGTAATGCGAGATTTTTTAGTCTCACCAACCTTGAGCCAGCCCTTATGACTTTCTACGTCCAGATGGCGATAAACATAAATAACTTTTCTATCAAAAGCGTCCAGCTGCATTTACTTCTTTTTAGTGTCTTTCACGCCCAAATCTATAAACTTTACTTTTTCGTCAAAATATTTAGAAATTCTATCAACATGGGAACGGATGACGATAAGATCTACTAGGCTAGAAACAGCATAGATGATGAGCATGATACCAACATAGACCATGATGGCGATATTTCCAATGCCAGGGCGGGTGATCAGCAGAACACCACAGATAATAGACACAACAGACATCAGTGCAGAAGCAGCAGCACTGCCGGTACTGCGTAGAGCGGCGGCAAGCCGGAGAGAAAATACACTGCTAACAATAATCCAGATACCTAGTACGATTGGGACAATTTCCATGACGGCAGGATGCATCATGATTACCAGACCCATCACAAAGAGCAGCACGCCACCAATGGCGCCAGAGAACATGGACAGGACGGAACGTTTGGTGAGGTCATTAATAATAAGAACTAGACCAAGAGCCATCAGACCTACGGACAAAATCCAGCGAATGACGTCCAGGCTAATGCCGGGAAAAATTAAAAAAATCAGCCCGAGGGCGATCATAAGGACAGAGTACCCCATAGCGGTGTCTAGGTAACTCTTGATAACTTTTTCTGCTTTTTGCATTTTACCTCCAAAATAATTAAACTGGTGGGCGATACAGGAGTTGAACCTGTGACCTCGTCTACGTCAAAGACGCGCTCTAGCCAACTGAGCTAACCGCCCGCGTACCTTTAGTATAGCACAGGAACGCGGGCAAAGCAAGCTACTTGCGAGTGCTGCGGCGCATGATGTGGATAGCGATTAGTGCTACAAGCATAAATACGACAACTCCGCTGGCTACAAAATCTATCCGGGAAACAATCAAGTTTGTCTCCGGAACTTCCAGGCTACCAGTGTCCGGGGGAGTAATATTGGCAACATATTCAAAGGAAACTGCATCCTCTGTGACGCCTTCGTCATTGATCATGACGTAGATAACATATTTGCCATAGCCACCATATTTATTGAGGTCCAGCGTAATGCTATGGACACCGTTTGGCTCCGGGGGATAGTAGTCCATGTCGGTCAGTTCAAAAACTTCACCGGTAGACTTGTTGACAAGTCGATGCGTAACTTTAGTAGTAGAGGTATAGACATAGTCTACCCGCATAGTTGGCTGGTCGGTCTGCGCGCCATCAGCCGGGCTAGTGATACGGATACTATCCGTACGTTGAGTCACTAACACCTGGACAGTGGTGTCAGCGCTATCAGAAGGTTGTTCTGCGGCAGAGACCTTTGGGGCCGGAATGGTAGCCGCGATAGCGGTGAGAGCAGCAACTAAGACTAGGCCGCAAACACCTAAAATATGTTTTTTGGTTCTTTTCATACCACACTCGCTTATTTTTATATTTTTGTTTTGGTCTTGTAAGGGGCCTCGCAGTTAGAGAGTGGGCTGTACGTTACTCCTAAACGATGAGCCGGGATCTCTGCCCTTTACGCATCCTAATTAGGATTATAATCCAGACAATCATAATTGTCAATAGAATTAGCATAATTATAATGACAAACATTGGAATAACTAGGACGAGCTTTGTTTCTTCCTTGCTAGCGTTCATAGCAGCAACAGAAGCAGTTACCTGGAAGATGCCAAACATTGGAGTATCTGGCCAGGAGAGGGATAGATGGCGTTCTGTATCCGGGAGAACGTCATAGACCTGGTTTTTCTCGTAGAGGTCTTTGCCAAAGAGAGACTTGACGATGAGGCTATAGGTAGACTCAAAGTCTGTGTTACCGGTGTTTTTGATGGTGGTAGTGCCGGTAATTTGTCCGGAAGTCAGAAAACCTTTGAGGGTGTATTCGGTGATTTCGGCCTCTTCACGAGTATCGCCGGCGGTGCGGCCGTAGATGACTAGGCCAACACGAGAGACGGTTTTGATGCCGCTGCCGGAAGTAGCGCCGTTGTTATCTGATTCGGCAAAGATAGTGGCATACTGACCACCCTCCGGGATGTCTGCCGGGACAGAGACCATATAGCGGATGGTCTGTTTCTCGCCGGGGTTAATGGTGAAGCCGGCGGTGGAAACGAAGTTGTCGCCTTCGTTTCCGTCGTAGAAAGTAATCCAGCGGGAAAGTTGCGTACGGCTAGTCTCACGGGAGAAGTTAGCGTCGTAGTTCTCGTTCTCTACGGAGTACGGAGCGGCGTAGACGTGGTAGGAAAAGGTCTTTGAGCCGATATTTTCTACGTTAAAGGCATATTCTAGTGACTGCCCAGCCACGAGAGAGATGCGGTTAGAAACCGGGGAGATTTGCAACCAGACGTCTGGCTTTTCTTCCGTAGTGCTTTCCGTAGTATTAGTAACTGTAGCCTCATCGTCCGCAAAAGCCGGCGGAACGATGATTGCGGAAGCGGCCAGGACGGCGGCTAGCGCGATAGTTGATATTTTTTTGATAACCATAAAACCTCCTGTAATTACTAATTATTATACACTATTTGTCGGACTTTTTGGAAATTTCGTCCAGTTTTGTGCCGTGGTCGGCATCCTCGCGAGCGCGACGTTGGCGGGATTTATGACGAGAAACGAGCCAGAAGACCATCATGAAGATAAGGGCAAGAATAACGATAATAAGCCAGAGCGGACAGAGGATAACGAGCTTTTCTACCTTTGACTCCTGGTCGGCGATTTTCACGGTTTGGATAACGCGGAAGATACCAAAGGAGGGGGAGTTTTCCCATTTGGTGGTGATGAAGCGCTTGGTCTCCGGCATGACGACGTGAGTTTCGGGGTCTTCTTCGTTAGTATAGACTTCTTCATCAGAGAAGAGTGGGAAGACCTGGAGAATATAAGAGGCGTTTAGATGGACGTTGCCGTTATTCTCTACTAGAGAGGTGGCATAGATAGGGGGATTGAAGAGGAAGCTAGGGATTTTGTTGTCTATGATTTTGGCGTCAATGCGAGTTTCGCCGGCGATTGTGCTATAAAAGAGCGTGCCAACACGACTTTTAGAGACGAACATCTGGTCCTCGTCATTGTCTATTTCTGCCATAATACCAGCATATTGACCGCCGCCCGGGGCGTCTTCTGGAACGTTGATGGTGTAAGTGATTTCTTCGCGCTCTCCGGGAGCAAGGTAACCGGTGTCCTTGCTAAAGGTAAACCATTTCGCAACGCCAGTATAGGGGCCGTCCTGGTCAAAAACCTGTGTATAGCTGTCTGAATTCTCTACGTAGGCCACCATATAGCCAGTAGCATATATACGATATTTAATATCTACATCGCCAGAATTTATAACCTTGAATGTTCCAGTATAGGCTTCTCCGGGATTAATCGCATCTGGAACTTCTATCCGTGACGGACTGATCATTAGTTCTCCATTCTTAGCAAAAGTTGGAACAGTAGCGATAAGTCCGCAGGACACGACTGCCAGTAGCATCAATAACAAGCGTTTGTATGTTTTAGCCATAAACCTCCTTAATTATTCTTCTATTATACATGACAAATCAAAAAAATACCACCCGTTAAGGGTGGCATTTTTTACCTTGGCTGTGGAAATTATTCCTGGACAGCGGCGGTGTAGGTCAAGCTAGCCTGATAGAGACCAGAAGCCTGAGTACCGGAGGTAGCAACACCGTAGGTGATAGTGGTGAGGTCGGCATCATAAGCCTTGCCATCAGAGGTGTAAACTAGAGCACCGAATACATCTGGTTCAGCGGTGGTGCCTGCGGCAACGACAGCAGCGCCAGTAACCTTAGCAGCATCAGCAAAGTTAGCAGCTACAGTACCGTTGGCGTCAGCGTTAGCAGCGCGAAGACCCCAGTTAGCAGTACCCTTGGCAAGCGTGGTAAGAGCAGAAGCTGCAGGGATGTTCTTGTCAGCGTTGGTTAGAGCATCTGCATCAACGGTGTTATTCGTATAGTGGCGAAGAGCCGCAGAATCGTTGGCCTTAACATAAAGCTTGTAGCCATTGGTGCTGTTAGTGGTGACATAGACATTGTTGTTCAGAGTTTTGAGGTCGTTGTTGGTCATCTCAATGGAGGTGATAGGACCTTCAATCTGAGCTACGCCATCAAAGTCATTTTGATCATTCTGAGCGGAGATTACCCAGCCACCAGCACCTTCATTAGCGGTAGCATCCCAGGTCCAGATCTGAGTAGAACCAGTAACGCGGATAGCAATGGTGTCGTCAACCATGACCTGTACAGTCACGTCAGCGTCATCGCTAGAATCTTGAGAAGTGCTGGTAGCACCGTTAGCAACGGCGGTACGATCAGCAGCAAAAGCGCCAAATGGTAATGCAGCTACGCCTAAGGCAGCGACAATTCCAAGACTAGCAATAATTTTTGCGGATTTCATAGTATTTATTCCTTTTTGTTATTATTTTTTTATATATGACCTTTCGGTACTTCCTATTATAGGTTATGCTTAACCTGATGTCAATAGATTTTTCAGACTTTTTTAAAGATTTTTTGAAGTTTTTCCACAGGACTCAGCCTCGCGTATGGCCGAAAGAAAGGGGCTATAGTCTATCTTGCTGAATACACTCATTCTATCCTGTAGCGCCGAGAGGTCTAGCTGTTTAACTGCTCTAGAAATCAATTCATTTAGCCGTTGTGTCTGGGAAATAAGGGATTGGGTTTGTTTGGTAAACTCTGGTGGGAACGTGATGGGGTGGAAAAGATCTTCCAGGACGTATGGGCATGGAGCCGGAGTGCTGGGCTGGGTAGCCCAGGTAATGGCCGCGTCGCTCGTATTAAATACAGGAACTCTGTCATCACCTTTGAAAAATTCAGTAAGACGATGATCATTCGTAATAAGCGCAAGCCGGGCACCGTGGTCTTCTTCTAGGATTTGCTCTATAGTACAGACGATGACGGCGTCCTTGAACCCCTTATCACCATTCTCCTCAAAAGGTGGGAGATGGTTGGCTGCAAGTTGGTAGATTTTATAAAAGGCTTTTTCTGGGTCTTTAATTTTTACTGTAGTATACGGGATGTTCTCCTGTTCTAGAAGCCACTCAATTAATTTGTCATAAGAGATATTGGTCGCAGCATCCGCCGGGAGATTATTCATGGCGAGAGTAGCGCGGTGGAGAGTATTGGTCTGAAGGCGCTGTTGCTGAGCTTCATAATTTTTGCGACGATGGTTTTTAAGCTCATCTATGACAATTTCAGGAAAAACTAGCTCCGTTTCACGGGAAAGCTTAAGCAACTCTTTGCGATTGCCAAAGAATCCTCCGTCCAAGGTATCGCTGTTGACATAATTTGTGTCTATAATAATTTTTGGCTTCACATTACCTCCAGCACTTATTTTGTTTAATTATAGCTTAAACTTTTCAATACGTCAATATACTGTTATAGCATAAGCGTCATACACTACTTGCGGTTACTATATTCCCTGCTTGCATTTTTGATACTCATCAGTTATAATATATGAGTATTAACAATCTGCACCCGTGGTGGAATTGGTAGACACGCTACCTTGAGGTGGTAGTGGCGATTTTAAAGCTGTGCTAGTTCGAGTCTAGTCGGGTGCACCAAAAAACGGCCTAACGGCCTTTTTTTCGTGGTGTTATTTTTGTTTACGGCGTCCGGTTTTTCTTGGTTTTTTCGGCAGCCCAGTAGTAGACATCCGTGAAACGATCTGTGGGCTCGGTCAGACGGTTGTCGTCCGAGTAGGTACGAACGCTGCGATTAAAATAATAAGACATGTTGACTTGGTAGATGCCAATAGCCGGGACGTCATCTATCCAATACTTAAGAAAAGTCTGATATTTGGCGTTGCGCTCGGTTTCGTTGAGCGTACTACGTGCAGAAAGAATCATGTCGTCCGCTAGCTTGTTACGGTAGTTGGACAGATTCAAACCGCCACTTTCCGAAGCCTGCGAAGAATGATAATACGGGTATAAATCTGTATCCGGGCCAAGTTCAATTTCGTAAATCAGAATATCATATGCACGCGTCCGGATAACATTAGTCATGAAATCCTGGTTTGGCTCGTATACGGCGGTGGTCGCACGCATGCCTAGCGCCGCCAGCTGGTTGGCCATGTTCTCTGCTAGTTCCGGCAGGAAGCCGGCAGAAACCGTTGCAATAGTTATAACATCATTTTCCGTCAAACCAGCCGCAGCAATGGTTTCTTTGGCGGCATCAGCATTATGCTCCGGGAGTGGCGGGAAGCTAGCTAAATTAACCTGCGTGCTAGTAAACGGATAGTTTAGTGCTGGGGCATCACCCAGTGGCGCACGGAGCTCAGCCATATTCAGCCCCTGACGAACGGCTTGGCGGAGATTCTTTTTACTTAATACTGGGCTGTCTGTGTTAATAAAAGCATAAACTCCGGAAGAAAGGGCGGACTGTTTTTCGTAGACTGTAGCAGAACGGACCTCTGCAGCATCCGCGGCAGAGAGCTCGGCCGTAGCAGTAGCAGCACCGGATTTCATTGCATCAATAATATCGTCCGTTGTAAGGTAAGCGTGCACGACAAAATTGTCCAGCATAGGGGTACCATTGTAATAATATTTATTAGGATTGAGATAAACAATCTTTTCCCCGTCCGAGCCAACTGCCTGTGTAGCGTTGTAAGTAAACGGACCACTTGTGATAGGATTTGTGCTGAATGAGTGTTCTAGCAGCTGCTCTGTTGAGACGTCTTTTAAAATATGCTCCGGCAGGACTGGAATTTCCAACTTAGTAGGAAAGTTAGCGTCGGCGGAAGGTAAACTGAAAACTAGACGGCCATCCTCCTCCGTAACGCGGACATTACGAAGGTTTTTGCGGTAGGAAGTATTGACCCGGGGGTCCTGGATAACCTTTATTGTGTAGAGGACGTCAGCGTTAGTGATAGGATAGCCATCCGACCATTTGAGGTCGTCCCGAAGTTTGATGCTCCAGGTTTTTGCAGAATTATCCTGAGCTTTGACGTTGTCTGCTAAATCTAGACCGGTATGCCCAGAATAGTCCGGTGCGGTAATGGAGGCGAACATTAGTTTAGCTAGGGTTTTTTCTGATGAAGTCGTAGCAAAGAGCGGGTTCAGAGAGTTAACCTTTCCTAAATTAGCTTCTACATAGGTACCACCATTAGTGAAAGTTTCTGTAGCATAGGACTCGCTGTACCAGAAAGCTTGTGTAATGGCCAAGAAAGTAATCACCGCTACAAGTAGTGCCCACTCCAGAATCAGTAGCCGAACCCGGCGGACATGAGAAAAGCGGCTGATGAGATTTTCTTTGATGTGCTCTTTGCCCTCTGTACTGGCTTTGCGAGAAAACCTAGACCACCTCTTTGCTAACTTTTGCCCACTCTTTTCTAGTGATTTTTTCATAAAAACTTACGGAATTAATAATAGCCCCAAAATTGACAAGATGAACACCAGGACAAAAACAATAGTAGCGTGAAAAAGTGAACGGTCTAGCCCACGGCGAGTGGTGTATAATTCCCCGCTAGCTCCAAACCCGGCACCCAAGGAAGCTCCGCGCTGTTGCAAGAGAACCAGCAAGATGCTCAGAATAGCAGAAATCAGAGTCGTAGTGCGTAATAGTGTTCCTAAATCCATATTACTTTTTATTATACGCTGGAACGAGGAAATTGACAAGTCCGTTTATGAGGGAAATCAGAATCGTGGAGAGCACTGCACCCCAGAAATTCATCGTGACGTGCGGGAGAATCCAGATAGTCAGAGCTACCATGGCAATATTAAGAATAAAAGTAAAAATGCCCATGGAGAGAATGATGAGCGGGAGCGAAAACATGGTAGCTAGAGGTTTCACAATGGAGTTAACCAGTGAAAAGACTAAGCCGGCTGCAACATAAAGCCAGAATCCGTTACTGTTATCATCTGTGATTTGACCAAAAAGTGAAATGCAGAGCCACATCGTAGCGCTAGAAACGAGCCAGCGTAGAAGAAAGACGAGAATTTGCTGTTTTATCATAAGCTTATTTTAGCATAGTTTTACGCTTTAGCAAGTTGTGATAAGTGATAGCAAAGCGATGCGACTCATCATCTATCCGGGCAATCAGTTTAGCAATATGCGAATTACTGGGGAGGAAATGCAAACTGCCATTCGGCAAAATGATATTAACGGCGGCATTACGCGTGTGGTCGCCAGATTTATCACGGCCAATCACTGGGATGCCCAGTGGCTCTAATAGCGGACGAATGGCATTCAGCTGCGGCAGGCCACCATCTAAAATTACCAGGTCCGGGTAGTCCCACTCTTTGTGTTTTAGCCGGCGAGTAACGACTTCCTGTAGGCTCTCCGTATCATTGTTCTGCTGTTTGCGAAGTTTAAATTTGCGATACTCCGCGCGGTCGCTAGCACCGTTGACAAACACTACCATGCTTCCAACGACATTGGTGCCGGACTGGTGCGAGATGTCATACCCCTCTATTCGGCGAGGTGGATGTTGTAATTTTAACAACATTTGTAGTTGGCGAAGGGCTTGGTCGCTACTAATGTCCAGAAATTCCTTATCCGAGAAAACGATTTTCTTTTTTAGCTCTTTTAGCCCATAGTACTGGTTGCGGGCCTCGGCGGCCTCCTCGTAACGCTGCTCGGCAGAGGCTTCTCGCATCTGCTTTTCCAGGTCTTTTAATAATTTTTCCCGGTCCCCCTCTAAGTAACGGATGAGCTTGCGGAGGTTACGCTTGTATTCTACTGGGGTACTTTTGCCAATTTCTATACCAGGGGTCAAACCAAGGTCCGTGTTAAGCGATTTTTTGCCATTATACGGCTTGTCGTAATACGGAAAAATCCGGCGCAAGATTCGCAGGGCGTGCTGGACTGGTAGCTTAGCATAAAATGGGCCAACATAGGTCGCATCGTCCCCTAGCGGCTGGCGCGTCATGGAGACATAAGGGACTTCCGACTTCATGTCTATGCGAACGTAACTCACAGTCTTGTCGTCGCGCAGAAGGATATTCCATTTAGGCATGTAGCGTTTAATCATTTCGCTTTCTAAGAAGAGAGCGTCCATTTCCGTATCTACGACGATCCAGTCCGTATCGGCAATTTCCGCCACTAGAGCGGTAGTTTTAGGGTCTTTGGGGCCATTCTGGAAATATTGGCGCACGCGGTTTTTAAGCACGGCGGCCTTACCAACATAGATAATCTCGCCGGCGGCGTTCTTGTGGAAATAAACGCCGGGCGCCGCTGGCAGAGTTTTTAGTTTTTCCTTCTGACGCTCCGTAACCATATGCACCAATTTAATAGTTATAGTAGCTGCTCATGGCACGCATCGCTCGGTTATAGTCGTTGTAAATGGTATCCAGGAGATCCGCGACATCAACGGAATCGCTTGGTGCAGAGACGGCAGGGGCATCATAGCTAAACTTAAAGTCAGCTTTGACGCTGCCGACGCCACTTTCAGCATGGGTGAAGTAGAGATTTCTCAGTTGGTGAGACCAACCGTCAACTTCAACATAGAGATCTTTGATTTTGCTGGCAAAATCCTGAGCCTGGGTCTTGTAATTATCCCAAGTAGCATCGGAAATGTCAGAGGCTTTTACGGTACTGAAACCTTCAATCTTTGAGAGACAGCCGTTGACATTACTGTAAAGATTACTATCAAGGACATCTTTGGTGAAGTCTACCAGAGCACCAGCATCAACACTGATGCTATAAAGATTCCCGTCAGATTGGGCGGTAAAATCACTGCCGGTATACGGAGTCAGGTTAACGAACTGATTTTTGCGGTAAATTGTGCCGAGCTCGGAGCTGGTGGATGGGTTGCTGATATTTTCAATGATACATTTGTAAGCGTCAGAATAATCATTGTCTATTTCTATACCGTAGTCAGCATCAATGGTGTTGATGAGCTCATCTGGAGAAATTTTCCACCAAGTGCCGTCTGCTAGCTCAATCGTATCGGAAAAGTAGCTTTTGATTTGGCGGTATTGTTTTTCGTAATCGGATTTTTTTGGCGCCTGGATTTGGTCGGAATAGCAGTTGGTAGCACCATAGTCTGTAGTGCTTGCGCAGTTTTCGTAGAGGTAGTCATAATTGCTCAACATGAGGTCAATATAAGCATCAAAGACAGTGTCAATTGTGTCCTCTACGCCGTCAAGTTTCAAATAAATCACGCCGTCCTGGATAATGACATCGCTGAATTTTAGCGAGAAGTTACCGTAAGTGGTGGACTTGACATCAATTTTAGCGGTGGTAGCCGCCGGCGGGGTAGCGGAAGACTGCTCAAGAGTGAGGGTGACTTTTTCTATACCATATTGGTCAGCATAGGTCTTGCCGAATTTCATGTCGTAAGTACCGCTGATTCCAAGATTCTTGGCGGTGATGACATTAGTGACAGCGTCAGAGGCGATGACAGCAGGCTGGTTCCGGTAGACCGTGTAGCCGGCCGCGGCACCACCAAGCAAAACTACTGCACCAACAGAAAGCCCAATAGCAAGTCCCTTTTTGCTCTTTTTTGCGGGGGCAACTGCCGCCGGAGCGGGAGTTTCTGGGGTGGTTGGTGTAGCCGGAGCGTTTCCCTGGTTAAAAATGTCGTCGTTAGAATTATTCTGATCCATAGCGATTCCTTGATTAAAAGCTTTACTTATATAATATCACAATTTTTAACATAAGCGTGTTATAATATATAGTATGGATAATATTACAATTAGTGGAATAAAAGCGAGGCAAATATTAGACAGCCGAGGAAATCCTACGGTAGAAGCGGATGTGTTTTTGTCATCTGGGCACGTAGGGCGAGCGATTGTGCCGTCGGGAGCCTCTACCGGTGCCGGAGAAGCACTGGAGCTACGGGACGGAGATCCGGAATATTACGGCGGAAAAGGCGTACTGAAAGCTGTCTGGAACGTAAATAGCAAGATTAATGATGTATTAGTGGGCAATTCGGCAGAACAGAAAACCGTAGACCAGATGATGTTGGATTTGGATGGGACAGAAAATAAGAGTAATCTGGGCGCAAACGCAATTCTGGCCGTATCTATCGCAACAGCAAAAGCCATGGCAAAGGTCAACCGGATGCATTTTTATGAATACGTAGCACAGCTAGCTGGGACAACCGGCGAGATGTCTTTGCCTATGCCAATGATGAACGTAATGAACGGCGGAGCACACGCGGATTGGAGCACGGATTTCCAGGAATATATGATTGTGCCAAAGAGCGCGGAAAACATTGCGGATGCGGTACGGATGGGGGCGGAGGTATTTCACAAATTGCATGATGTCCTGCGTGACCGTGGCTACGCTACGACCGTAGGAGATGAGGGTGGTTATGCGCCGCTGGTCCGGGACGGGGATAATGAGCCACTGGAATGTATCGTGGCGGCAATTAGCGCAGCCGGTTATGAGCCAGGGAAAGATTTTGGGATTGCGATGGATATTGCTTCGTCCGAGTTTAGAGACGGCGACCATTATGTACTACGAACCAACGGCGACTGGAAGACGTCAGACGATTTGATTAACTGGTACACCTGGATTTTGGACAATTACCCAGTAGTGTCAATTGAAGATGGTTTAGCAGAGGACGACTGGGAAGGCTGGAAGAAATTAACCGAAAGATTGGGCGCGCGCGTACAGTTGGTGGGCGACGATTTATTTGTGACGAATACAAAACTCCTTTATAAAGGAATTCTAGACAAAGCCGGAAATGCAATTTTGATTAAACCAAATCAAATTGGCACGCTCTCGGAAACGATTGAGGCGGTGAACGTAGCAAAAGCAAATGGCTATAATACAATTATGAGCCACCGTTCCGGAGAGACGGAAGATAACTCTATCGCACATCTAGCGGTGGGGCTAGGGACTGGGCAGATAAAGACCGGTTCCCTGTCGCGGAGTGAGCGAATCGCTAAGTACAACGAGCTGATGCGAATTGCGGAGGGAAACCCGCGGTTAGGCCTAGCCAACCCGTTTAGATAATTGTTGGACATAAGAAAAGCCCTGATGTCGTGGAAGTTTACGTCACGACGAGGGCTTTGTCTTATTTGTATAATATCATATTTATTATCTTAGTTCAATAACAGTGCCGTCTTTTTCTATCAAAATCAAGTGGCGAATAGTACCAGCGCGCCGTTTAACGAGTCGTTCTAGCTCCTGACGAATGGTTGCGCGGTCTAGGTGCATATAGCGGGCATCAAAAATAATACTGCCGGAATGCGGCAGCGAGCGTTTGACCTGGCGCTCAACAGAGCGGATCGTTCCGCCTACCGGGTTTCTGATTTTCCAAAGTGTGTCAAAGAGAACAATATCCGGCGTGCGAATTTGATGATGCGGGCTTAGGAACAGTACGTCTACGTGATAGTGCGTAGCAATCAAACTAGCTGCCGAAAGTTTAAACGGAGTCAGAAAAAGCGGCTCACGTCCGCCAAGATGAATGCTAGGTTTTTTCTTGCGATATTTTATATTCATTTTGTGATAATATTGAGTTTTGTCGTATGGTGTAGTAGTCATATTCTCCTTTACTACTGTTATTTGATAATGAAAAAATCAGCCTAGGCAGGCGATTTCGTATAGTTATAACATAATTCGTCCTTATATTGCAAGGTTAAGGATTTTGTATTGCAAAAACTAGTAAAAAATGTTAAAATTGTAGTATGAAATATCTTGCAGTGCTTGGACGACAACCGGAAATTTCATGCGCAGAACTCTCGGCGCAGTTTGGCCAGGTACAGGTGTCTGGACGGAAAGTGGCGGTTTTTGAGGCGAATACGCCGCCGGAAATTGACCGGCTGGGCGGAAGTCTAAAAATTGCCGAAGAAATTGCCGGGGAGCCGCTGGATTTCTTGTTAAACTTGCCGGAAGGAAAAATTACACTGGGAATTTCTGATTATTCGGCAAAAACGAATGCAAAAACTGCTACGAAAATCGCAATCAAATTAAAAAATTCGTTAAAAAAATCAAAACGAAGCGTCAGAATCCTTCCTAACTCGTCAGCGGAAATTTCTACAGCGGCGGCACTGCATAATGGGCTTGGGCGGAAGAAAAATCATCTGGAACTGATTATAGTAAACGGAAAATGGTATCGGGTCATAGGGGTACAGAATATTGAAGCCTACGCGGCGCGGGATCAGGCACGTCCGGCGCGAGATGCGCGAGTAGGAATGTTGCCGCCAAAGTTAGCACAAATTCTAATTAACCTCTGCGGGCCTCTGCAACCGGAGGCCGTGGTGTTGGATCCGTTCTGCGGGACTGGAGTGGTGCTGCAGGAAGCGTTGCTCATGGGCTACCGAGCTTACGGAACCGACGTCAGCGAGCGGATGACAGCATATAGCCGAAAAAATCTCCAAGCACTGTCTAGGTCGCGTCCGTCCGGCCCGTCGTTACGGGCGGACGGCGCTAGGCCTCGGCCGTGGCCTGCGGAATCCCTAGACAGCGCTTGGCGGATTTTTCCGGCTGATGCTACCAGCGCTACTTGGCAGCAGCCAATTGATGCGGTGGCATGCGAGACATATCTGGGGCCACCAATGTCATTACCGCCGGCAGAAATCAAGCTGAAAGAGGCTAAACAAGAGTGCCAAACAATCATACTGGGCTTTTTGAAGAACTTAGCTGGGCAGATTGACGCCGGGACGCCAGTTACGATTGCGGTGCCAGCCTGGCTCCGGCCGGACGGAAGTTATTCTCGGCTAAATATCCTTGACGAAATTGAGAATCTGGGCTATAATGTAGAGAAGTATAGTAACTTGGGTGATGGTGGTCTGCTCTATCATAGGGAAGGTCAGGTCGTAGCCCGAGAAATAATAGTTTTAAGGAAGAAATAATATGTCACATGTGAAAGCTGGCGGTACCGCCAAGAACGTCCATAATAATGCTGGTCAGCGCCTTGGCGTGAAGCGTTTTGGTGGACAGAAAGTTCGCAACGGAGAAATCATTGTACGTCAGACTGGCGCCACTAAAATTGCTGGTCCTGGCACTTATATGTCCCGCAACTTCACGATTCACGCTGCTAAAGACGGAACCGTTACATTCGTAAAGACCAAGAAAACGCATTTTTCTGGTCGTTCCCTGCCGCGTGTGCGTGTAGAAGTACGCTAACTAAAAACTCCCATTGGCCTGTGCTATTGGGAGTTTTTGTGCAATGTGATACAATATAAACATGAGCAAAATCTTAGTAGTGGGCAATGTCGTCAAGGATGTCTATCTGAACTTGGATTCGGAGCAGAATGCTTTTGAGGAGGATGAGGCCGGGGTAAACTGGCTTGACTTATCGTTTGACGGAAGCAAGCACAATTTTTTCCGAAGAACGGCGGTTTTTGCTGGGGCGCGCGTGACGCGTGAAGTATTGGAGAGTTTTCATCACCACGTAAAAATTGCAGCGGAAGACAAAATTGCAGCGGATTACCGTTATATACTGTGCAAAGATGATCAAATTACCTATTTGTCACCGGCGATACGGCGACCGACCGCTTGGCAGGCGCCAACTGAGACTTATGATTGGATTTACGTGGACCGTTCCGCTACGCTAAGCATGGAACTGGTACAAAATATTCAGTCCTATATGGCAATTTCGCCACGCACGCGACTGGCTTACTACGCGCATAGTAATATGAACGGCACGGAGGAATCGTTGGCGCGGATAGCAACGCTGGTTTTTGCTGATGATAATTTGAGGAAGGCAGATATACCCCAATATCGCGGGCTGTTTTGCCATATCTCCATGAACAATATAGTACTGGAAGGAATTGAACAATCCTGGAAGCAGACACGGGCACGAACCGATTTAATGACGCATCTCACGATTTATTCTATTATTGCGGGGACGGTGTTTGCTGCGCTGACGGACGGAAGAAACGTCAAAGATTCCCTACTGCTTGCAAAAATGAGCATAGAGAATGCCGCACTCAATGAGGTGCTGCCGCCGGAAAAATTGGATAGGTTGGTAATGGAATACCAGAAAGATTTAATGAACTTGCGGCTAATTGCTAGTAGCGCAGTCAGTAAGGGCATACTGGCTGCGGATGAGAGTGGCGGGAGTATCCATAAAAAGTTTGAACAGGCCGGGATTCCGGACGACGAGGCACACCGGAGGGATTATCGGAATATTTTCTTTACAACAGACGGACTAGAAAAATATGTTTCCGGGGTGATTCTGTTTAATGAGACTGCGCGGCAGCGGGCGGATGACGGTAGCACGTTTACGGAGTTTTTGACCCGGAAAGGTATTATCCCGGGGATAAAAGTAGACCAGGGTCTAGTGAATTTCCCAGATTCAGAAGAGAAATACACATGCGGGCTGGATGGTTTGCCAGAACGGTTGGCGGAGTATCACGAGATGGGGCTACGTTTTGCTAAATGGCGGGCAGCGTTTGAGGTAGTGCCGCCGTCCGAGCGAGCAATTCAGAAAAACTGCGAAATTCTGGCGCAGTATGCTAAAAATTGTCAGGATGCGCTGATTGTGCCGATTGTAGAGCCGGAAGTAGTGCATGACGGAAACTATTCAATTGAAACTTGCGCAGAGGTAACTGGAAAGATTTTGGATGAGCTGTTTAGGCAACTGGCAGCAAAGCGGGTAGATCTTGCGGCGTGTATTCTGAAGTGCAATATGGTGCTGGCTGGGAAACAGTATCCTGAACAGTCCAGTCCGGAGGAAGTAGGGCAGCGGACGGCAGCGGTGCTCAGGGCGCATGTGCCGGCAGAGCTGGCCGGTGTGGTGTTTTTGTCCGGCGGGCAAGGCGTAGAGCAGGCAACAGACAACTTGCAACAGGTGACAAACAATGGACCGTTTCCCTGGCCAGTGACGTTCTCTTTTGCACGGGCTTTACAGGGCCCGGCACTAGATGCCTGGCAGGGACACAACGAAAATGCCAACCGCGCGCGCGAAGCATTTCATGCGAGATTGGTGGCAAATGCAGACGCGCTGAAAAAGCATTAGTTATGCTATAATAAAGGGGATGGAAAGTCCTAAGTTTAGCGTTTCGGAATTTATTGAAGTTTGTAATCAGACATTGGAATATTCTTTTTCGTCCGTGCTAGTAGAGGGTGAAGTGACGAGTTTCAAAATCAATCAAGACAAGTGGGTGTTTTTTGACCTAAAGGATGAGAATGGGAGCGTGGGATGCTTCATGGCGGTTTGGAATTTGCGGATGCCATTAGAAGACGGTATGAAAGTGGTAGTGCGCGGGATTCCAAAATTGACGCGCTGGGGACGATTCTCTATTACGGTACAACAAATTATGCCGGTAGGAGAAGGCTCTATTAAAAAAAGTTTTGAGCTGCTGAAGAAAAAATTGACGGACGAGGGGCTGTTTGACCCGCTAAAAAAGCGAGGTATCCCGGAGAATTTGCAGAAAATTGGCGTAATTTCCTCTACGCAGGCAGCGGGATATGCAGACTTTATTAAAATTCTCAATGAGCGTTGGGGTGGTTTACAGGTACTAGTTGCACATACCGGAGTGCAAGGGATGTCCGCGGCGGACCAGATTATTCGGGCGTTGAATTACTTTAACGAGCAGGGGCAAGTGCAAATTATTGCGATTCTGCGCGGGGGCGGTTCGGCAGACGATTTAGCCGTGTTTAATGATGAAAAACTAGTGCGAGCAGTGGCGGCCAGCAAAATTCCGGTGATTACTGGGATTGGCCACGAGATAGACGAGTCGCTTTGTGATTTGGCGGCGGACGTCCGGGCCTCTACGCCGTCTAATGCAGCGCAGATGCTCACCCGGGACCGCGCGGCAGAAATCGCAAATGTGCGTAGCGTGGTGCTGCGGGCTAGAAATCAAATTTATACTGCAATCAATAATTACAGTATGGCAAATCTGAACGCCGTGGCTGATGTAAGACGGCAAATTTTGCGACGAGTTACGGCCGAGCAGGAGCGCGTGAGAGATGCTGCTAAGTTATTAGAGCATCTGGATCCGGAAAAAGTCCTGAAACAAGGCTATGCGATATTGTCTGGGAAAGTTGGCGTAGGAAATGTTGTAAAAATTACAACATTTAGACAAGAAATCTCTGCAGAAGTAAAAAAGATAAGCGAAAGGAGTCAATCATGACCAACACAAAAGAAAGTATCAACGACAAGATTAGCCGGCTAAACACGCAGGTGGAGTGGTTTTACGGCGACGATTTTGCACTGGATGAGGCGGGCGAAAAGTACAAAGCAGCAATTGAGTTAGCTAAAGAGATAGAAAAAGATTTGGACGAGCTGAAAAACGAGATTGAGGTCATCTCAAAAGACTTTACAAAAGAATAATCCATAAGTATAATAAGAATATGGATAATAATCAGAATTTTGTGCCTGGTCAGCCAATTAGCCCGGCTTATGCTGGACCAATGACCGCGCAGCAACCATACCAAAATCCGGGCGGACAGCCGTTTCAGCAGCCACAAGTCCCGGGTCAGGTTGCGCAGCAGACAAAGACCGGTAAAAAGACAAGCAAGGTTGACAAAAGTTTAGTCATCACAATTATTCTGATTATTGTAAGCTTGATTGCGGCAACGTTTATCGGGCTGTTTATTTGGGCTTCGGTCAACTGGAACGACGTGCAGAAAAATGTAGATACAAAGGTAGACGTAGCGGTAGCACAAGCAGAGCATGACGTCACGGAGAAATTAGAAACGGAGTTTGCCGAGAAAGAGAAGTATCCGTACAAGAAATTTGCAACACCGACTGATTACGGTGGATTGACGTTTGAATATCCAAAAACCTGGAGTGTATACATCGCAAAAGATGCGGCAAACGGCGGGGATTTTGAGGCGTACTTTGCGGCGGACCAGGTACAGGCTATTGCTATAGATAACGTTTACACTTTGCGAGTGTTCATCAGAGACAAGGATTACGAGTCCGTGGTGGCATCGTACCAGTCCAACGTAAAAAATGGTAAGCTGACGGAGACGACCGAACCAATTGGTGGGCAGAATGCTACCCGGCTGGCTGGGCAGATTACAAACAAGTTGCGGGGTTATATTGCGATCATCAAGATTCGCGACAAGACCGCTATTCTGCAGACGGATGCGGAGATTTTCAAAGACGATTTTGAAAAGATTTTGAGTACGATTCAGTACAATTTATAGTATAATTATAGTTAATGGAAATAAGTGGAGGTCAAATTAGTGGTATTTCTGTTGCGGCGCACGAGCTAAAAAGTCCGTTGTGCCTAATGCGGCAGTTGGCGCTATCGTTGGATTTTGATGAGGTGCCTTCCGCTTCCGACCTGCCGCAGTTTAGAAAAACCCGGAAAATGATGGTAGACGTGTCAGAGAGGGCTCTCCGGCAAGTAACCGACCTCACTAAAATTGCCCGGCTGGATGATGCGCTATTTCCAATGGAGCCGGTTGTGGTGCGGCGCGTGTGCGACGACGTGACGAATGAACTATCCGAGCTGTTCAGGGCGAATAATCGGCGCGTAAAAGTGCGCTACAGCAACAAATCACGGCTAGTGGTGGCAAACAATGAGTTGTTACACAGTGTGATTTATAATTTCTGTGTTAATGCGCTACACTATTCGGAAGATAAGAGTGCCAGCGAGTTATCTGTGCGAGACCACGCCGGGAAAGTGCGGATAGATATTCGCGACTATGGTCCGGCGTTGCCACTGGCAATCTGGCGAAAAATCCAGACTGGCGAGCTAGATGCGCCAACGGACATTGCGATGCGCCCGGGCAGTAGTGGGCTGGGGCTGTATATTGCTAGCAAGTTCTCACATTATATGCACGCGGAAGTTGGAGCAGTGCGACACCGAGACGGAACCAGTTTCTTCGTAGAATTGCCAGTGAGCAGGCAGATGAGTTTGTTCTGATAGTGCTTGTAAAAAAAGAACACCCCTATACGGGGGCGCTCTTTTTATCGCCTAGTATCATTGTAGCATACTTGGTCATTTTTGTCAATAGGTTTTAATAAGTTCTAAGAATTCAGCTTCGGAGATTTGCGGAATGCCAAGTTTTTCGGCCTTGGTGGTTTTTCCGGCACCAGGTTTCTCTCCGGTAATAAGTGCAGTGGTAGTCTTTGTGACAGAGCTGGTAACCGTAGCGCCAAGCGAGCGCAACTTGTCCTCCGCCTCTTCCCGTCCCATATTTGACAGTGTACCGGTTACAATATAGCTCTTCCCGGCCAGTGGCGCGGCAGATTTATCATAGTAAACCGGCTGCACGCCTAGGTCTTTTAGCTCCTGGAGCAGTTTCAAATTGTCTTCATCTGCAAAATAAGCCAGCACCGAATCTGCAACGATTTCACCGATGTCCGGAATGGACAACAGCTCTTCCTGCGTAGCAATCGCAAGATGGTCTATAGAATGAAAGAAGTTGGCTAGAGAGGCAGCAGTTTGCGCACCAATATGGCGAATGCCAAGCGCAGTAATAAACTTGTTGAGCTCTGGGGTCTTAGAATTGGTAATGGCAGTGATAAGATTTTTAGCGGAAAGTTCGGCAAAACGCTCCAGTTTTGCAACCTGCCCAGTAGTTAGACGGTAAAGGTCTGCGATAGAGTGAACTAGCCCAGAGTCTACGAGAGCGGCAACGTTTTTCTCACCCAGGCCCTCAATGTTAAGTGCTGGCTTGCTAGCATAATACTCAATCGCACGTTTCAGAATCAAATCCGTGCTTTCACCCTTTACGCGATATACCACTTCCCCGTCCGGCCGCTCAAATTCCAGCTCTGGATATTGCTCCCGGAGAGCTTTTTCATAGTCAAACGGCTCAGTGTGCTCTGGGCGGAGAGTCTTCAGGACTTCTTTGACCTGGGGGATAATGTCACCGGCTTTATAAATAATTACCGTGTCTCCTACGCGAATATCCAGACGGGCAATTTCGTCGGCATTATGAAGCGTAGCATGGCGTACAGTACTACCAGCTACTTCCACTGGGTCAAAAATCGCCACTGGCGTAGCGGCGCCAGTCCGGCCAATACTAATTACAATATCGCGCACACGCGTAGTACTTTCTTCGGCAGGATATTTAAAAGCAACGGCAGCGCGCGGAGTTTTGCCAATGATACCAAGCTGCTGATAAATTGCGCGGTCGTTAATTTTTATAACCATGCCGTCTGTGTTAAATGGCAAGTCGCCACGAGTCTCGCCCAAAAGTTTAATCTCCTGAAAAACTTCTTCTATGGTCCGGAAAGTTTTGTCCTGCTTGCTAGTCTGGAAACCATAAGCACGGAGTTGTTCGTAGGCTTCGTGATGAGTTGGTAGATTGGGAGTGACGAGGTCGTAAGCCATGAATTTAAGCGGGCGAGAAGCGGCGATTTTAGGGTCTAGTTGGCGAATACTGCCAGCGGCAAGGTTGCGAGGATTAGCAAAAGGCTTTTCGCCCTGGCGCTGTTGCTTTTCGTTTAGTTTATCAAAATCGCTCTTAAAAATGACGATTTCTCCGCGGACTTCTACGTGCCCCTCTACCGGCTCACGCAGAGTGAGTGGGACGTTTTCTATCGTGCGGACATTCATAGTGACGTCTTCCCCAACGAGTCCATCACCGCGCGTGACAGCTTGGACGAGTTTACCATCCTCATAGTGCAAAGCGCAAGCTAATCCGTCCATTTTTATATCAGTGAAAAATTCAAATTTCGTACCGGCTGGAACCAGCTTGTAGTTACGTGTGAGCCAATCTTTGATTTCCTCTTCAGAAAAAACGTCTGCGAGAGAAATCATGCGCTGGGCGTGCGTGACCTTAGTGAATTTATCTAGCGGCTTCCCGGCGACACGTTGCGTGGGGCTGTCCGGAGTGATGAGTTCCGGGAATTGCTCCTCCAGTTTGGTTAGCTCGTGCTTCAATGAGTCGGCAGCAGCCTCAGACATGATAGACTCGTCTAATACATGATAATGGTAGCGGTAATCATTGATTTGAGCGCGCAATTTTTCAATGCGTGCAGCGGCCTCGGCTTTAGTCATCGTCATAATCTAGCATCCTCCGATAGAATAGGTAAACATAGGCGGTAGAATAAATCAGTGAGAATACAGTCATAGAGAGCAGGACAAATGGCACCCACGGGAAGCCACCAAACCAGCCCAGGGTGTTTTTGAACCACATGTCTATTAGAATGTTTGGTAGGACCACAATGACCCAGCAAATCGCAATAACAAAGAAAAGATATAGCAACCGGATGAGCCAGCGAATCCGACGCCCAGCAATTAAGTCCGAAGCGGTGTGGAGGGCGGCCATAGGATATAGACCGGGAGCGGAGACGGCAATTAGCGCCAAGAGAGAGCTGGACATGAGATACACGGACAATAGAATAAGCAACGCGGCAAAGATAAAATAGACTAGCGCATAAAATGGAGTTTCTAAGAACTCTGTCTGTACAGCAGCGGAGTAGGTGATAATCACCACCATGATTGGGACGGCTTCTAGGAACATTACTACCACGACACAAAGACTAGAAAGTAGCGGAGATAGCGCATTGTAGAGGCCGTCACGGAGGCGTGGCTTATGTCCGGTCAAGAAATGCCGCAGAAGATAGATTGTGACAAGCCAGATGACAATGAATAATAATACTGCGAAAACTTGTTGGACTTCGGACATACCCTGCGTTAGACCGCCGGTGGTGATAGTAGCGATTAGTAGTAGTCCGGCCTTGAGGAAGTTACCGGCCTGACCGTTCATGATAGCCTGGTCTGTCTCGTCTAAAGTGTCCTGGAACTGTGTATAAGTATTTTCTGACATCAGACCGACAAAAAGGATGTTCAGAAAAACGATGAGAAGAAGGAACGGCAAAAAAGTTTTCCAGTTTCTAAAAATGATACGGAAAGTGTCCATAGAATGATGTAGTAGTCCAGGAACCTGTAATTCCCGAGTATAATCTTCACGATAGGAACGTTTGAATGATTTATGTAATTTTACACGACGAGATTTTTCGTCCTTTTTGCGGGCGCGCCAAAGTTTAATACCAGCCCGGACTCCGAGCTTTTCGTCTTTAGAAGGAGTTTTTGCCATGTTCTAGCCTTTCAATGCGTTTTTCAATGGGCGGATGAGTGCTGAAGAGATTGCTGAACCAACCCTTTCTGAGCGGGTTGTTGATGTACATAGCTTCGGTAGCGGCGTTTTGGCGTTTCATGGGGCGGGCGTGAGTGTCAAGTTTTTTCAGTGCGGAAATCATGCCCTCCGGATATCTAGTGATATGGGCAGCCGAAGCGTCCGCTAGATATTCGCGCTCCCGGCTGACCGCCATCTGTGCAACGGACGCGGCAATTGGAGCCAGAATTGATGTGATAATCACTACAATAAAACCAATTGGGCTACGGTCTTCGTCCTTTCCGCGACTACTAAAATAAAGCATGCGGATACCAAGATCAGAAATATAGCCCACGAGACAAACTAGACCGAATGTAATCATGGACACGCGAATGTCATAATTTTTTACGTGAGACATTTCGTGCGCCATAACAGCAGTAAGCTCTTTGTCATCCATGATGTCCAGTAGGCCCGTGGTGGCAGCAACAACGGCGTGTTTAGGGTCACGACCAGTAGCAAAGGCGTTCGGCGCCGGATCGTCAATGATGTAAACTTTAGGCATAGGTAAGCCAGTAGTGATAGACAAGTTCTCTACTGCATTATACAGGCGGCGGTTGTCCTTTTTTTCTATTTCCCTAGCGCCGGTCATGGCTACGGCCAGCGAGCCGGCCAGGAAATACTGAATAATAGCATAAGCAAGTGCGGCGACTAGTACCCAAATGGAGATACCCCAGTCGCCAAAAGCGTAAGCAAGACCGACGCCAATAGCTGCAATAAGTACCACGAATCCAATCATAATGAAGATGGTGTTGCGTTTGTTGGCGGCGATCTGCTTATACATAATGCTCCTTCCGGAGTTTCCGGAAATTAGAATTTAACTGACGGGGCGTCGTTGATTTTGGCTTTTTCGTCCTCAGTGACATCATAATATTCGCGAGCCTTGAAGCCAAAACCACCGAAGAGGTTGATTGGGAACATTTTGATTTTAGTGTTGAGCTCTTTTGCTCCGGCATTATAGAAGCGGCGAGAAGCTTGAATTTTGTCCTCTGTGTCGGACAATTCTTCCTGGAGTTTCTGGAAGTTTTTGTCGGCTTTTAGTTCCGGATATGATTCGGACACGGCCATGATGCGAGAAAGCGCGCCCATGAAAGATTTGTCTGCTTCAGCGGTGTCTTTGACGGAGCGGGCGCCCATCATTTTAGCGCGAGCGTCAGAGACTTGTTTGATGGCTTCACTTTCGTGTTTAGTATAACCTTTGACGGTTTCTACGAGGTTAGGAATGAGGTCAGAACGGCGTTTGAGCTGGACAGTGATGTCAGACCAGGCTTCGTTGACACGTTCGTTGGTCTTGACTAGGCCGTTATATGAACCCCAGATGAACACAATAATGATAAGAATGATACAGCCAATGATAATAAGTGGTATCATAAAATTCTCCTTAATTATATATATTATTATACGCTAGTTTGATGGTTTTTGGTAGAGCTAAAGTAAATCTTCGTCATCTTCCTGCTGCTCTAAAACGTGGCTCTTTTGGGCGAGAGCAGAATGCTCAATTTTGGAGAGAGAGGCTTTTGGGCCGGACAGGATGGTAGTTTCTTCTGTCGTGACACGATGGTGGAGACTGATGAGGTGAGATACATTAGTAATTACAATTACGAGATAAGCAAGAGAGGTGCCAAAGACGACAATGCCAGCAATAGCGCCGTTGTCAGTGGTAGATTTAGAGGTAGTCGCGGACGCAGTAGATGAAAATAACGCAACATAAGCAATTACGATGGTGAAGGCATAGCCTAGGCTGACGAGAAAAATTTTAGCGAGAGTAGCAATGGTCTCGCGCATAAAATAGTTATGATTGACCTGTAGGACGACTTTTTCGTTATCCTTGATTTGATGAGTAGGTTTTGTATAGACCATAGAAACTCCTTTAGCTTTGGTTTCATTATAGCACAAAAACCAGAGCTCCGCAGCCAAGGGGGGTTTAGCTGCGGAGCTCTGGTGCGAATGAAGAGACTCTAACTCTCGACCTCTTCCTTGGCAAGGAAGCGCTCTAAACAACTGAGCTACATTCGCAT
>CAZLAC010000009.1:0-25625 GCA_964557405.1 uncultured Candidatus Saccharibacteria bacterium
GGGAGTTCACCTACGGTGAGCTCGTGGTCGGCGTCATCGTTATATGTGTAGGCCTTCTTGACTACGAGGTCAACCACGCCGCAGATAGTCTTTTCAAAGCCAATTGGCAGGTGGATAGCAACGGCGTTTTTAGAAAGGCGCTTGTGGATGCTGTCGAGAGATTTGTAGAAATCACCACCAATTTGGTTGATTTTGTTGACAAAACAGATACGCGGGACACCGTATTGAGTGGACTGACGCCAAACGGTTTCAGACGGGGCCTCTACTCCCATCTTCCCATCAAAGACCACGACGGCGCCGTCCAGCACGCGCAAGCTACGCTCTACCTCTGCGGTGAAGTCAATGTGGCCCGGGGTATCAATGATGTTAATCTGATGACCCTTCCAGTAAGCAGTCACGGCGGCGGAGGTAATGGTAATACCGCGCTCCTTTTCCTGCTCCATCCAGTCAGTAGTGGCACCACCGGTGTCGCCCTTGACTAGGTCAATTTTGTGTTTGAGGCCGGTACGATAGAGAATGGCCTCTGATGTGGTAGTTTTTCCGGCATCAATATGGGCGATAATCCCAATATTGCGGAATTTGCTTAAATCTTTAATCTCTGACATAATGTATCTATTTTACCAGATGTGGGGAGTTTTGACAAGGAAAAAGACTCGGATTACTCCGAGTCTTTCAAAATGACCATGGTATCTACTTTTGTGTCAAGCAGATAGAGCCTAAAGAGGCTGCCGCCGTCTGCGGTTTTTCCCTGATAGCGGGCGTAGAGTAAATCCGGCTGCTGCCGGCGAGACTGGTCGGCAGTCGTCAGGACGTTCTCGGTAATCATCGCCCGCGCGCTGTGGCCATAAGTAGTCATAATATAGCACATATGGTTATTTTTGTCAATAGTAATGCCCCGGACAGTCGTCCGGGGCAAGGCACTTTTGGGTAGTTGCGGTCACATGTTCTCAGTAGGTTAGCTCACAGAGGCGGACGCGTTCGTACTGACGCCGCTCTGTCAATCTGAGCAAGTGGTACATACCCACGTTGTCGGCACTCCTTCCGTCGTAATGGACATACAGTGCGCCAGGATGGTTCCCGACATGAGTCACTGGGCATCTGCCGGAGCCGTCCAACACGGCAGCGATGACGTAGTCACTCTGGTACCCGAACGGGTGCTGTGTGTCCGGCGGAAACGTCGCAATGTTCCCTGTGTCATCGTAGTAGATGTGGATCTCCTGTCCAGTCAGGTTGACAAGTTGCTGAGCGCGAATCCTCAGCTGATCTGTTGCTTTTGTGGCAATTCCCATTTTTTCACCCCCTTATCAGTAGTAAAGTGCCTATTCTTTTATTATAGCACACTTGGGCTAAAAAGTCAATAGTTTTAAGCCAGTTTCTGTTTCAGGATTGCTTGGACGGCGGAGGGGTTAGCCTTGCCCTTTGATTCTTTCATGACCTGTCCTACGAGGAAACCGAGCACTTTTTCTGAGCCAGCCTTATAATCTGCCTGGGCCTGTTTAGTGGCAGGGTTGTCTAACACTGCATCTACGATTTTTTCCAGGGCGGCGGTGTCGTTTTCTTGGACTACGCCGAGCTCACTGGCAATAGTGCGGGCGTCTTTACCCTTCATTTGTGGGTCAAAGAATTTGAGGAAGACTTCCTTGGCGCCGGTGCTAGAAAGCTCGTTTTTTGCGGTCATCTCGGCCAGAGCGTTTAGTTGGGCGGCTTCCGGCAAATCGTTAAGATATTCGGCGGATTTTTCCTCGGCCAGTAGTACGGACGTAAACCAATTTGCAATCATACGCGTTTGCGCGCCGGTGCTCGCGGACGCGTTCGCGACGCCCGTCTTCACGGGGTCGCGCCGCTCGGGCTCGGCAGCAGCCTGCGCATCGCCGCGAGCCTCCGGCGCGCCAAAACGCGCACATTCCGCGAGTTTTTCCATCAGTACTGGGTAGTCTAGTAAAATTTCCAGGATGTCATCTGGGATGGCGCCCTTGAATTTCTCCTGATAGTCGGCCGGCATGAGGGGGAGTTTGGCAGATTCGGTGGCAATAAAATCCTCTGAAAGATTGATAGGCGGGAGGTCTGGTTCTGGCATATAGCGGTAATCTTTGGCTTCCTCTTTAGAGCGCTGACCGGTGGTTTCTCCGGTAGCATCGTTCCAGCCGCGAGTTTCCTGGATGATCTTTTCCCCGGCGTCTAAGAGTTTAGCCTGGCGGGCGATTTCATACTCCACGGCACGCTCCACGGAATGGAAGCTGTTGAGGTTCTTGACCTCGGCGCGGGTGCCAAGTTCCTTCGCGCCCTCCGGAGCAATAGAAACGTTGACATCAAAACGCATATTGCCATTATAGAGATCGCCATTGGTTACTTTGGCAAAGCACATCAGACGCCAAAGAGCTTTGCAATAATCGTGCGCATCTTTAGCGGAGTGGATGTCCGGCATGGAGACGATTTCTATGAGCGGGGTGTCTACACGGTTCAAGTCCACCAGCGAGTAAGAGCCAAAGTGGGTCAGCTTTCCGGCGTCGCCCTCTAGGTGGGCGTGTTCAATGCGGACTTTACCGCCGCTGGGCAGGTCAACATAGCCCTCCCCAATGATGGGGTGATAAAACTGGGTGATTTGATAACCTTTGGGCGAGTCGGGATAGAAGTAGTGCTTGCGATCAAAGCGAGAAGATGGGTTGATTTCGCAGTGCATGGCGCGACCGGCGCGGATGGCGAATTTAATAGCTTCGCCGTTCAAACGGGGCAGCATCCCAGGCAAGGCATAATCTACCGGCGAAACACAGGAATTTGGCTCTTTGCCGCGGGCGTCGTTATCCACTTCGCTAAAAAGCTTGGTGCGGGTGGCCAGCTGAACGTGACATTCAATACCAATGGTTGGATAGTATTTCATTAGATAGCTCCTAAATCTTTTAAGGCTTGTTTATAAGTGGCTAGGGCGTGTTTAGCCTGGTTGTATTCGGGCTTGAAACCGTGCTCGTGGGCGATTTGGTTGCGGATTTTGTGTGCATACCAAACAGAGTTGAGCTGAGTGAATTTGTTGCCGGAACGTTTGAGCCGTTCGCCCATGGTCTTCCCAGGGATGCCCATTTCGTTCATGGCGCGGTCTAACAGCTTATCCGCCTCTACAATCACAGTATGATAAGATAGCTGGTTCTCCTTGCGCAAGGTGTTTTCAATCTGTAGAAAGGCGGTTTGATAGGCCTCTTTGTCAAAATCGTGCGTGCGGCGACCAGTCAGGGCGATTGCCACAAAGACTAAGATGCCAACTAGCAAAATGGCAATGAGTAGAAAAATTACTGATGAATCCATTATTTTTCCTCCTTAAAATTTTCGCCAATAAATTGCAGGATGCTAGCATCAGACCGGCGCGGACCAACTAGTTGCAGACCAACTGGCAAACCATCTGCGGTTTTTCCAGCTGGGAAGCTAAGAGAAGGCAGGCCGGCAAGGTTAATCGGCACGGACATAACATCTTCTAGGTACATACTGACTGGGTCGTTGACCTTTTCGCCAATCTTGAAGGCGGGGTTGGGGCTGACTGGAGTAAGCAAGAAATCACATTGTTTGAAAGCTTCCGCGTATTCGTTAATAATCATGGTGCGAGCTTTAGCAGCCTTGAGGAAGTAGGCGTCATAAAAACCAGAGCTGAGGACGAAATTGCCAATCATAATCCGGCGTTTGTTCTCCGGCATGAAGCCATCGTTTCTGGACTGACTGTAAATCTCCGGCAAATCCTTTGCCTTGTCCGAACGAAAACCATAGCGGATGCCGTCATAGCGGGAGAGGTTGCTGGCGATTTCAGCCGGGACAACAATATAGTAGACGGCTAGGGCGTATTTAAGAGTAGGCATGTCCAGCTCTACGATTTCGTGACCCTGGTCATGCAACTTTTTGGCTACCGCGGTGAGGACATCGTTGTCAAAGCCCTTTACTAAACCGATACGACATTGCCCTTGTGCGCCAGCTCTTGCGGACGCGTAGTAGTCCGGCAAGGTCGTGAGGTCCTTCGGGTCCTGGCCGGCACAGATTTGCATGAGCAAATCCATATCCTCTGTGTTTTTGGTGAAGAAGCCGATGCAGTCCGTGCTGGAGGCCATCGCTACTACGCCGTAGCGAGAGATGGTGCCGTAAGTCGGTTTGAAACCATAGACGCCATTGAAGGAAGCTGGCTGGCGGATGGAACCGCCGGTATCCGTACCAGTAGCGAACTGGACGATGTCCAGTGCTACGGCCACGGCCGAACCGCCGGAGGATCCCCCGGCTACCCGTTCAAAATCAACTGCGTTGTGTGTCACCCCAAAATATGAGTTTTCCGTACTAGAGCCGTGTGCAAAGGAGTCCAAGTTAGTGCGGCCAATCATAATAGCACCCTCTGCCTCCAGCTTTTCTACGGCGGTAGCATCCACCGGGCTTGCAAACGGTTCCAGAATATGAGAAGAGGCAGTCGTGCAGCCTTCGCGACTGAGGAAGTTATCCTTTAGAGCGTACGGCACACCAGCTAAACGTCCTGGATTTTCCCCACGAGCGATTTTAGCGTCAATTTCTTTAGCTTTTTTCAGGGCATTTTCCGTGTTGAGCGAAACAAAAATGTTGTAATTTTTACAACGTTTAGCCTTGTCCAAGGCTGCTTTAACTAGGCTAACGGCGGAGATATCTTTAGTGGCAATTTTCATAGTTATAACACCTTTGGAACTTTAATTTGATTTTCCTGTGCGGCCGGGGCAAGTGCCAGTAATTTCTCACGCGAGGCATCCTGCGGCAAGATTTCGTCTGGACGCCAGACGTTTTCCATTTCAAAAACTTGATACGTGGGCTCTACGCCACTGACGTCCAGTTCGTCCAGCTGAGAAATGTATTTGATAATGTTTTGTAAATCTGTGCCTAGGCTGTCTATCTCCGCGTCAGAGAGCGAAAAATTTGACAAACTAGCCAGGTGTAAGATATCCTCGCGTTTTATTTCCATTATTTAATTATACCACAGAATCGCTTTGCGGCGAAATAACAAGCGTGCTATAATGAGTAACGATAGGTAGGGGGTCACTATAGCACATAGGAGGTAGAAAAGATGGTTGACTTAAAAGCATGGTTAAACGATAAAGAACTATGGGACAACAATCCGTTAAAGCCGGACATGGCGGTACAGATGTTATCAAAAGCATACAACGTAGAATGCGCAACCGAATCTGCAAAATGGCGCATGGCCAGACAGGCAAACCTGCACGGGGAAAATATCCCCAAGTCAAGAGCAGAAGATTTGCTGGAGGTAAAAGACGGGCTGATGCGTGTAGCAGTAGGGCTGAACCTGGGCAGCGAGGAGACAGAGAAGATTTGGTCAGGGATTAAACCTTTTCTGGAAAATCCGCAGTTTGTGCGTTTCGTGTTGGATGCGCATTGTCACGAATCTGAGTTTTTCTTTGCGTGGCTGGCTTGCGTACCGAGATCTATCGTACTGGAACTGCACTTTGGACTGGCGCCGGATTTGGCGGGTAGGTTCAGAGAAATTCCGCGCACCGATATCATTTGGTATTGGGTGCAGGCTGATCCGGGACTGAACTTGGTAGGCTATCGGCATAAAAAGACCCAGAAGCTCCTGGCGGACAAGCCGGAAGTGCTGGATCTTGCCAGCGGATGGTTTCAGTGGTTGAGACACGGCAATTACAGCCCGCAGGTAGAGAAGCAGGTAATTTATAGTTGCGACTTGGACCCGTCGGCAACTCCAGAATACGTGTTGAGCCCCAACGTCGCAGGATGCACACTGTCGGATGAGTCACGTAGCAAACTGGAACACCAACACAGAGTATTGGACGTACGCCTGATGATTAATCAGATGATTGCCGAAGGGCGGAAGTTCGATGCAGTGAATGCTGGCGGAATTATGTCCTACATGATGGAAGACTACAACTGGGTCGTAGAGCACATCATGAATAACCTGCTGAAGCCGGGCGGAGTTTTTCTGCACGATCTGCAACTGATGCACTGGTGCATGTTGCGGGACGGAGCAATTTTTGCTTGGAACCAGGACGAGTCAAACATCCAGCTGATGAAGAGTACCGCGGAAGCGGAGGCTCGGATAGAGTATGCGTTTTCCGGGGTGCCCGGAGTGCAGTACGAGTTGGATTTTGACCAGAGCAACGAGGAACCATTGGCGGTACTGGTAACAGCCCGCCGACCAGAGTAGAATACCCCCTTATCTAATCCCCCGATGGTAAAACATCGGGGGTATTTTTTAGGCTTGACCATTTTAAATTGGCCAATTATAATGGTAGTATATTTAAGATTGTGGAGGTCAAGTGCAACTAATTACGATTTTGCTATATGCAGTAGCAGTTTTGACGATGCTGACTGGTTTTGCGACGCTAGTTGGCTCACGAAAAAATGAGCGTCTACAGTCGGCGTTCTTTATGCTGACAGCGATTGGTGCTTCGGGGTGGGGTATTTCTATTGCTACTTTTCTATCTCTGAATGCTAATCAAACAGATCTCGCGCCGATTGCAATTCTTGGAATTTATACCAGTGCGATTTTGATGGATATTGGTTTTATTGGTTACTCCAGCGGACGGATGAAAATTGGGAGGGTTCTGACCGGGCTCTTTGCTATCGCTGGTGCGGTGATGATTGGTCTAATCGTCTATAATCCGGCTTGGCTCTACAGCAGCTTCACTTTGGCCAATACGGGAAACACCGTAGAACTGGTGAATGGTTGGTACTATTATCTCTATTTAGTATACTTCATGTCTATCACGCCGGCTTTCCTGGTAATATTGATTTATCGGATTCTCAAGACCCGCAACAAGGGGCAGCGCACTGGGCTGAACGTGTTGCTGGTTGGTAGTGGCATCACTGGCGTGTTGTCTTTGATATTTGATCTACTACTGCCGTTCTGGGTGCGCTACGATTTGATTTGGATTGGGCCGCTGACGATTTCTATTACTATGATTGCGCACTACTATTCAATCTTGCGCTACAAAGTTCTGCCACTTTCTACGACATGGCTAAGAATTCTATCATACGGGATTTTGATGCTGTCTACCGCTATTATCTATATGGTGATATTCTTTATCGTCTTTACGGCGCTGTTCAAGGTGCCAAATCCGTCTCCGTCCATCTTTATCTTGAACTTCATCATGGTGGCAATTATCTTGCTGATGATGCCGGTACTAAATGAGTCTACCGCCTTTATTCGCTCTCTGGTGCAAACGGACAGTGTAGACCTAGCCTACGTTGTAAGAAAGCTCAACCAAGTAGCCAGCAACAAAAATGTCAATTTGAACGAGTTGGCGGACTTTTTGGCAACTTATCTGCATTTCAATTATATTGGACTGTTCGTACGGGGTCGGCTGTATGGCTCGTCCAGTATGCCAATTACCGTAGACGAGCTAAAACAGATTTCCCTGCTCAGCCGGGCAGAAAAGGGCGTCTGGCAGGAGTTTAATCAGCCAGTATCAGAAACGGTCAATCGTCTGGGGATTAGGGCAATCGCGGAACTCTCCGATGACAAGGGCAAGGCGTTTGGGCAGGTACTAGTTGGAAAGCCCACCGGGAAGATGGGCTTTGACCGAAAAGATTTGGCACAGCTGGAAATGATTATCAACATCGTAGCGATGATTGCCGAAAAGAAGAAATAATTAGTATTTCCGGAGCGGATAGTAAACCGCAAAGCTAGTAGCAAAGAGCGCTAGGTTGAGCAAGGCGAAGGGCTGAGAGAGGATGATGTCGGAGAAGGTCTGGCTACCAAAGAGCGCTACGGCGGTACTAGAAATGAGACCGGTGTTTGGCACGAAGTAGACTTCACCGAGCACTGGCAGGTAGGCCATGTCGTCGTCATAGAAGGTCATGTCTGCTGGAAGTTGTTCTACGGGTGCAGCCGGAACGTTAGTAGTCTCCGGAGTAGGCCTATTGGTAGGCTCTGCGGGCGGGATTTGTTCCCAGATAGCCACGAGCGTAATGTCATTAGCAACAGGGGCGTTGAAATCATAGTCGGCGCCATTCAGAGTCCATTTCACAAAGGTATAGCCGTCATAAGTGGTTTCCGGGCGAGTGGCGCGATCGTTTTTGTGGACGGTCTGGCTGTCCACGTCGCTGCCACCAGCAGTCTCAAAGCTGACTGTAAAGACCACTCTTTCCCAGTTTGCATCCAGCACAATGTTTCTGGTAACTGCAGAATTGAAATCGTAAGTATTCTCATCCAGTGTCCAACCAGTAAATTCATAGCCATCGCGAGTGGGGTCATCCGGGCGAGTGGCACGATTCCCTTCTACAACGGTCTGGGACGGAACATCAGAGCCGCCGTTAGGGTTAAAAGCTACGGTAAGATTGGCTTTGATTCTTTCCCATTCAGCTACCAGGGTGATATTGGCAGTGACCGGAGTGTCAAAGCTGTAGCTTTCGCCGTCTAGGCTCCAGCCCACAAAGATATAATCATCGCGGACGGGATCGGCTGGGCGGGTAGCGTGGCTTCCATCCTGGACGGATTGAGGCGAAATACCGTTGCCGCCGCGAGTATCAAACGACACGGTATGCTTAACTTCTTCCCAGTTGGCCGTGAGAGTGATATCTGCGGTGACCGGGGTACTAAAATCATAGCGACTATCGTCCAAAGTCCACCCCGTGAATTGATAGCCTTTTTTGACCGGGTCTACCGGGCGGGTAGCGGTATGCTTTTTCTCTACACTTTCTGATGGGACAGCGATACCGCCGTCGGAATTATAGCTGACGGTGTAATAGACTGGTACAATGTAGAGATCGTTACGGCTAACCGTAGCAACGTTATAGGAAATACCGGTATCACCATGCCCGTTTTCAGTGTAGAAGGCGGTGGTATTTTTGTAATTAATCTCGTTTGTCTCCGGGGCGATGAAGTAGCGAACAGAAATTGTATCACCGGGCTCACCGGCTTTTGCAAGGCGGAGCGGAGAGGCAAGTTTGAAACCGCTGTTGTCTTTGGTGCCAGGGTCTGCAATTTTGAGTCTTTCCCAAGAATTGGCATCTTCCGGAGTTCTGGAGTATTCTAGTGTCTTCTCAGTGAGCGGAACGAAACCAGAGAGGTCGTTGCCATCATCCTGGAGATAAGCAGAAATGTTATCAACATAAAGTTCGTTAGAGGGGTCGCTATTGGTGATAGAAGCAATATATTCTATCAGTTTATCGCCAAACATAGTAGCAGAAAGTTTGCTGTCGGCGGAAATTGGCCATTCCATGTCAGAAATTGTAATCAAGATGTTTGCCTCGGTAGTGTTGCGTTCAGCATAGAAGAACTGAAGTTCTACGACGTCACCACCTTTGATACCGATGTCATAATTTTCACGGTAGAGCTTGCCGTCTACATAAGAAGTGATCGTGCCGTCAGAATTAACGATGAAATAGCCCGTGCGGCGGTCATGTACACCGCCAATGTCCAGCACTAATTTGCCATTAAGAAAGACCCAGACGTCGTCATCGCCAGCGAAGTCAAAGCGCTCGGTGCCAGAGGCATTGATGCGGACTGGGACGGTCATGCGTGCGGTGAAGTGGAAGTTGTGGCATTCCTTGCTGCGGCCAGAATAAAAACAAGTACTTTCGTAAATGGGGTTTTCGCCCTTCGTGCTGTCTAGCGGGAAAATCTGGCGCCCCTGACCGCTGCCATTGCCGCCGTCATAGGTGTATTTATTGCCCTCTTGCTTGTAGAAAGTAATCTCACTGTCATACTGCCAGCTTTTGCCGTCAACTTCGTGGAACCACTGATAGAAGTTGTCCTGGGTGACATAGCGGCTCCAGCCGTCCAAATGGCTCTTTGCCTCTTTGTAATTAGCGTATTTAGGGACAGGCAGGCCTTCCGCGTCTAGTTCGTCCTCTACGATGCCCTGCTGGAGAGAGCCGGACGGTTCGCTGCTGCAGTTCCCCTCAAACATCTTACAATCTTTTTTCTGGTCAAAATAGGTAATGGGAAGGGTAATCGTGTCCGGATGTGCGGCAGAAGTTAGGCCCCAGTCAGACGGGATACCGTTAGTATTAGCTACGGCGGTCAAGGTCATGGCGTGGACCAAGTGCGATACACCAATAAACACGAGCATCGCAAACGTGACACAGGCAATGGCGCGTGCAATGGTAGCAATTTTGTGATATTTAAGAGTTTCTTTGAGTTGATTTGCCTTCCGTGTGCGAGCGGCTTTTTTAGCGGCAAGGCTACGTTTTTTATCTATGTTTTTGTTTTTATTCATATTGGCCTTTTTTGAATAATTTGTTATAATCATTATATAACTTAAGCTTAGTGGAGGTCAAGTGCAAATCATAACAATTTTGCTGAGTGTTGCGGCAGTTCTAGCTGTAATCTCTGGTTTTTTGATTTTGCTCGGGGCAAGAAAGGGCGCTAGAAACCGAGCATTTTTAGCATTTTGTTTGATTGTTTGTTTCACGGCGATTGTGTTTTATCTATTCGGGGTAGTCTACGAAAGGGCGGGGTTCTCCAATATACAGTGGCTAGGCCCAATCATCATCTGTCTAGCAATAGCACTGCTGTACTGTGCGATTCTAAACCGAAAAATTATTGCTTTGAGGACGCGCCCGCTAAGATTTCTGTCGTACGTAGTAATTATGTCTAGTGCGGCGGTGATTTACATGGTGATTTTGAATATGATTATTTATTGGATTTTTAAGATACAGAGTACTCCTACGGAAATTATGGTGCTAAGTTTTATCATGATAGCAATCATGATGGTGCTGCTGCCAATTATCTATGAGCTCTCTGGGCACGTCCGAGCAATGGTGCAGGCGGACCAAGTGGACATGACGGCGGTAATTAGGAAAATAAACCGGATGGCCCCGGAAAACACCAAGCGACCGGCGTTGGCGCGGTTTATTGCGGAGCAGATGCACTTTTCGTATATTGGGCTAGTCGTGAAAGATAAGCTATGCGGTTCCAAAAAGCTGAAGTTGCCAGAGGCGGAAATCCATAAAATTATGAAGTTGGGGCGGCCGGAGCAGGGGGTTTGGCAGAAATATAATTTGGACATGCAGGCGCTACTTAGGAGTCACGAAATTTATGCCGTAGCGGCGCTACGCGATGCAAAGGGACGGGTTTTTGGGCAGTTGTTAGTGGGGAAACCGCTTGGCAAGCAGGATTTTGAGCGACAAGACCTAATCCAGCTGGAAATGATTGTAAACTTAATTGCGGCGCTAATTGACACGGAGGCTCGCTAATGGCCGCCGCTGCTTCCATGCTGAGGCAAACAAGGATGACAATTCTGTTGTCACTGAATGCGGTAGCAATTTTGATTGCAGGGGTGCTGATTGCTAGCGCAATCGGTATCAACAAGGGCGGTGAGTTCCAGGTAGTGGCAGAGCGGAACGATACTCTGGATGAGAACGTAGATAGTGCGGAACTACTAGACCCGGTGTCGCAGTTCCTAGAAGGAATCGTAGTCCCAAGTACTAACAGCTCGTCTGCGGCACGGTCGTCGTATTATTCAGGACGGAGAAGCAACTCTGGTAGCCGAGGTAATGGTACGCTGGGCAGCAGTGACCTCTGGAGTATTGATGAAATTACGATTTATCAGTCGGCAGATGTAGACATCTGTATAGATGAATCATTGCCGGGATATGACAACATGTACTGGCAGACTTCTAATACTGGTGTAATTGCCGGGTTTTACTCCGAGGCGCGGTCATATCTGGGGTATTCGTCCAGTCAGTGCCGTTTCCCAAAGATTGTAGGGACGGGGACAACAACAGTGACAGCCGGTACTTATGACGGTGAAAAACGTGACACTTTGACAGTGAATGTAATTCCAGTGCCAGGAGACGAGTGGAAACAGGAAGTGCTATCGCTCGTAAATAATGAGCGGGCAAAGGCCGGGATAGGCGGAGTGTCGTGGGGAGATACTTGTGCTGGGGCGGCAATGACCAGAGCGGAAGAAATCAAGACTGCCTACGCACACACACGGCCGGATGGTTCGGCGTGGTATACGGTTTGTCCGATTCCCTCTTCTGGTGGGAAGAGTGGCGAGAACCTAGCGGCGGGGTCAGCAGCGGTGTCGCCGGAGACAGTGGTGCAGATGTGGATGAACTCGGAAGAACACAAGAAAAATATTCTGGATCCGGAGTTTACGAAACTATCAGTGGGGTTCTCGTTTGATCCGAATACGAAGTATAAGACGTATTGGTCACAGATTTTCAGTACTTACTAAATAGGGCTGAAATAGTCTAATCCTTGTGATACCTCGGACAATCACAAGGATTAGACTATTTCAAACTTCGTCAGTAAGCTTGTTTATGAGGTCGCGGAGGTCGGCGGCGTGTTCAAAGTCCAAATTGGCGGCGGCGAGCTGCATCTGAGACGTGAGCTCTTTGACGAGTTTGGGGATTTCTTCCTTTGGCACTTTTTTGAGGTCAAGCTTGTTCTCCTGCTCTTTTTGCGGAATGATAGCGCGGAGACCCTCGCCGACGGCTTTTTTGACAGACTGTGGGGTAATGTGATGATCTTCGTTGTACTTCTGCTGGATTTCGCGGCGGCGGTTAGTCTCGGAAATAGCGCGCTCCATGCTCTCCGTGATGTTGTCTGCATACATAATCACGCGCCCCTCTACATGGCGAGCGGCACGACCAATGGTCTGAATCAGAGCAGACTCGGAGCGAAGAAAGCCTTCTTTGTCTGCATCTAGGATAGCCACAAGGCTCACTTCTGGTAAATCTAGCCCCTCACGCAAGAGATTGATGCCTACAAGCACATCGTAAACACCATTTCTAAGGTCGCGGAGGATGTCGCCACGCTCCAGGGTATCAATATCAGAGTGGATGTAGGCAGTTTTTACGCCACGGTCTTTGAGGTGCTCAGAAAGGTCCTCTGCCATGCGTTTGGTCAGAGTAGTGACCAGCGTTCGCTGGTTTTTAGCAATACGGCGGTCAATTTCTTCCATCAGGTCGTCAATTTGGCCGTCAGTTGATCGCACTTCTATTTCTGGGTCTAGGAGGCCAGTAGGGCGAATAACTTGCTGAGCTGGCGTTGGGGAATGCTCTAGCTCATATTCACCAGGGGTAGCAGAAACATAAATTGCTTGTTTAATATGGCTCTGAAATTCACCAAAAGTGAGCGGGCGGTTGTCTAGAGCGGAGGGCAGGCGAAAACCATATTCTACAAGAGTTTCCTTGCGAGCATGGTCGCCGTTATACATACCGCGGACTTGCGGGAGGGTCATGTGCGACTCGTCTACAAGTAGTAGGAAATCTTCTGGGAAAAAGTCAAGGAGTGTAGCTGGCGGTTCCCCGGCCTTACGCCCATCCAAGTGCCGGGAATAGTTTTCAATGCCTTTGACAAAACCGGTACTTTCCAGCATTTCCAGATCGTATTTAGTGCGCTGGGAAAGCCTCTGCGCTTCCAAGAATTTGTTGTGCTGTTCAAAGAATTTTAGACGCTCATCAAACTCGGCACGGATAGTGTCCAGAGCCTTTAACAGGCTATCTTTAGGGGTAGCATAGTGAGTGTTTGGGAAAATAAAGAGCTTTTCCGGCTTTTCCAGAACCTCGGCGGTGAGCGGATCAATGATTTTGACGGTTTCTAGCTCGCCAAAGGCAAATTCAAAGCGATAAGCCTTTTCCCCGGCGGCCGGAAAGAGGTCAATAGTATCGCCCATCACCCGGAAATTCCCGCGCTCAAAGGCAATATCGTTGCGGTGATATTGCATTGCAACAAGATAGACCACGAAATCAGATTGGGAAACAGGCGCGTTTTTTACTAACCAACGGCCGTCCTGTTTAGTAAGGGCAACGGACATCTCCGTATAGTGGTCTGGAGAGCCAATACCATAGATACAGGAAACGCTGGCCACGATGATTGTGTCCGGACGAGTGAGAAGAGAAACCGTAGCGGCGTGGCGCAGGCGGTCAATTTCTTCGTTAATAGCGGAGTCCTTCTCTATGTAAGTGTCGCTGCTGGCAATGTAAGCTTCTGGTTGGTAGTAGTCAAAGTATGATACAAAATAATGAACCTCATTGTGCGGGAAAAATTCACGAAATTCGGAGTAAAGTTGCGCAGCAAGAGTCTTGTTGTGGGCAAGAATGAGCGTAGGCTTTTGAGCCTGCTCAATGATGTTGGCCATGGTAAAAGTTTTTCCGGAACCGGTCACGCCCAAGAGAGTTTGCTCGCGTTCGCCGTGTTTCAAACCATCAACAAGTTGCTGGATGGCCTGAGGCTGGTCACCAGTAGGCTGATATTTGCTGACAAGCTGAAATTTGGGCATATGTATTATTATAACATATCTTTATTGCAGAAAAAACTTACCCCTTGTAACAGGGGTAAGTTCGGAGTTTGCTCCGGCGGTGAATCGTCTTAGTCTACGACTTCTACGCCCATGCTGCGAGCGGTACCGGCGACGACTTTCACGGCGCCGTCCAGGTCTACAGCGTTCAGCTGAGCCATTTTCTTGTTGGCGATTTCCTCTAGCTGGGCGCGGGTGATTTTGCCAACTTTGTCCAAGTTAGGCTTACCGCTACCCTTGTCAATTTTGATAGCCTCACGGATGAGGTCATCCACCGGCTGTCCCAAGCAGACCCAGTCAAAACTGCGGTCTTCGTAGACCTTGATGTGGACAATGACGTTCTTCCCCATGAATTCTTTAGTAGCTTCATTGAATGGATTGATAAAGTCCATCATGTTTAGGCCCCACTGACCGAGCGTGCTACCGACTGGAGGACCAGCTGTAGCTTTCCCGCCAGGGATGCGGAGCTTCAAATTTCCGATACATTTTTTGGCTTCTGCCATAAAAATCCTTTCCGTGCGTAACTTTTTAATTATAGCAAAAGCGGACGAAAAAGTAAAGACTGATATTGACTAAAAAGCATAAGTGTGATATAATAAGAAGATAAGGGCATTTTGCCTAGTAATTTACGATTTCGCCAAGGTATAGGAGGAGTAAAAATGATGATTGATTTAGGAAATATGGAGGAGTTAGTGGACATTAACTCAATAGTACTTTGCGAAAGGTTTGATTATCAGAATGTTTGTCTGCGAGACCCCTGGAAAATCCGAGAGCTGCGCGCAAGCGGAGTGAAGATGGACCCCGTAGAAAGGGCCAGCTGGGAAGACCTGTATTATATCATCTCGCGTTCGGGGCTCAAATTCATGACTTATGAGGACGAGTTTCTGAAAGTTCTGGTAGGCTATACCCCGACTGAGACCGGAGGAATCAAGAAACAAGCCATCGCCGTAAAGAGTACCGATGGTACTTACGACAATGAAAGTAAACTGGTTTACCTCTGGGACGCAGAAAATCCCGAAACACGGCTCTATGTAAAAGAGGGGGATTGGCGAGACAAGCACACGCAGGCCGCAAATGCGGCATCGTTCCTGTACAGTCAGTTTTATACTGGCATCTAAGGAACAAAATCCCCGCAAGGAAACTTACGGGGATTTTTAGTGGTTTTGTTAGATTTTTTGGACCTGGAGTGCGTCTAGCTCTACCGGTGTTTCACGACCAAACATGGAGACCATGACCTTGAGCTTGCCCTTTACGGAGTCAACCTCAGAGATAGTGCCGTCAAAGCCTTTGAATGGGCCATCTGTGATGGAAACAACCTCCCCAATGGTATAGTTGATAGAGAATTTAGGATCCTCTACACCCATGCGCTTCTTGATTTTAGTGATTTCCTTTTCGGAAACTGGGGTCGGCTGCGTGCCAGTGCCAATAAAGCCGGTGACGCCAGGCGTGTTGCGGATGATGTACCAAGTTTCATCAGAGAGCTTCATCTCTACTAGGACATAGCCCTGGAAAATCTTGCGGTCTACGACTTTGCGCTTGCCGTTTTTGATTTCAATTTGCTTTTCTTTAGGGACGATTGCGTCAAAAATCTTCCCGGAAAATTCGGCGCCGCCAACGCGAGCCTTGATACTGTCCGCTACCTTGTCTTCGTAGCCGGAATATGTGCTGATGGCATACCACGCGCGGGTGTCATCATAACGGTTTACTGCCATAAAAACTCCTTATCCTAAGATGTTATTAAAGATTAATGTGAATAGTGCGTCAATAAGCACGATAAAGCCAATGAAAATCGCGGTATAGACCAGTACGGCCAGTACCATTGCCCAAGTGGACTTGCGAGAAGGCCAGCGGACCTGACGCAGCTCCAGCCACGAGCTGTGGATGTAGCGAAACGGCGCGGTGATGAAGCGACGAAATTTACCTTGAGGCTTTTTAGGCTTCTCGGCTTTTGCTGGCTTCTCAGGCTTCTCGGCCTTCTCAGCTTTCGGCGCAGCCTTTTTTACCGGCTTCTCCTTTGGTTCGTGCGGATCGGTGGCTTTAATACGAGTAATTTTAGCCATATTCTCCTCCATTAAAAAATAGTCTAATAAGACCTTGTGTCAAGTATAGCGCATGATAGCTGCGCTGTCAAGCGCTATACTTGTCCGCACGGCGTTCGTAGCAGAAAGCGCGCAAGCACGCCCCTTGCCTACTCGCTTGTGCGGTCAAATTGAAAAATCTGGCGAGCTACTATATAATAGTACTTATGGAAAAAGTAGTGGGCAAAACTGGAGATAATTTCAAAAATCTCGGCCAGAGTACCGAGCAAGCGATTCACCATCGTTTGGAGAATATTGAGGATGTAGAGGAGTTCTATACGGCAATTAACCGCCAACACCTCACAAAAGCCCTCAGCCCGGAGCGTCCCTATACGTATTGGACGATTGAGCTATACGATAAAGCAAATGGCATTCGCGGCGGCGGCGGGCTGGGAGTACTGGCGGCAGATACACGCCGAGTAGCACAGGAGCTCTCTGTGCCGTTTACCCTGATTACGCCGTTTTACCCCTATGAACCGCACCAGACCTACGAAAATTTTGAGAATGGGGCTTATCACGAACCGGTCAACTACGCCCAGTACGGTTTTACTTTCTTGGACACGGTCAACATCAAGGCTAACGGTCAGATTTGCTCACTGGATGTGATTGAGAAAATTATGGGCAGCACACGAATTATCTGCATCACGGAACCGAATTTTGGCGAGCTCTATTCTGGCGATTCCGGAGGCGACCACCGACTCTATCAGGAAGTGTCGCTGGGATTTGGCGGGTACCAGGCATTGAAACTAGCCGGACTGAAGCCAGCCATTATGCAGCTAAACGAAGTTGCGACGTTCTTTGCGGCGCTGGCCCGACTGGATGAGTTGGCTTCTAATGGGATGGATTTTTACGAAGCAGTAGTTTATACGCGCAAGCACACGCTTTATACTAATCACACGCTGGTACAGGCGGCGGAGGCAGAGTTTGGTTACGAACAGTTTGAGCGCTACGTCTTCCCGAATCTGAAATCGCCGGCGGTGAAAAAATGGCTGAGTGATAAGTTTGACAATGGCCGGATTCGTCTGTCTACGGTGACGATTGAAATTGCGGAACTACGTACTGGGGTATCAAAATTGCACGCTAGGGTAGCAAATTATCATGATTTGGCTGGGAATAAAGTTAAATTCAAAGCCGTGACAAATGGGATTGATATTCCAACTTGGACCCATCCGGACATCGTGAAATATCTGATGGATAAGAAGATTTTAGACAAGTTCTATCTGCCAACAGAAAATTATACCGATGCAATAGAACAAATTACTGCGGCGGATATTCGCAAGCTAAAGGCGGAGGGGCGGGCGGCGCTGAATCAGGTATTGTCGCACCGGGTAGACCAGTACGGAAACCATCCGGTAGTGGAAGACGACGCGCTGGTGTTTGATTTCAAGCGGCGCTTTGTAGACTACAAGCGACCGTGGTTGCCGTTTACCAATCCGGAACGGCTGGCGCGGATTCTGGAACAGTACAATATCCAGTATTTCTTGGCCGGGCGTGTGCACGAGGGGGATGTAGTGATGGCTACGAGGCTTCGTGATTTGCTACAAATCGTAGACCAGCACCCGGTGCTCCGCACGCGCGTGCATTATCTGCCGGACTATGATGAGGAATTAGGTCGGGCGCTGTCGCTCGGCGCGAACGTATCCATTAACACGCCAATTGTAGGCCTAGAAGCCTGTGGGACATCCTGGATGAAAGACATTGCGAATATGGGGCTGCTAGTTTCTACACATGATGGTGGCGTAGCAGACGCTCCGTCTGATAGCTACCTCTGTGTTTCGGGCAATTCCGAGGCCGGTGAGGTAGAAAGTCTGTACCAGCGGATAGATGAGGCGGCAAAGGTATGGGGCTCGGATTTTGACTTGGAACTCTGGATAAAAACGGAGCTTTCCGCATATTTGCCGGTAATTTCCGGCACTCGGATGATGAAAGATTATCTGTATACTATATTTTCATAATTTCGGCCTGCTTTTCTTTGAAAAGCTGGTCAATTTTATCGGTGTACTGTTTAGTAAGGTCGTCTATTTCTTTCTCCGCGCGCTTGCGAGCATCCTCGGAGAGCTCGGCGGCTTTGATGTCTTTCCGAGCGTCATCGCGCACGCCACGAATGGAGACTTTGGCATCTTCTACCTTTGTAGAGGCGGCTTTGACAATTTCCTTGCGGCGTTCCTCCGTGAGTGGCGGAACCGGCACGCGAATAACCCGGCCATCGTCAGAGGGATTGAGCCCTAAAGTCTGGTCCGCACGGATAGCGGCGGTAATACCAGGGATAGTAGCCGTGTCATAAGGGGTGACGAGCAGCATGGTGGCGTCGCCAATGGTGACGTTGGCGATTTGATTCAGCGGCATCCACTGACCATAAGCCTCTGCCTTGATGCCGTCTAGCATGTCCGGATGCGCCCGACCAGTGCGGACTTTCTTCATCTCCCCGGTGAAACGCTCCACAATAGCGTCCATCTGTTTGCTTTCTTCTTTTGTATCAAACATAGTAAACTCCTTTTCTCTAGTATAACATATCCGGAAGCTGGGCACGAAAAAAGGCCGCAGCAATTTGCGACCATTTTCCTACACTAGTTTTAGCAATTTAACGGGAAAGTCCAGTTTTCTTGTAGAACTCCTTTTTCTCTCTGTACATCTTAGTCTCGGCACTTTTGTAGATGTTGTGCATAGACAGTCCGTCCAAATAGTGCATCTCGTAACCAATTGACACGGTGTGGCCTCGCCGAGCTACGTCAGAGCGAAGCTGCTCAACCTTAGCGCGGACCGATTCTGCGTCCGGATCCGGAATATAGACGATAAACTCGTCTCCGCCGAACCGATAGGACAGCTCCTCGCCAAAATGTTGTTTGATACAATCGGCAATAGCTTTCAGCATCCGGTCGCCGTATTTATGGCCCTTTTGGTCGTTGATGGACTTGAGACCATTGGCGTCAATAAAGATGCAGGCCAAGGCGTCCCTGCATCGTTCCGGGATGGTATAGAGGTCCAGTTCATAGGCATTACGATTCTGCATTTCGGTCAGGGCATCCGTCCGGCTGACTTTTTGGAGCTGGCGGGCGGAGACGTAGCCTTTGACCTTTTGGTAGTTAATGATAGTGCTACTGGCTAGACCCAGAATACCAAAAACTACCGCGTCCATGAGGTCATTCTGCAGAACTGCGCCGGTTTTATGCCGGAAGCACAGTGCGATAAAAATAGCCACATGGAAAATAGTAACGCCTAGAGAATGGATTGGCCGGGCGACAAACAGAGTTGGAATAAAGACCAGCATCACGATGAACGTGACAGTCTTTTGTGACGGGTCGGTGATAGTGCCAATTAGAATACCATAAAAGTCAAATATCATGAATGATAATGTAACCAATAGATTGACTAATACTGGATATCGTTTGGCTGGGGACCATGCGGTAAGGAAGAGTGCTAGGGAGATTGCGGTACCAAGCATATAAACATGACGATTCATACTGACTCCCTCTACAAAGAAAGATGCTATAAGCATGACCGTAATGAGTAGCGTGGCAAAACCGGAAATGGCTAGCACCATGACACGGTTAGCATGGTTAATTTCTGGGAGGATTTCCATAAAATTGTCCCGGTTGATTCCTATATAAAGTAGCAAGTTTCTGATTCGGTGTTTTTTCATAAGCCCCTCCTGATGAAAAAATGAATAGCGACATGCTAAAACTAGTGTGTTAGTGTACTAGCCCCAATTACTCTAATGCGGGACCATTTGTCTATTATAGCACATTATGTAACAAAAAACAAGCCGGTTAAGGCTTATTTTTGCTCCGGGGAAGATTTGGCTGGGGATGAGGGATTCGAACCCCCGAATGCTGGGACCAGAACCCAGTGCCTTACCACTTGGCGAATCCCCAAGCTTGTTCCATTGTAGCATAGCTTGACTTTTTTGTCAATCGTAAATGCTATCGGTTACCTTGACATGGCCAATTTTGTTAGCGGCGTCTATGACTTGGTTGATGTCATCTGTAACGGTATAGAGTTCAGTATCAGACTGGTCAATATAATCTCCGCCGAGTAGCTGGCCGTTAATAAACCGTTCCATGGGCCGCCAGAAACTCTTGCCAATGAGGAAAATTGGCTGAGTAGGCATTTTTTTGGTCTGCATCAGGCAAATGAGTTCGGACATCTCGTCCAGCGTACCAAACCCGCCCGGAAAGCCTACAAAAACCTTGGACGACATGGTCAGCATAACCTTGCGGGCAAAGAAATAGTGGAAGTTCAGAACGTCTGTGAGGTAGGGATTGGGTTGCTGCTCATAGGGGAGACTGATGTTGAGACCGATGCTGCGACCACCATACTCAAAAGCACCACGGTTAGCCGCCTCCATAATGCCGGGGCCGCCACCAGTAATGACGGAGTGACCATTCTGGGCCAGTAGCCCGCCGAGTTCACGGGCTTTTTTATAGAATTTGTCAGTTTCTGCGACACGAGCCGAACCAAAAATTGTCACGCCCTGCGAAAAAGTACGCAGCTCCCGGAGGCCCTGTTCCAAATCTTTTTTGTAGGCTTCGGCGCGCTCGGCGTCGGCTTCGTATAGTTTATCCATAAGTATTATTATAGCACATTAAATTCGTTCTATGGGCATAGGATGCAGCTCTTCCCGGCCGGTGAGAATGCCGGCTTTGGCGCCAAGCTGGTGCACGACAGAGGTAGAGTTAGCCGAGCCAAAAATGAGTGAATTTTTGAAACTGTTTCCAGCGGCGTAGTGCGCCAGAAAACCGGAGCCAAAAGCATCGCCGGCGCCGGTGGTATCTTTGACCTTGACGTCCTCATAGATGCCAAAGCGGTAAGTTTCTTTCCCGTCCGTAGCAATTCCACCCATAGAGCCGTCCGTGATGATGACGGTTTTTGTGTAGCTGGTGAGGTGTGAAAGAAGTTCTTTGAGGATAGTGCCAGGGACTAGAGAGGCGGCTTCGGACTTATTGACCAGAAGTACGTCAATTTCGGCAATCAGACCCAGAAGCTTCTGTTTTTCCTTGAGTTCCAGAACGCCGGGATTAAACATAATCTTGCAGCCGATTTCATGAGCTTTTTCAAAGAAGCTAAGCAAAGTTAGCATATCTCCGCGGAGGCTAGTAACATAGAGCCAGTCGGGACGGATGTCGTCTAAGGCGTCTGCTTTTAAGTTGTCAAATTTAGCGGAAGCGCCACGGTGTGTAAGAATGGTGCGTTCGCCGGTGTTAGCGTCTAGTAGTACTACGGAGCAGCCGGTTTTGACGCGAGGGAGGGTGCTGACATAGCTGGTGTCTACGTTTTCCTGATCCAGAGTACTAATGACAGCCTCTCCAGCAGGGTCGCGGCCGATGTTCCCTAGAAACACAGCTTCGTGGCCGTGGCGAGAAAAACTGACTGCGGCGTTAGTGCCGCCACCACCTACTTCGTAAGAGATGTGGTCAATGTCTACTTTTGAGCCGATAACAATATCGTTGAAAATACTCTGTTTTTCGGAGTTTTGCCCGGCGGTGAAATCATCATGATCGGTAAGATAGATGTCCTGCAGGGCGGAGCCCAGGCTTACGATTTTAGAAGATTTGGTCATGACAAGCGTACTCCTCTCTGATCGGCTTCCTGGACAAGTTGTTTATAGGCGGCGGCAGGGCCCTGGGCCTGGCTGATAGCCGAGCCAACATTGATGACGTCTATGTCAGAGTGGGCCAGAGAGCGGATGTTGGTCATGTTAGCCCCACCGTCCCAACCAATTTCTACGTCCTGTTTGATAGCGCGGACGAGCTTGACTTTTTCTATCTGTAGTAAGTCGGCCGTACCGCCTTGTTTGCCCAGCGCGCCAGCAAAGAGTAATACGTGATCTGCGGCGTCAATATAGGGTTTGACGGCGCCAGGAAAAGTGGTTTTGAGGAGGGCAACGCCACATTTGATGTTTTGAGCTTTGAGCTGTTCAAAAATCGGTAAAAGGTTTTCTCCGGCCTCTGCATGGAAAATGACCAGGGAGGGCTTGAGCTGAATAATGCGAGGGAGATGTTCAGACGGTTTCAGGACCATCATATGCAAATCCATTTCTGCACCCTGCGGGAAGGCAAGCTGGGTCACTGGGACAGTAGCGGTACCAGTAAAAGTACCGTCCATCACGTCCACCTGCAGACGGCGGCTAAACCGAACGTAGTTGAGGGCTTGGGTCTGATAGGTCTTTTGGTCACCGGTGAGAATCGTAGGAACAATACTAGCCATAGATGTCCTCCTCGTCTAGGCGGCGATTTCGCCTGATATAACGCTCTTCCGGGAGAAATTCGGCAGTAACAAACATAGAAATGGCACGTTCCATCGCTGGACCGTCCATGAAATCGGCAGAAAGACAGAGGACGTTGGCATCCTCATGCATGCGGCCGATTTTGACTAATTCTGGGGTGTAGCCGCAAATGGCACGAATGCCTTTGAAACGATTAGCCTGCATGGCAATACCGTGGGCCGAGCCGCAAATTAGAATGCCGCGGCTTCCCGGATTTTCCCGGACAGCCCGGGCAACGGCGATAGCGCTGTCGTTGAAATCGTCGTCCGGCTTCAAAGTGGGCGGGCCCAAATCTATGATTTCATAAGTTTTGCTAAGTTCTGCCTGCTTCAAAAGGCCAACCAGACGCTGTTTTTCTGGGAACCCACGGTGGTCGGCGCTGATGAATAGCCGCGGCATACTATTTTTCCTTGCCAAAGTCGGCGGTTAGTTCTACGAGGCGGTTGCTATAGCCCCATTCGTTGTCGTACCAAGCCACGATTTTGATGAGGTTTCCGCCCACAACATTGGTCAGGGGCAAATCTACAATGCAGGAGTGGGAATTGCCACGGAAGTCAATAGACACCAGCTCCTCGTGCGTGACGTCTAAAATGCCAGCATAGTAGGGGTCGGCGGCGGCCTTCTCAAAGACGGCGTTTAGCTCTTCTACGGTGACGTCGCGTTTCAGGACGGCAGTGATGTCCGAGAGGGAGACGACTAGAGAAGGCACCCGGACGGAGAGACCGTTAAACTTACCCTTTAGCTCTGGGATGGTCTCGGCGGCGGCCTTAGAGGCGCCGGTGGTGGTTGGGACGATGTTTTCGGCGGCGGCGCGGGCCTCGCGGAGGTCTTTAGCCGGGGCGTCCTGCAATCTCTGTGAGGCGGTATAAGAATGAACCGTGGTCATCATGGCCTTTTCTATGCCAAAATTCTTTTCCAGGATGCTCATGATTGGAGCAATACAGTTAGTGGTGCAGGAGGCATTAGAGATAATTTCGTCGCTGGCGTTGACAACTTCCTCGTTGACACCGAGCACGACGGTTTTGACGTTGTCGCCCTTGACTGGGGCGGAAAGGACGACTTTCTTAGCGCCGGCAGTAAGATGGGCACGGGCCTCCTCTTCCTTAGTGAAACGACCAGTACTTTCTATGACAACATCTACGCCTAGCTCTTTCCAGGGGAGTTTTTCTGGTTCTGGGATACTGAGGACTTTGACCTTTGTACCGTCTACAATGATGTTTTCTTCGTCATATTCTACGGTACGGTCATAAGTGCCATAGGAACTGTCGTGTTTTAAGAGGTGAGCAAGGGTTTTTGTATCTGTTAAATCGTTGACCGCGACGATTTCTAAATCTTTTCGCTCAAAAGCGATCTTGAAAGCGTTCCGACCGATACGGCCAAACCCGTTGATTGCTATTTTTATCATTTTGCCTCCTAAAAAATATACTTATGTTTATTATAGCACAAACGTTATGAATGTGCCAAGCTCTTGACTTTTTTAGAAATCTGTGGTATAATGGAAAGATAGGGTGTTTTTATGCTCTATGGTAGCTTATTAATCTATTTCATCTCATTCAAGGGGGTATTTTATGAAAGGTTATGAGGTCGTAAAAGAGAAACTGGAAACGTTTGTTAGGCGGACGCTAAAGGTGAAAAAGGCAGACAAGGTAGAGATTGGCGTGCAGTACGTGACGTTGGCACTGACGGAGATGGTGGCACACGATTTTGTGGAGTCGTCACTGAACCCGGCGGTGCTCGGGAACTACATTGCCGGAGGAGGCTGGAGCACGTTTAGCCGGGAAATCCGGAAACTGGGACAGGCCATCTGGCAGGAATCCCGTACGACAATCTTTGCTAGCTTCTACCGGGCACCCCGCGTGGAGGAAATCCTCTGTGTCCTGGCAGCAGAGATGGTAACAAGACCGGACTTGCTGCGGCGACGTGGCATGGAAATGGAAAACCACTCGGAAAGAACCGCACGGACAGAAATCGTGCGCTATATCCGCCCGGAAACGGTGCAGAACCAGACATTACTGGCGGCGTATATCTTTATGATTGACGCCTGCGAGGGTGCACTATCTGGAGCGAAGCGCGGAGCGATTTATACGCGCGAGCTGAGAAACTCTGCCGGACCGCACGTTAGTGCAAAGGCTGTGACCGCGCTGTTTAAGGCGCAGAAGGATTGGTGGAAGATTGACAATGGCAAGATGTTCGGGCGGGAATTGCCCCGGCCAACACCGTCCATGCTCTATTACCACATTCGCACTTGCATGGTAGAGCAGGAGAAGCGGCGCAGAATGCAGGTACAGTGAGATGAAAAATACCCCTGGACAAAAAGTCCGGGGGTATTTTGTTTGTGACCAGACTAGGCGCGGGCAAAGTGCGCGAAAGCGCGGTTGGCCTCTGCCATACGGTGACAATCTTCCTTTTTCTTGAAGGCGGCACCCTGTTCGTTGTAAGCGTCAATGATTTCTGCTTCCAGACGCTTGCTGTAAGGCATACCTTTCCGGGCGCGAGCAGCCTGCACTAGCCAAGAAAAGGCAAAGTGTTGCTGACGGTGACCAGAGATTGGGAACGGAATTTGGTAGTTAGCACCACCAACACGACGGCTTTTGACTTCAAAATCCGGAGAAACGTTGGCTAGGGCCTTTTCAAAGACCTCTACGGGGTTTTCGCTCTTCAGTTTCTTGGCGGCGCCTTCTAGGGCGGCGTAAACGGCGCGCTCAGCGGCCTGTTTCTTTCCGTCCAACATAGACTTATTGATGAGGCGCTGTACTAGGACGGACTGGTATTTGCGGTCCGGAGCACATTTTCTCTGTAAGCTAGTAGTAGTTTTGCGTGGCATAATTACTTACCCTCCTTTTTAGCGCCGTATTTACTGCGACCCTGTTTGCGACCATCAACACCTTGAAGATCTAGGGTGCCGCGGACGATGTGATAGCGAACACCAGGAAGGTCCGGCACACGACCACCGCGCACGAGCACAACAGCGTGCTCCTGGAGGTTGTGGCCTTCGCCACCGATATAGGCCCAAACTTCCTGACCGTTGGTAAGGCGCACACGAGCGACTTTACGGAGAGCGGAGTTAGG
>CAZLAC010000010.1:0-20467 GCA_964557405.1 uncultured Candidatus Saccharibacteria bacterium
TCGGTGCGCCATGTAGCGGCAAAACCACATTCTGCGAGAAATTTTCTCAGCGTTTCAAAGCGCCGTACTATAACCTTGCTGCTCTCCGGGAAGAGGCTGATTTCACAGAAAAACAGCTCCACATCATCCTGGAAGTTATCGCCAAAGCCGGTCAGAACATCGTCATAGAGGGCGGTCTGGACACCGAGTCGGAGCGCAACGCCGTTCGCCGCCTACTCAAAAGTTGCGGCTATACCCCGGCCCTCATCTGGATACAGACAGATATAAATACCATCAAGGCTCGCCTCCGCGTCAAACTCGGCTCCGTCGCAAAGGCCAAAGAAGAATACGACCATCGCATCAGCATCATGGAAGCACCCGCGGACAAGGAACACCCCATCGTCCTCTCCGGCAAGCATACCTTTGATACGCAGATTGCACACGTTCTACCGCGTCTCATCACCAAATAGTCCATGATTATCAAAGACCCCGAATTTGGCGAGATTATTGTTCGCAAAAACGCTCTAGCCCGCGGTGGCGCTCGGTTTTCCGTATCCACCTCTGGTCGCTTGCAAATGACCGTCCCGCCCTATGCAAAAACCTTCCTCATCAAACGCCTCTTGAACAGCAGCAGGGAACAGATCCGCGAACAACTGCCCATAAAAGACCCCGCCACCCAGCGCGCCCGCGATGCCAAGAAAAAAATCCTCATGAAACGCGCCAAAGAATACCTTCCATACCGCCTGGAATACTGGGCCAAACTTTACGGCTACAGCTACGACCACGTTCGTTTCTCTCACGCCAGCACTCGCTGGGGTTCCTGCTCCTCTAATCGCACCATCTCGCTTAATATTGGCCTGATGCAAGTCCCGGAGCCACTCCGCGATTACGTCCTCTTGCACGAACTTGCCCATCTCAACCACATGGACCACTCCACCGCTTTCTGGGCCGAAGTCGCCTCTCATGATCCCCGCTATAAAGAACACCGCCGCAAACTCAAACTGTTCACCCCAGGAGTATAGGGGCAAAAGCATTGACTTTTTTAAAGATGTGTGATATAATGTAAGTATAAGGGTGTTTATGAAAGATTTTCATCTCCAGAGGTTAAATCGCCTTCAATATTTTTATTACTTCCTCTTAGGAGTAATCTCCCTCACCGTTATCACCGGTGTAATTTTTTCCATGGGCCAATTTAACACCACCGCTTCTGCCGAATCTACCCCTATTTCCAGCCTCAATCTCCCCGCCGCTACCGAAGCCGCCTCTGAAGCCGCTTATACAGACAATAGCCTCGTGGACAGCTCCCCAACCGAAATCACCTCTAACCCTGCCGAGCTTGCTACTACCCCAGTTATCACCGAACGCCCCACTACTACTCAAACCCCCGCTCAGGCCACAGAAACTCGCGAACTTTCCAACACCCCCACTTACATCACTGCCGCTGGCCGCACTAACCATATTTCCATCGTCAACGACACCAGCATAGACCCCGGCAACGAAGTCAAACTTCTCCGCTACAATGGTCAACTCACTAATTTCTACTACGGTCACAACAGCAGCACCGTATTCGGCAACCTTCAATCTCTCCACGAGGGCAGCACCTTCTCCGTCACCACTGAAAACGGTCAGGTCCGAACTTACACTGTTAAACTCATTAAATACCTTGACTTTAAAGACCTATCTGGTGAAAACGCCAGCAACATGACCGACGTCGTCTTTTCTCGTTGGGCTGGCACAAAATATGCTATCTCTCTCATGACCTGCACCAGCAGCAGCTACTACGGCGGCCGCCTGGTTATCTTCGCCGACTAACGACTAACCACTTGCTTTTCCAAACCCCTCATGCTATAATGAATACAAATGAGAGGTCATGTACGCTATTACCGCTTTGCGCGGCACCGTAAACTTTACGGGAAGATTCTTTTTACCGCCATCTACTGTCTAGCGCTCATTACCTATATCGCCATTGGTTTCAAACCTTCCGCTGACGCCGCCGCCGACAATCGCCTCTTTATCCCTGCCATCAGTCTTCAGACCCCCGTAAAAACCGTCACTAAAAACGGCAACAAATTAGACGTCCCGGACGAAATTGCCGGCGTCTACAACGAAAAGCACAACAAAACCCTCATTATCGGTCATGCTACCACCGTTTTCAAAAATCTCCACGAACTCCACCCTGGAAACACTTTTACTTTTGACCAAGAAGAATACACTATCACCGAAATGGTCACTGTCCCCAAATCCAGCATCAACATGTCCGATCTCCTCTCCGCCGCAGAAGAACCCACTATCATCATCATGACCTGCGCCGGCACCCCCGTCTCAAACACCGACACCACCCACCGCCTGCTCATCACCGCAGTACAACTGCAGTAATCAGCGCCTTAGTCGCACCGCAAACCCTCCGCCTGGCGCCATCCACAAATCCAAATAATCCGTCCGCGACACTTTCCGCGTCTCTATCGTAATCGCTAGCGGATTATCCCGGTAGTGCGCATTATCCGCATCCCGATAGACTTCTGCCGTATATTCGCCATCGGCAAGAAAGTCCAAATTCAACCGCACTCGGTGTGCATCTTCGTTCGTTACCCCGCCAATATACCAGTCGTCAGACGCCCGGTCTTTCCGCGCCACTACGTAGTACTCGCCAATCGCTCCCAGTAGTGGCACCGTCACGTCCCATGACACCGGCACATCCCGAATAAACCGGTACGCCGCCGGCTGCACTTTTTCATAAAACACCGGCCGGTCCGCCGCCATTTGCATCCCCGAATAAATCGTCACGTAGTACGCTAGCTGCCGCGCTATAGTAGAAGCTAGCCTTTTTGCACCATTCGTAATGTCAAAAATCCCACTCGTATAATCCATTCCGCCAGAAAGCAGCCGCGTAAACGGCAAAATACAAGCATGAGAAGGAGACAAAGCTCCACCCTCATATTCCTGCCCGCGCGCGCCCTCTCGCGTCAGCAAATTCGGCCAAGTTCGCTCTATCCCCGTCCCCTTGATTGGTTCATGAATATTCAACATTATCCCGTATTTTGCAGCCAACTCTACCGTCTTTTGATAATGCACCACTCCTACTTGCGAATGGTGAAATTCCTTCCGCCCCTGTATTACCATTCTAGACCCCGCATAGCCCGGTTTAATATAATGTACTCCGTTTTGCGCATAATACTGATACGCCGCCTCTATCTGTTTCTCGTAATTGTCTACAAACCCTACCGTCTCATGGTGTCCTACAATTTCCACTCCATTTTGAGCAGCATAGGCACAAACTGCCGGCAAGTCAAAATCCGCCACTGGTGTTATAAAATCTGTCGTTGCGCCATTTTGTAGCCAATCTCCGTCCCAGCCGTTGTTCCACCCCTCTACTAGTAGCCCGCCAATCCCCAGCCTCTTGCAAGCATCAATATATTCTCGCGCGTGCTCCGTTGTCGCTCCGTGTCGCTCCCCCTGCGCCCAAGTCCACTCGCCTACATACATCGCCCACCAAATCCCCATAAACTTCAGTGGCCGCACCCACGAAAAATCCGCAGCCGGTGGCTCGTTCAAATTCAACATCATCCGATTAACCGTCAGCTCAATCGGCGAATCCGCAATCATCACCATCCGCCACGGCGTCATAAACGGCAAATCTACATACGCTTTCATCCCGTCTGACAGCGGCGTAATATCAGAAGTCAATCGCCCCTCCGCATTCAGCTTAATCGTCATGGACCCATAATTATACAACGCCGCCTCATGGATAGAAATATAGTGTCCTAGCGGTGTCTCTATCGTTAGCGGCGTATGCACCGATTCGCGCAAATTATACACCGGCCACCGCTCATAGTTGTACTCATACCGGTCCGGCTGATAGGCCGGAATCCGCCAGGCACTCCCGTTCGGGTCAACATTAAACTCCGTCAGCTCGTCCGCAATAATCAACCTCTGGAATCGCGGCTGCGGCGGAATCTCATACCGAAACGCTACCCCGTCATTAAACACCCGAAACCGCACCGTCATCATCCGTGCCTTACTGCTCGTCTCTGTCAAATAAAACGCTACTTCATTATAATTGTTCCGAATTTCCCGCGCCTCGCCTACTACCGTTTCCCAAGTTTCGTCACATTTTTTCTCCAACAGTCGCACCAGCATCAGCCCATGCCCAATTGGTTCCTCCCCCTGTAATTTCATGCCTAGCCCCGACTCTCTCAGCACCACTTTGCCGTCCTTTTTCACCGAATATTGCAACTGCCCCAGTCTCAACTGAATATGACAAACCACTCGTCCATCCGGCGAGGTAATATCATGGATATGCTCCAATTTTGGCTTCTGCCCAAACAATTTCAGAATTGATGCCCACAAGCTCATGTATTTATTATATCATAAGTGCTATCAAGTGTGATATAATAGATTCATGAGAAGACATCGCAGTCGCCTCGCCGTCATCATACCGGTTTTTATCCTTACGATTATTGCCGCCTTCTTACTGGTCATGTTCATCAAAACCGGCAAAATCGGCTTTGGAGATAACGCTATTGTCCTGCAACAGGGCACCATCTTTTATGACGACTCTCTTTCATCGGAAGAACAGACCGCGCTGAAAGCCGTTTTTGACAAAACTTCTGTCGCAAAAGACGTCACCATCTCTGTAAAAGACCTCGCCGAAAAAAGCACCGCAGAAAACACCCTTGTCTATGACATTCTTGTTCCTGTCGCGGACTTTTACTACCCCAGTAACGACCTATCAACCGCCGGAGCAAACTCCGACGGCGCAAGCGAGCAGGCAAGGGAAGAGCGTAGTTCTTCTCCTGCTGCGAGCACCGCGCCGTCTGGCGCGTCAGCGACAGATAATTTCATTTCCATCCGCAAGCTTACCCCGGACAAGAAGCTCCTCTCTCTGGACGGCTACTATTTCTTTGACGATTACGCTCACGGCGCTAAATTCCACACCCTCTTCTTCTCCGGAGACAACCCTAAAGAAGCCCGAGACATCCTCGCTCCAGAAATCAACTCTCTCCCGGACTCAGAAACTACCCTTTCTTTTGCCCAAACCGGCACCACCGCTATTTCTCGCGCTATGCTCTTAAAACTCGCTGCCGTTGGTGGAGATGGTGCCTACTTTGCAGAAAACATCAAGACTTTCCTCGCCTCAAAAGACCTCACCCATATCAGCAACGAAGTCAGCTTCGCCGACAATTGCCCCGGCGGGACCAACACCACTACACTCTGTTCCGACTGGCGCGCTCTGGACAGCCTCAAAGCCATTGGCACAGACATCGTAGAGCTCACCGGCAACCATAATAACGACTACGGCCACCAAGCTTATCTCAACACCGTCGCCAAATACGAAGAACTAAACTGGAAAACTTTTGGCGGCGGAAAAGACGAAGAAACCGCCAAAATCCCGCTAGAACTAAACGAAAAAGGCGCTAAAATCACCCTTATCGGCGTCAATCAGTCCAGTAGCACCAAGTCTAACGGCGAAGGCGCCAGCGGCAACAACCCCGGCGCAAACATCTACGACGAAGACACCGTAAAGTCCCAAATCACTACCGCCAAGTCAGCAAATAACTTTGTCATCGTAGACGTCCAATTCTCCGAATGCTACTGCTACCCGGACGGCTATACAGAAATGCCGTCTTGTGATGCCCCTATCAGCGGCCAAGAAGCTTTCTTCAAACACCTCATAGACCTGGGTGCAGACATGGTCATTGGCACGCAGGCGCACCAGCCCCAAACTTACGAACTTTATCAGGGTAAGCCTATCTATTATGGCCTTGGCAACCTCTTCTTTGACCAAACTTACTGGCCCGGCACTACCCGCGGCATCATCCTAACGCATTACTTCGTTAATGGTCAGCACATTCAAACTCGTTTTACCCCCACTGTTTACGATCAAAGTCTGCAAGTCAAACTAATGGACGAGTCCGCCGCAGAGGCCTTTATCACTCGTCTAAATAACGCTAGATAAGGAGCTCTCGTGCCAAGCACTCGTATCAAACTCAGCCAAATCATCATCATTGTCGTCTGTGTCATCGTCGGCGTCGCGGCCGCAATTGGCTTAGTCGTCTTTATGAACCAGGGCGGCCAATCTTCTCCCCAGTCTAGCCCTAACACCCCGGCCCCCGGCACCAGTACCACTACAGAGGAAGACACCCCGGTCGCAAGTTTCCTGGATCTCCAGTACGTTGTAGATAACTGGCAGGGAAGCGTCGGCACAAACATCGGCGTAGCAATTTACGACCTAGACAATAAAGAATACGCCGCCCGTTTCTCTGCCAACAAGTCCATGAGCCTCGCCTCCATCTACAAACTCTTCGTTGCCTATGAAGGATACCTGCGCATTGAGCGTGGCCAATGGAACGGCAACGAAAAATACCTTGGCTCCTACACCCGCTCCGAATGTCTAGACCTCATGCTCCGCGAGTCCTACTCCCCCTGCGTCGAAAAAATGGCCAAAGAAATCGGCTGGGACGAGCTGGACGAAATTTACGAAGCCAAAGGCTTCACCAGTACTAGCGTCAGCCATCTCACTTCCACTGCCAGCGACCTCGTCAAACTCATGCAACTTTATTATAACCACGTTGGGCTGTCAGAAGAAACTTGGGACAACATCAAAGATTCTCTCCTCACTCAGCCCCCTTCGGACAAAGAAGATGTCTGCGAACCTAATCTCTGCAACTGGCGCCAAGGTCTCCCCGCCGGGTTCAACGTCGCTAAAGTCTACAACAAGGTCGGCTGGGACTATCGTGCCGACAACGAAGATGACGAAGAATCCGAGAAAAAATGGCAAATCTATAACGATGTCGCTATCGTAGAATTTTCCAATCTCAAAAAAGACGACGGCTCTACCGCCCTCCCTCGCCATTACATCGTTGTCGTCCTTACTCGCGGCATCACTCCCGGCCAAATCGTCACCTTTGGCCGCAACCTAGAAAACTACATCCTAACCAAAGACGATATCAAGGTCTAAAATACTTCTATTTCTCCGAGATCGTCCGAGGAATCTCGGAGAAATAGAAGTATTTTAGACCCTAGCTATGGTATAATGGTTAATATGAAACCACTTATTGAAGTTCAGCACTTGTCAAAAACCTACGGCAAGCGCCAAACCGCTTTTCAAGCTTTAAAAGACATCAATCTTACTATTAACCAGGGTGAGTCCGTTGCCATCGTCGGCAAATCCGGCTCCGGAAAAAGCACCTTGATGCATCTTCTAGCCCTCTTGGACACCCCTACTCATGGCACCATAAAAATAGACGGTACCGACACCAAAAAACTCCGGAAGCGCCAGATCAACCGTCTACGCAACCGCCGCTTTGGTTTCGTTTTTCAGCAGTTTTTTATGAACGCTAGCGATACCGTCCTAGAAAACGTTCTGCTCCCGCTCAAAATCTCCGGCACCCGCCGGAAAACTCGCAAAAAACTCGCCGAGGAAGCCCTGAAAACCGTAGAACTAGAAAGTAAAATGAAAAACAAGGCCAATGACCTCTCCGGTGGCCAGAAACAGCGCGTCTGTATTGCCCGCGCCATCGTCAACAGTCCTAAAATCATCTTCGCCGACGAGCCTACCGGGAACCTAGACTCCGCTACTGGAGAAAGAATCACCGATCTTTTAATGGGACTAAATCGCGAAAAAGGCGTCACTCTTATCATCGTCACGCACGACGAAGACCTGGCCGCTCTCTGTCAGCGCCAAATCCGCATCTCTGACGGTCAAATCGCCTCTGATTCTGCCCAGAACAAAGCCCAGAAAGGAGCCAAAAAATGAAATTTATAGATATCATCAAAACCGCCAACCACAATCTCTTCCGTAGTAAAACCCGCACCTTTCTTACTATTCTAGCTATCTTCATTGGCTCTTTTACTATCGTTCTCAGCAACGCCATCAACGCTGGCGTCAACGATTTTATTGACAAACAGGTAGATTCCATTGGTGGGGAAGGCTACATAGAAATTGCCCCCGCTATCATGATGGAAGAAATCGCCGCCATGATGGGGAATAGTTCAGAAATCAAAGAATACAACCCAGAAAAGGGCAGTGGCACTACCGCCGTCATCACAGACGAGGAACTGGAAAAAATCCGTCAAATTGACGGCATGAAATCTGCGCAGTTCTATTACCTAGCCTCCGCGGAGTACATCACTAGTCCCGACACTACCAAAAAATACAACATTAACCTCAATGTCCTCCCTAGCAACAGTCTCCATACTGACATGCTCGCTGGTCGCCAAGTCAATTCCGACTCCAACGCCCACGAAATCATGCTCACAGAAAATTTCGTCAAAGCCCTTGGCTACGATTCTAACGATGCCATCGTAGGACAAACCGTCACTCTAGGCATCAAACAGACCGCCAAATGCTACACCGTTGCAAACCAATCCGACTGCATCGCCACTTTCCCAGTCACCGTCACCGGCGTTCTTGCCCCAGGCGTCCTGTCCACTGGCCCTAGCGCTCGCGTCAACCTCGCCGCCAACAACGCCATCTACCAACTTTCTATGGAAGGCGTCCCCGAATCTACAAGGTCTCAAACTTCCTTCGTTCTTGGCGATGCCGACCCAGACAAAATCCCGGAAATAAAAACCGCACTGGAAAAACTCAACCTTACCGCCGTCACCGTAGATGATGAGGTCGGGATGATTCGCACCTTCTTTGACGTCATTCTGATTGTCTTCAACATCTTTGGTAGTATCGCTCTACTCGCCGCAGCTATCGGCATTATCAACACCCTCTTTATGTCCGTTCAGGAACGCACTCGGGAAATCGGTCTAGACAAAGCGCTCGGCATGAGCAGTGGCCGCGTCTTTGCCACCTTCTCCGCCGAAGCCATCCTCCTCGGCTTCTGGGGCTCCGTCATTGGTATCGCTATCTCTATGCTCATTGGCTACGCGGTTAATTCCGTCGCCCATGAAACCTTCCTCTCGGACTTCCCAACTTTTGAACTAGTCATTTTCCACCCGCTCAATATGCTCATCATCACCGGTATCATCATGCTAATCGCCTTTATCGCCGGCACACTTCCCGCCCGCGCCGCCGCTCGGAAAGATCCCATAGAGGCCTTGAGGTACGAATAAATGAAACGTTCACCGCTTATCACTCCGCAAATCCCCGTCCCCATAGAAAAATTAATTCCTGGCGGACAGGGACTCGGCACTTTGAAAAGCGGCGTCCATACCGGTCAGAAAGCCTTTTTCTGGCGTGTTCTCCCTGGCGAATCAGTCGTGGAATACCAGATCATAGAGCACAAGTCTAATTATCTGGAAGCCAATGCTATCCGCATCAAAGACATTTCTCCGCACCGCATTAAGCCAAAAGACCCCTATTATCTAGCTACCTCTCCCTGGCAAATCATGGATTTTGACTACGAGAACGACTGGAAAAGACAGCTCCTAGAGGAATCTCTTCACCAAAAACGCATTGAACTAGACGGCGTCTCCGTATCAGACACCGTCACAGACGGACAGGCTTATTTCTACCGCAACAAAATGGAGTATTCTCTCTATTATGATATTGAAAAACAGCAAATCTTTCCCAGTTTTCACGCTCGCGGCTCTCACCGCAAAATCCCTGTCACTGCCTCACACCTGGAAAAGCCAGAAATTTTCGCAAAGGCCCAGGAAATCGTTGCTGATTTGAACGCCCGCGGCGAAGAAGCCCGTAAATACCAGTCTATCGTCCTCCGCGCCAACGCCGCCGGACAGGTAGAGGGCGGCCTCTTAGAAAACAACCGGCCCCACCCCATCTTCAATCAACTTACTGACACTATTCTGGGTCATGAATATTCCTACTCGCCAAACGGCTTTTTCCAGATTAACCTCCCAGTCTATGAACTCGCCCTCAAAGAAATCGCAAAGCACATCACTACGGATGACGTGCTGGATCTTTATTCTGGTGTTGGCACCATTGGCCTGTCCGTCGCTCGGGACAGAAACCTCACTCTCGTAGAAAATAACCAGTCTGCCTACAAAGAACTACTTAAAAATTGCGCCGGCACCAATGCTAACCCTATTTTGGCCCGCTCAGAAGACGCCCTAGATTTTATCAAATCTACCCAAACCGTCATCGTGGACCCGCCTCGTGCCGGACTAGACGAAACCGTCGTCCAAAAACTCCTGGAAGAAACCCCGGAACGCATCATCTATCTCTCCTGTAACCCCGCTACTCAGGCTCGCGACCTTCAGTCTCTCACCGAACAATACCAAATCACCAGCGTCACTCCGTATAATTTCTTCCCCCGCACTCCGCACTGCGAAAGCCTCGTCATCTTAGATAGGAAGTCCGCATGAAACGCGTCACTGTTTACGGCGCCGGTGCCTATGGCACCGCCCTGGCCAGCGTCCTAGAGGAAAATGGCCACACCGTTACTTTCTACGACCCCTATAAATACCCGGAAATGGACCTATCAACCGCCGGAGCAAACTCCGACATTTCTCTACTTGTTACCCCAGCTGCAGCCGTCCCAGAGCTCTTACCAAAACTCCCGCATGACCGCCCCCTTGTCCTTGCTAGCAAAGGCTTTCTAAGCCTCAAACCCTTCGCCGAATTTTCCGATTTCCAGGTCCTTTCCGGCGGTGCTTTCGCCGAGGACGTTTTAAACAAAAAACCCACCAAACTCACCATCACGAGCCCCCTCGTAGCCGGACTTTTTATCACCAACTGGCTTGCCTTAGAGCACACCCCAGACAAACTTGGCGTGATGATTTGTGGTAGCCTAAAAAACATCTATGCTATTGGTGCTGGACTCTATGATTTTCACCCCGGCACTGATAATTTTGAACATTATATTCATTCCGCCATTGACGAAATCCGCCTCATCTTAGAGGCTAACAGCTGCGACCCTCTCACTGCTAACCTCTCCTGCGGCGAACAAGACCTGCGCCTCACCTGCGGCAGCGATGAACGCTCCCGCAACTACGCTTACGGCGCCACTCTTCGGAAAAACCCCGGCGCTAAGCCTACTGAAACCACCGAGGGCCTTTCCGCTATTCATTCCATAGAGACCACCCCTGAATTTGTCCTCCCAGAGGATGATAAGCTAATACTAATTCGGCAAGTTATTAAACATATCAAGGAGGCCCAGAATGCCACTCAATAAAGCCCAAAAAGAAGCCGTAGAATACTTGGACGGGCCACTACTCGTCCTAGCCGGCCCCGGCACCGGAAAGACCCAGCTCCTCTCCGCCAAAGTCAAATACATCCTAGAAAACACAGATACAAATCCCGAAAACATCCTCTGCATCACTTTTACCGACCCCGCCGCCGTCAATATCCGCGAACGCCTGCTCTCTACTGTTGGCACCGCCGCCCGCAAAGTCAACATCCACACCTATCACGCTTTTGGTGCGGATTTATTATTTCAGTACAAGAATTACGCCGAAAACTACCCTCGCGCCCTGGATTCCGCCGTAGACAATGTCACCAAATACAAAATCGTCAAAAAAATCCAAGAGCAACTCCCAACTTTAGACATCTTGAGAAATGACAAAATCGGCGACATCGTTGACACTATCGCCAGCGCCAAATCCGCTCGCCTCCGCCCGGAGCAGCTCATGAAAATCGCGGATTATAACCTAGAATCAACCGCCGCGCTAAACTCCGAAATAACAGAGGTCATGCAACATTTTGAGAAGGGCATGAAATTTGACTACGCCTACGAAAACGTCTACGGCCCGCTCCTGGAAATCTTCGTCAAATACAGCAATAGCAAGTCCATTATCCCCGTAGAAAAGGGCCAGCCCGCCATAGAACCAGAAGCCAATTACCTTACCCGCGAACTTAGCGGACTCCTGGAAGAGCAAAAATCCGCCGAAAAACCCGTCATTGGCCCGCTCACCAAATGGAAAGAGCGCACTCTGGAGCTAGACAGCAAAGGGAATTACCGCCTCAAAAACCTTATTTCCAACAAAAAGCTCAAATCTTTTGCCCATATTTACGCCGTCTACCAGGAAGAGCTAGAACGCCAGGGCCTCTATGATTTTGAAGACATGATCGGCGAGGCTATCCGCTTCCTAAGAGAAGACCGCGGCTTCCGTCTCTCTCTGTCCGAACGCTACCAGTATATTCTACTAGACGAGTTCCAGGACACTAACCCTTCCCAATTTGAGCTAGTTCGCCTCCTCACCGACTACGAAAAGCCTTGCGTCATGGCCGTCGGCGACGACGACCAAGCCATCTTCTCCTTCCAGGGCGCCGAAAGCTCCAACTTGCTTGACTTCCAGAACTACTACAACGCCAAAGTCGTCAACCTCACCGAAAACTACCGCAGTACCTCTGAAGTCCTAGACTTCTCCCGTCGCATCGCCGACCAAATCACCGACAGCTTCGCAAAAAAGCATAACATCATAAAAAAGCTCGTCGCGGCACTGAATATCAAGAGCCAGCAGTCATTCATTACTCGCCATGAGTTCATCTCCTCCGACGCCGAGTACTATTGGGTCTCCGAGCAAATCGCAAACCTCATCAAAAGCGGCGAAAAGCAGTCCGACATCGCCATCATTACCCCTAAGCACAAGTACATTACCCCGCTTCTACCCTACCTAAAGGCTCACAAAGACATCAGTATTGCCTATGAAAAGCGCGAAAACATCCTAGAGGACCCTAAAATCCACCAATTACTCGTCTTGGCCGACTTCGTCAATAAATTAGCTAGCAAAAAGCCCGCTTCTCACCAACTTCTAGAAATCTTGAGCTTTCCATTCTGGGGCATCTCCCCGCTCACCGCTATCAACACCGTCTCCGCCGCCCGCGAAGACAAAAAACAAGCCCTGGACTACCTCTCTAAATCTGGCGACCAAAGCCTAGAATCTCTGGCCAACTTCTTTGCTGCCCTCGCCATGAAGTCTTACGACACGCCACTAGAACTGATGCTGGACTACTTTATTGGTGAAGCCGAATGTGATGGTTTCCGCTCGCCCTTCCTGGAATACTATGCTAAAGATGACGCCACTTACGATACTTTCACTCTCTATGAAAACTTAAACGTCTTAAAATCCGCCATAGAAAACCACAGCAAAAACCAAAACCTCCGGCTCAAAGACCTGGTAGACCTAGTAGACGATTACCAGCAAGCCGGCGAAGCCATTTTAAACACTAGCCCCTACGAGGACAGTTCTGACGCCGTCCAAATCCTCACCGCTCACAAGTCAAAAGGTCTGGAGTTCAAATACGTTTTTCTAGTCGCCACTGACAATCTCTCCTGGGGCTCCTCTGGCGGAAACAACAACATGCTCGTCCTTCCTAAAAACCTCATTCACATCCGCCACACCGGCGTCACAGAGGACGAAAAACTCCGCCTCTTCTTTGTCGCCCTAACCCGCGCCAAACTCAGTCTCACTCTCACCAACAGCATCAAAGATTTCTCTGGCAAATCGCCTAAACGTCTAGAGTATCTGGAAGAATACACCGACCCAGAAACAAAAAAGCTCATTTCTCCATTCCTGCCCGGCCCGGATAAAACCGTTATCACTCATTACGAAGATTTAGAGCAGGCCAAACTAAAAACCGATCTCAGAAAAACCTGGATTTCTGCCTACACCAAACCTACTCCGGACTTAAAACCCATCTTATTAAAACGTCTTGAAAATTACCAGCTCACCGCTACCGACCTCACCACTTTTATTGATATTGCCTATGCCGGCCCGTTGGAATTTTATAAGCGAAAAGTCCTCCGCGCCCCCTCTGAACCGGCTGATGCTTCGCTCAATTTTGGCAACCTCATCCACTCTACCTTTGAGCAAGTTACCAAACAAAAACTGACTGACGATGACGCCATCCAGTTCTACAAAGACCAGGCCGCCACTCTCCCAGTCACCGCCGCCGACCTCACCGAACTAACCGAAAAAGGTGTCTATGCCCTTGCTACCAGCCTCAAAACTTTCGGAGATTTGCTCCGCGGTGCATCCGAGCGCGCAGAGGTAGATTTCTTCCATCAGCACCTTGCCGCCGGCCCCGTCCCCATTACCGGAAAAATTGACCACATCTCTGTCAACGACACGGACAAGACCATTGAAATCTACGATTACAAGACTGGCGGTTTTCACAAGGAAAGCTGGGGCTCTCATGCTACCCTCTATAAATACTCTCTCCAACTAGAATTTTACCGCCTGCTCCTGGAAAATTCCCCCGAATACAGCAAATACACTATCAAAAACGGCCACATTCTCTTCGTTACTCCCGATGGCGCCGGCGAGGTTCACGACAAAGAATATAAATTCACCGCAAAGTCCAGCGCAGAAATAAAAGCCCTCATGGAAGCAGTCTATCACCATATTAAGACCCTGGATTTCTTGGAAAATCCGGACCTTGCCGTCAAATCAGACCGCAGTAACGGTTTAGCACAAATCAAGCAGTTCATCCAGAAGGTCATTGACACAAACGCCTAATTTTGTTATAATAACCGTACAAGTTCCAAATCTTCATGAAAGGGGGTGTTTATGAATGGACCTTGTATTAAAAGATCAGACCACCGGTGAATCCAAAGTTTTTGCCGGCAGCACAGAGGGCTACCAGCAGGCCGCCAATTGGCGCAACCAGCAGGAAAGCGCTGGGCACATTATCAGCGACGGATTAAATGGCGCCGGCTCGCTCGGCAGTCTCAACTCCATTTATCCTGACTACACCAACAGCCCTTATCGTTAGGGCCCTGGCCGGCATTGTCCGGCCTTCTTTTTTATGTTATAATTAAAAGATGAATATCTGGGAAACTTTACCCCAACCTTTTCTCGTCCTTGCCCCTATGGAAGGTGTTACGGACGTAGTTTTTCGTGCTGTCGTAAGAGAGGCCGGCGCCCCAGATTTATTCTTTACCGAGTTCACCAACGTCAGTAGCTTCACCAGCGACAAGGGCCGCGCTAACGCCCTGGAACGCTTAGACCGCTGGGAAGGAGACAACCCTATCATCGCTCAAATCTGGGGCAAAACCCCTGAGCATTTTGCAGAAACCGCTAGGGAATTAGCGAATCTTGGTTTTGACGGGCTTGACATCAATATGGGCTGTCCGGATAAACACGTCAACAAAGCTGGCGGTGGCGCCGCTATGATTAAGACTCCGGAACTCGCCGTGGAGTGCATCAAATGTGCTAAGGAAAACACCACTCTCCCGGTCTCCGTCAAAACCCGCCTGGGCTTTACCTGCATAGATGAGTGGCACGACTGGCTAAAACTCCTCCTAGAACAAGACCTTGCCGCCCTCACCGTCCATCTCCGTACCCGCAAGGAAATGAGCAAAGTCCCGGCTCACTACAAGCTCATCCCGGAAATCGTCAAACTCCGCAACGAAATCGCCCCGCAGACCCGCCTCATCATCAACGGCGACATCAAAAACCGCGCCCACGCCCTTGAGCTCTGGCGCAAATACCCCGGCATAGACGGCTTCATGCTCGGCCGCGCCGTCTTTGAAGACATCGGGTGCTTTTCGCAGCAAGGCGACCTACGCAGAAGCCGCAAGAGCTCTTCCGCAGACCGCGTGCGACCAACGGGGAGCACTAGAGCGAAGTCCGCCCGTAACGACGGGCCGGACGAGCGTGTCAAGGAAGAACTCTTGCGGCTTCTGCTCCGTCACCTAGACCTCTTCGACAAACGCGCCGCCGAGCTAGCCGCCCGCGGTTCCTACTACCCTTACGATCCCCTGAAACACTTTTTCAAAATCTATATCAAAGATTTCCCCGGCGCCAAAGAACTCCGCACCGAATTAATGAACTGCAAGTCTACCACTGAACTCCGTAAAGAACTCCGTAAAAAACTTGCAGAAAAATAGCGCCGTAGTTCTCACCACAGCGCCACAAAGCACAAACTGCCAGCTAGTCATATATCAATCACAAGCTGTCCGCCCATTCGTCGGAATACATAGTCATGCGCCACTCCGTCCGGGTCCGTCGCAAATAACACCAGCTGTCCACCGTCCTGCAGATCAACATCAATCACTGTGTCCCGGTCATTTTCTTCATAAAAGCTCCCTTCCATTTTCAGCGTAATCACGCCGTCCTCTCTTAACAGTACTTCCGGCCGAAACTTCATGTAAAACGCCTCCGCAAACGGCATCATCGTCTCTGTATCCAGCGGATAGACAATATCGTCTCCGTCGTCATACATCTTTATGTCTTCCGCCACAATCTTCTCGTAGCTCCCACCTTTCAGCCACGGCGCATCAATCATATAATGCGTCACGTCATCTTTTTTCACCTGCATCAGTCCATAAGTCCATCTTTCCATTCGCTCTACCCCTTTCTTTTGGCAGTTCTAGATATGATAAGTTACTTGGGCAAAACACCCTATCTCTCCGTTATACCACACATAAGAGGAAAAGTCAAGACTAGCCTAAATTTTACCATCAGTGTTATAATGAAACTATCTGGTTATGCTTCGGCCCCTGACCATGAGAAAATTACCTTAGCTGCAGGCATCGTCATTTATACCTGTAGCCAGGAGCCAATAAATCAGGCTCGCATAAATGACTCCCAACATTAATCAAGGAGTTTATTTATGAAAAATAATACCAACACATTAAAATCGGAACGTGTCGAAGTCATGGCCTTGTTCGGCTATGAAATGACCCCGTGCCAGCCGCTCAGCTTCAAAAAGCGCGGCGACTACAAAGAGACCGAGGTCACCGAGCTGCTTCGCACTCACGTCAAATTCGTGGGTGACGCCGCTCTGCATATCTTTGACGTCCTAGTCGGCCGGGAAAAGTACCGTCTTTCTTTCAACAGCACGGATCTCTCCTGGCACCTCACACACGCCTAGCGTTCCCGCGGGATGACAACCCGCAAAATAGCCCCTATCGGGCTATTTTTTCAGGCTACTTTTACTCTAGAAAAACCTCAGCTTATCAAACGGATATAGCCTAAACACCGCCGGTCCAATCACCCGGCAGAACGGCACCGTCCCTAGTCCATTTCTTGAATCATACGAATGCTGTCCCTCGCGATTATCTCCGGACACAAACAGCTCGCCTTCCGGCACCACTATATCTATTTCTCCAGAAGTGTATTCTTTTGGCCCGTCATCCGCCGCGTGCCGTGTATCATTATCCGGAGAAAACCCGTCCGGATTCTCGTCATTATACACCGTCAGCGCCCCGTCCTTTACTACCACCCTCTCTCCCGGAAACGCAATCACTCTCTTTATAATATACTGATCTTTTACATCACTCTTTACTCCGCAAGTCAGCGGCCCGTCCGCCGCCCCATTTGCAAACACAATAATCTGCCCCCGCTCCGGAATATACTCCTGCCCCATAAAATGCGCAATCGTCACCGGCACCCGGTTCACAATAATTCTATCATCTTCGTGCAACGTGTTCTCCATAGAAGAGCCTACCACGTTGTAAGACCGAAAAATATACGCATTCAAAATCAACGTCCCAATCACCACACACGCGATAAAACTCGCCAGGCTCAGCACATCTTTCAGTACTGGATGTCTTTGAAAAAACGTTGCTTTTGCTTCCATTCACTTCATTATAGCACATATTTTTTAAGCTTACCTTAATTTTCGTAGTATAATATAATAATAAGTATGTCAGATTTCATTTTATTCAGAAAAAGTCGTAACATTTTAAGCAGCGTCCTGCACGTTATACTTAACGTCCTCTTGGGCGTTGGCTCTATCATCCTCACCATTATTACCGGCTCTTGGCTACTCGGCTTCATTCTAGTTATCTTGTCCAAATGGCGTATGTTTGCCGTCCGTCCGCGCTACTGGTTCTTAAATCTCAAATCAAACCTCGTAGATCTCATCGTCGGCATCAGCTTCGTTCTCATCGCCTACTGTTCCGGAAACACAGAAATCTACTTCGTCCATTATCTCCTTGCTTTTCTGTATTCGCTCTGGCTGGTCATCCTAAAACCCATGTCCTCCCCGGCTGCCGCCTCCGTCCAGGCCCTCACCGCCATCTTCCTCGGTACTACCGCCGCTACACTCATGTCCGCTAGCAGCGACTCTATTTTCTTGGTCGTTTCTTGTTTCGTCATTGGCTACGCCGCCGCCCGCCACGTCCTGGTCCAGAGCGACGATTCCGACTTCACCATCGTCACCCTCGCCTGTGGTCTCGTCTCCGCCGAAATCGCTTGGCTCTGCCACAGCTGGCTCATTGTCTATAAATTCACCAACGTCCCCTTTATCGGAAACACCGGCATCATCGTCCCGCAGCTTTCTATTCTTCTCTCGCTCGTGGCTTTCTGTTTTGGCACCGTCTACCGCTCCATCGTCAAACACGACGGCAAACTAAAAGCCACCGAAATCGCCATGCCAGTCATCTTCTCCCTTATCGTCGCTGTCATTATCATCATCTGGTTTAGCAAACCTATCTTTGACGTCTAACAAAAAGGAGGAAAATATGGACACATCAGAAGATATTTTTAACAAATCTAGCAAACCGGCCACTACAAAAACCGCCACTAAATCCGCTCACAACCCCGCACTTGCGCTCAGCATCATCGCACTCATCTGCGGCGCTGGTGGACTAGGGTTTTCTGCCTACACTTATTTTTACGGCGGAAGTTCCCACATCGTCACCCTTGCTCCCGGCCAGGACGGCAACAGTGCCAACTTCACCGAAGGCTCCATCGCCGAGGTCGTGAGCCGTGTCAGCCCATCCGTAGTTTCCATTGTCACAGAAGTCCGCACGAACAGCTGGTACGGCACATCCACTAGCTCCGCCGCCGGCACTGGCTTCATTCTCACAGACGACGGCTACATTATGACTAACAAACACGTCATAGACGGCGCCAAAAACATCACCGTCGTTTTGGAAGACGGCACCACTTATACTAATACTAAACTCATCGGCACCGATCCATTAAACGATGCCGCCATCTTAAAAATTGACGCCACCAATCTTACCCCAGTTACTCTTGGTGACTCAAAAACCATCTCTACCGGCCAAAGCGTCATCGCTATTGGCAACGCCCTTGGCGTCTACGGAAACAGCGTCACTAGCGGCGTCATTTCCGGCACCGGCCGCAGCATTATCGCCGCGGACAGCACCGGCGAAGCTTACGAGAGCCTCACCGACCTCATCCAAACCGATGCCGCCATCAACAGTGGCAACTCAGGCGGTCCGCTGGTCAACGCCACCGGACAAGTTATTGGCATCAACACCGCTACCAGCGAATCCGGCGAAAACATTGGCTTCACCATCCCCATCAGCAGCGTCAAAGGCATCATCAACACCGCCATCAAAAACGGCGAGGTCAAACGCGCCTATATTGGCGTACGTTATGTCAACCTCACTCCAGAAATCGCCAAAAGCTACAATCTCAGCACTACTTCCGGTGCCTATGTAAAAACCGATAGCCGCACTGCCGCCGTTATCAAGAATAGCCCCGCAGACCAGGCCGGAATCAAAGACGGCGATATTATCACCGCGGTAAATGGCATCAAGATTGGCCGCGCCGGTACTCTTTCTACCCTCATCGGCGAATACATGCCCGGCGACACTATCTCCCTCACTTACGTCCGTGACGGCGCCGAAAAAACCGTCAACATCACCCTTGACGAGTATTCCGAATAAATCTCATAATAAATCCCCGCGTCTCTACGTGCCTAAACCCCCACTGCTCCGCATAACGAATAATATCACCGTGCTGACACGGATCTAATTCAAAAATTAGCGATGTACTTTTCTGTGGCGATGCGCAGGCTGCTGCTGAGCCCGAGCGGCGCGACCCCGTGAAGACGGGCGTCGCGAACGCGTCCACGGAAAAGCGCATCGCTAATTTTTGAATTAGCTTCTTCGTCAACGCCATCCCCCCATCCTCCGCATACAGCGCCAACGCAGGTTCGGCAGACAACGCCTCTGTATCTACCCACTCCCAATCCTTGTCTACATACGGCAAATTCGCACAAATCACATCCGGCTCCGGCCCATCATAGTCCAGTAGCAAATCCGACTGACAAAATTCTACCTCCGCCCCCAGCCTCCGCGCATTCTCCCGCGCCACTGTTAGAGCTTCCGGAGAAATATCTAGCGCATAAACTTTTGCCTCCGACATTTCTAACGCTAGCGTTACTGCAATACATCCACTCCCCGTCCCCACGTCTAAAATCACCGGTTGCTCCGGCAACTCCCGCGCGGGCGGAACCATCCCCGGCAGATACGCTCGCCCGGACAACGCCAGCACCATGTCTATCATCTGCTCCGTCTCCGGGCGGGGAACTAAAACATCCGGCGAAATCAAAAAATCTCGCCCATAAAAATCCTTAGTTCTGCCCGAGCTCTCTTTCATTTTTAGTTAGCTCCGCAATCAAATCTTCTATCTCCCCGTCCATCGCCGCCGCAATATTAGACCGCGAGTAGTGAATCCGGTGGTCTGTGATTCTGTCCTGCGGAAAATTATAGGTCCGAATTTTTTCAGAACGGTCTCCCGTGCCAATCAGCGACTTCCGCGCATCAGACGCCGCCGCTCGCTCCTCTTCTTTCTGCTTCTCCATCAACCTTGAGCGCAAAATCGCCATCGCCTTTACTCGGTTCTGCTGCTGACTCCGCTCATCCTGCATCGC
>CAZLAC010000011.1:0-18362 GCA_964557405.1 uncultured Candidatus Saccharibacteria bacterium
TAAGTAGTATAGATGTCGCCAACGGCGTCCACGAGGCCTTTTTTAGCGCCCTCTATGATGGCCTCTTTATCTAGTACGCCGTCGTAGTTGTTGTCTAGTTCGGCGTAGACCTCGTTTAGCTCGCTCCAGTCGGGGTAATCGCTGGTGGTTTTGCTAGAGAAGCCTAAGTACGGTCCAAATTTGCTGAAAAGGTTGTTCCAATTAGCCCCAATGACAACGCCAATTACGAGAGTGACGACGGCGCTGATGATGGCGCCACCAAGTGCGACTTTCTTTTCCTGCCAGTGGGTTTTAGTAGGCTGAGAATTAGTAGATTCGGTAACTTTCATACAGTATATTTTAGCACGAAAACGGTTTTAGTTAAAGTGGATGAAGTGGAGGCCGGAGATAGGAACTTCACGGACGGAGTAATTAAATTCGTAAGCACCGTTATATTCGGAGACAGTGACGGTGCCATTGCCATTGATGTTGCGCACCCACATGACGTGGCCGTAAGGGCCAGAGGTGCTGACAGCTACGGAATAAACTTCTGGTTCAGAGTCTACGCGCCATTTGTCGGTATAGGCCCAGGCCTTGGCATGGCCAACTGGGAGGGCGGCGAAGGACAGGCCCCAGAATTGGGAAGCCATCCAGGCGGCATAGTCGGTGCACTGACATTTGACGGCGTAATAACCGTAAGTAGCATTGAGATAAGCGATGTAGCCGTTGTTGCCGGTCTTGCACCAGTTACTGTAAGGATAAGTGTCTTGACCATCGTCATAACCGCTACCACCGGAGGCGATGATGATTTTGCGCTGTTCGGCCATTTCAGCTTCCTTGATTTTGCGAGCTTCTTCGGCATCGGCGGCATAAGCAGCAGCGTTATCGCGGTATTTGGCAATTAGTGTAGCTTGTTCGTTGCGCTTAGTGGCGGCGGCAGTACGCTGGACTTCTTGGTCGGCGATAATACGTTCTACTTCTAACTTCTGGTTTTCCAGTTCTTCTTTGAGGAGTTTGACGGATTCGGCGGAGAGGTTAATTTGGGTCTTGACGGTATCCATTTGAGCCTGTTTAGCAGCATATTCACTAATAGAGCTACTGGAGGCGAGCAGCGTGAGAGCATCTGGTTCGCCGTTGAAATAAATGTCTACTAGCATTTCTGCAAGTGCGTCCTGTTCGGCGGACAATTTTTCTTCGTTGAGCTTGATGGATTTTGCAAGATCATCCGCGGTAGCTTGGTTAGTGACAATGCGAGATTCTATAATGGCGATTTCGTTGTTCAAACGTTCCACTTCCCCCTCTAGCGTATCGGCGGCGGTAGAGGATGCGGCGGCTTTTTCGCGAGCTTCTTTTTCGGCGGCCTGGGCAGCTTTACAGGTATCAGAGACACAAAAATCTACAGCGGAGGCGCTAGGATGCAAGAAAGAACTGGCAATGGGAGCGATAGTAATGGCAGTAAGAGATAGAAATATTTTTGTTTTCAAGTGTTTCATAACATTATAATAGCATAAGCGAAATGAAAATAGCAAGAGTTTTATTTGAGATATTTGCGGACGGCTAATCTGGCGCTAATGAAGCCAACAAGAATGCCAGTGATGATAGTAGCGACAAAGACAAGGACGATTTGGAAAGAGTCTACGATGGCGGTGATGCGGGAGATGTCTATTTCGGCGGTGTTGAGGCGGCTAGCGATTGCACTCCAGCCAAGCAGGGCGAGTACGCCGCTGAGAATGCCGGCAAGTACGCCGCTCATCATAGCTTCTACTAGGAACGGTCCGCGGATGAAATGGTTGTCTGCGCCAACGAGTTTTTCCATATAGATTTCTTCGCGGCGGGAGAAAATAGCCATGCGGACGGTGTTGAAAATGGCTAGGATGGAGATGAGCAGGAATACAGCGGCCAGAGCAAGTGCGCCGATGGTGATTTTGTTGGCCCAGTCAGCGATGTTTTTGCTGGCGGTCTGGCTTTCCTGGTTTTCGTAAGTGGGGGCACGTTTGGCGCGATTCTGGATGTAGGCTTCGTCAGTTTCTACAATATGTTTGATGCTGTCTAGTTGGTCTGGTTCTACTGGTTGGACAACGATGGTGGCTGGGGTAGCACGTTTGAGTGATTCCATCATCTCTTCTGTATCTATAATAGTCATGCGGTCGCCCTCGCCGTTCTTGGTGACGTAGTCGGTTTTGATGAGGTCGTCATAATTTCTCTCGCTGGTGTAGTAAGTGGCGTCCGCAACGGCCTCGTCTGCCTTCATGGTTTCAGTCATGGACTTTAGGGTAGACTCGGAAGTTTCGGGTTTGATATAGATAGTGACATCCACGGCATTTTTCATGCTGTCGGCGGTGGAATTAAGGACGAGATAAACTCCGCCAGCCGCCAGTACAACAATAAGCGTAAAAGTCATGACGAGAGTAGCGGCAATAGAAAGCCAGATGTTACGTTTGTAGCCGCTGGCGCCGTATTTGATAATGCGACTGGTGGTGCGTAAACGATGCTTGCCACCAGATTTGGCCATGGTTTTGAGACGTTCTACGGTGCTGCTCTTCGCCATTAGACGACCCTCCGATTAGGTGCGGACATAGGCCGAGCTGAGCGGCCCTTTAGCATTTCTCTTTCTGCGTGGAGATGGCCGGGCTGAGGGAGATTGATGCCGTCGTTGTTCGCGTCTAGGCGATAGGTGCCGCGTTCTTTCTGGTCGGAGACGATTTTACCGTCTTTTAGGGTGATGACACGCTTCTTCAAATAGTTGACAATTTCCGCATCATGTGTTGTAACTAGAACGGTGGTGCCGTAATCGTTGATCTTTTGTAATAGTTCAATAATTTCCTTGCGGGTGAGGATATCTAGGTTTCCGGTAGGCTCATCGGCGATGAGGATTTTGGGCTGGCGGGCGACGCTTCTGGCGATGCTAACACGCTGTTGTTGGCCGCCGGAAAGTTGATCTGGGAATTTGTTGGACTCGCCGGAAAGACCGACTAGGTCTAGGACTTTTGGGACGGTTTTTTCAATGTCATCGTTACTCATGCCGGCGATTTCTAGGGCAAAAGCGACGTTCTCAAAAACGGTACGCATGGGGAGAAGTTTGAAATCTTGAAACACGACACCCAGCCGCCGGCGGTAGTGCGGAATATGTTTTTTCTTGACGTGGTCCAAATCTATGCCGCCGACAATAATTTTGCCGGAATCGGGAGCTTCTTCTTTCGTGATCATTTTAAGTAAAGTGGACTTACCAGCGCCAGATTTACCAACGAGAAAAACAAATTCATTGGGAGAAATGTGCAGAGAAACATTATCCAGGGCCGGATGCGGATCCTCAGGATAGTGCTTTGTGACGTGGTCAAGCAGAATCATATTATTATAATAGCATAAGTATTTACTGAGCGTCAAGGTATGCGTCAATAAAGCCCTGGATTTTGCCATCTAGGACGGCATCGGTGTCGGTTTCTTCGTATTTAGTGCGGGTATCCTTGACGAGTTTATAAGGCTGGAGGACGTAATTGCGGATTTGCTGACCCCAGCTGGCGGATTCGCCGGCACGGAGTTTATCTATGCTTTCGGCCTGTTGCTCCTGCTGCATCTTAGCGAGTTTGCCGCGGAGAATTTCCATGGCTTTTTCCTTGTTTTGTAGTTGAGAGCGTTCGTTTTGGATGGCGACAACGGTGCCTGTTGGGATGTGAGTGATGCGGATGGCGGAATTAGTAGTATTGACAGACTGGCCGCCATGTCCGCCAGAATGATAGGTGTCGATCCGCAGATCCTTTTCGTCAATCTTGAGATCATCCGGCTGGTCTAGGATAGGGAGAATTTCCACGAGGGCAAAAGAGGTCTGGCGGAGATTATCGGCGTTGAAAGGGCTAAGGCGGACAAGGCGATGGACGCCGTGCTCGGATTTGAGTGTGCCATAAGCATCTTTCCCGGTGATTTCATAAACGGCGGTTTTGATGCCGGCCTCTTCCCCTTCTGTACGCTCTAGTTTGGCCATTTTGTAGTCGGATTTTTCAGCAAAACGGAGATACATGCGCTCTAGCATGCCAGCCCAGTCCATAGCTTCGGTGCCACCAGCCCCAGCGGTGATGCGGACGATAGCGTTTCTGTGGTCGTGCGGTCCGGTGAATTTTAAGGATTTTTTTAAGCTATCTAAGGTTTCCGACATGGCGTCTAGTTGTTCGGTGATTTCTGGTTCCAAGTCTGGCTCGTCTAGCGCTATAATGTCAGCGAGGTCAGTGGACTGAGTTTTGAGCATATTCCACTGGTGAGTTTCATCTTCTAGGCGGGCAAGTTCGGTGCTGATATTCCGGGCTTTTTCTGGGTCAGCCCAAAGCTGCGGTTGTGCAACCATGATTTCCAGGTCTTCAATGCGTTTTAGTTTTTCATTAATCTGGAGTTTTTCCCAGGCCTGGTTCAGGTCTTTGGTCAGATTTGCTAGACGTTCGCTGAGTTTGTTCATGTATTTATTGTAGCATAAAAAATGGCTGGGCCGGCAGGATTCGAACCTGCGAATGACGGGACCAAAACCCGTTGCCTTACCACTTGGCGACGGCCCAATGCTAGATTTATTCTAGCATAAATTTGGCTAAATCTCAACTACTTCGTAGTCGCGGGAGCCCAGACCGATGATTTCAGCGTAGGGGAGAATTTCGCGGCCTTGCTGGCGCTCAACGCGCTTGATGAAATGGTCGCGGCCACGGTCCTCTGAGTTCCAAATCAAATTAATGCAGGCTTGGTCTAGGGCGACTGGGTCAGTAGAGGCTAGAATGCCAATGTCTGCCATGCAGGGGTCTTCCGGAGACGAGTTGCAATCGCAGTCTACGGAAAGATTATTCATCACGTCAATATAGAGAATGCGCTGAGTGCCGTCGCTGTCTGTGAAATAATCCTGGACGGCTTTGGCGGCTTCGGCCATGCCTTTGAGAAAATCCAGTTGTGCTGGGAGGTGACTCCAGACGTAGTCCGGGTCCCGTGTGGTGCCGGCGCCGTGGATATAAGCTTTGCCGTTGCGGGAAGCAAAACCGATGGACTGGTTCTTGAGGATTCCGCCGAATCCGCCCATGGCGTGGCCTTTGAAATGGGCAAGATTAACTACGCTGTCATAATTTTTGAGATGGTCGCCTACGTAATCTACGTCTAGGATTGGTGTGATATTGTCCGGGACTTTGACAGGTAGCGCCATTTCTCCGTCTGCATCCAGAATATCTACGGTGGCGATGTCTGTGAAGCCGTGTTCTTTGGCGACTTTCAAATGCTCTTCTACGGTATTGCGTTTGCCACGGTAGGCGGTGTTACATTCTAAGATGTTGGCATTTAGTTTCTGTACGAGTGGGCCAATTAGGGCGGGCTTAAGATAGTTATTGCCACCTTTTTCTCCGGTGCTGATTTTTACGCCAATTTTTCCGGGAAGGGTGACGCCGAGTGCCTTGTAAATTCTGATTAAGCCTTCAGGAGTGATTTCTTTAGTAAAATAAACTTTTGTGCTCATACTATATATTATATATCTTTATTTCGGAATTTGGGTGGGTAAACTCGCGCATAGTTTCTGGGTCTTCAATGCGATTGATGAGAATCCAAAGACAACGACTCACAAAAGAATGTGTGACAATTAGAATGGTGTCGTCTGTGTGTTGCGCGCAGAGATCGTTAAGGAAGAGTTCGGTGCGCTTCAGACCAGCAAGCAAAGTTTCCGCGCCTTCTGGAGTGCGTTCAATTTCTAGCGAGTTCCAGTCCGGACGCGCCCAAAGCTCGTCAATGGTTAGTCCGGAAAGTTGGCCCAAAAAACGCTCGGAAAGGCGATCGTCATAAATGATGTCGTAGTCCGGTGCGACAATGAGGGCGGCTTCTTTTGCGCGGCGTACGGGCGAGGCATAAACGGCGTCAAAGTGAATGTTTTTGATTTGGTCATGGACAGTGTGCATCTGCTCTTCCCCGTTTGCATTGAGACTTTCTTCGGTGCGGCCAAAAACTACGCCGGAAGTATTGGAAGTGGTTTCGCCGTGGCGGACAATATATAATTTATTCAATGCTGAGGACCTTTCCGGTGCCGGGCTCTAAATGGAGTAGGCGTTGGTTGCGGCTACCGCGGAATTTGAGGGTGAGATCGCGTTGTTCCAAAATAAAGGGGCCGTCTATGAGGGCGTCCAGGGTTTTGAAAAATTCCCAGCGCTGGTCGCCCTGTGGGCTTTCGCCGGCTTTTTTGACATCTTCGTAAGTGTAGCCGGAAAAAGACCAGACGTCCCAGCCGAGTTCTTCTCTGGCAAACCGTGCGATTTCTATGCAAGCTTCGGCCTGAATGGAGGGTTCGCCGCCGCAGAAAGTGAGGCCGGTTTGACCCTTTAGCTGCCGGAGTTCGTCTTTGACCTCTTCTACATCAATGAGAAATCCGCCTTCCGGGTCCCAAGTTTCCGGGTTCTGACAACCTTTGCAGTGGATGTAACAACCTTGTGTCCAGATGACGGCACGCAGGCCATCGCCGTTGACGATGCTGTCGTGTTCAATGGGGCCAGAGAGGCGGATTTGCATAATTACTCCTTTCCGAGTGCTTTCTTAGCGGTCTTTTTAGCGATTTCGCGTTTTGACTTTTCAGATTTAGTATAGACGCCGTTTTTGTCTGTGGGAACGGAATGTTTGACGCGGGCGGCTTCTTCGGCCTTTTTGCCATCATTCCAACGTTCCAGTGACCCTACGAGGTAACCGGTGATGCGGCGGAGACGCTCAAAGAGGACGTCGCCTTCGCTTTCCAGACGACCACAGGACGGACAGCGGTCTCCTTTTATTATACCAGCAAAGCCGCAAACTGGGTCGCGATCTACGGGATGGTTGACGGAGCCGTAGCCAATACCAGTATCGTGCATGTGGCGAATGACAGCCTCAAAAGCGGCAATGTTGTCTGATGGGTCGCCGTCTAGCTCAATGTAGGAAATGTGGCCGGCGTTGCAAAGTGCATGGTAAGGGGCTTCCTTGTCAATTTTGTCAAAGGCGGAAATGTTGTAATAGACTGGGACGTGGAAAGAGTTGGTGTAAAAATCACGGTCGGTGACGCCTTTGATTTTGCCGTATTCTTTACGGTCAATCTTTGTAAAGCGACCAGCTAGACCTTCTGCTGGGGTAGCCAGGAGCGAGAAGTTGAGTTTGTAGCGTTTGCTGTAATCATCGCAGCGTTCGCGCATATGGGTAATGATGTCCAGGCCGAGTTCTTGGCATTCATCAGACTCGCCGTGGTGCTGGCCGGTCATAGCAACGAGACATTCGGCTAGGCCGATGAAACCGATGGAAAGCGTACCATGTTTGATGACATCGCGGAGAGTATCATTCCAGCCGAGTTTTTCGGAACCAAACCAGTTGCCCTGACCCATCAAGAATGGGAAGTTGCGGACGTGCTGGTTAGCCTGGAACTCAAAGCGCTCTAGAAGCTGATCTTTTACGAGGTCCATCATATCGTCCAGGTCTTTGTAGAACTGAGTCCAGTCGGCTTTTTTGCGCTCTTTTAAGCAGATGCCGTTTTTGATACCTAGGCGGACGAGATTGATGGTGGTAAAAGAGCAGTTGCCGCGACCAGTGACGATGCCGTCTGATTCTGGGAAGATAGAGCCAAAGACGCGAGTGCGGCAGCCCATGGTGGCAATTTCGGTGCGGTAGTCGCCTGGTTTGTAATATTGGAGATTGAATGGTGCGTCAATAAAAGTGAAGTTCGGGAAGAGGCGTTTAGCAGAAACTTCCATGGAGCGTTTAAAGAGGTCATAGTTGGGGTCTTCTGGATTGTAGTTAATTCCTTCTTTGACTTTGAAAATGCTGATTGGGAAGATAGGGGTTTCGCCCTTGCCGAGACCGTTCATGGTAGCTTCTAGCAGATATTTGCTGACCAGGCGGCCGGACGGGCTAGTGTCGGTACCAAAGTTAATGCTGGTGAAAGGAACCTGGGCGCCGGCGCGAGAGTGCATGGTGTTGAGATTATGAATGAAGCCCTCCATGGCCTGGAAAGTTTGCTTCTCTACATCTTCATTGGAAGTGGTGATGACGGACTCCGGAACTTTGAGGCGTTTCAAGGTTTTTTCATCGCCGAATTTGATGTCATCCGGGATTTTAATAGTGAGCTTTTTTCCAGTAAATTTGTTGTACTTGTCAAGGTTGCTGATGAGGGCCTTTTTGAAAGATTTATCTACGCCCGGAGCCATAGCATAGTCAAAGTTAGGGATGCTTTGGCCGCCGTGCTGTTCATTTTGGTTGGCCTGGAGAATGATAGCGGCGAGAGCGGCATAGGCGCCGATGCTGTTAGGGGTGCGAAGATGTCCGTGACCAGTGTTGAAGCCGCCGTTTGCGAAGAGATTAAGCGGATCGGTCTGGCAGCAGGTGAGGGTGCCAGTGGCATAGAAGTCCAGGTCATGGATATGGATGTCGCCGTTGTCGTGGGCATAGCCAAAACGTGGGTCCATCAGGAGGGCTTTGGCAAAGACTTTGGAGCCCTCGGCGCCGAACTGGAGCATTTTGCCCATAGCGGAGTTGCCATCTACGTTGGCGTTGGAACGTTTAACGTCGGAATCTTCGGAAGCGTCGGCGATGGAGATGGTTTTATAAATGTTCATGAGGTTGGATTTGGCGTCACGGACACGGTTACGTTCTTGGCGGTAGGTGATGTAGGCTTTAGCGGTTTTCTTGAAGCTACTCTCCATGAGAGTCTGTTCCACGATGTCCTGGATTTGCTCAACGTGGGGGACGCGTTTAGTGATGGACTCTTCAGCTTTTTTCAGAGCCTTTTCGCTGAGAGCCTTGGCGCGGTCGGACTTGAATTCGCCGGTAGCAAGACCAGCTTTTTCAATAGCCTCGGTGATTTTATCAGGGTTGAAATTGACGATTTTGCCGTCGCGTTTCTCAATTTTTTTGAACATAAGAATTATTACCTCCATTAATAAGTATTTAGCTGATTTTTGTGTTTTTCTTTCACTAAACGCTATATTTAGTGTCTGAGTACTATTGTAAGACACTAGATGTGGGGTGTCAAGACTTTTCTACGAAAAGTCTTGGAACGTCCCGAGGGGTAAACAATGCTTTTTTGCTTAAAATGTATTTTTTACAACAGCCTATTTAACTTCTATCACTTTTTTCGGTGACTAAAAATTCAAAAATGTCATACTTGGCAAACGTCAAGAATATACATTTTTGAATTTTTAATCTAATGGTTCAACCTCAAAAAGTGATAAAAGTTAAATATTATATTATAATAAATACGATGAAGCAACAAAGTTATGAACCAGAAAAGTGTTGGGTAGGGGAGGGACAGAAAATCTGTTATAAGACCCGCGACGAGGCGGAGGTCGCGGCGAAGGTGGCGCAGTATGACCACGGCGCGCCGGAACTGTCAGTCTATAAGTGTGAGTACGGGGATCACTGGCATTTGTCTAGTAGCCAGCATTAGGGGCTTTGAGGAGGGCGGGGGCTGCTGCACTAGCCGGGCTGGTGACATCAGTGCTGATGACAGTGGCGGAAAGGCTGGTCCCGGAGCGGCCAGAGGGGCTGATGGGAGTAAAGGAGATAGTGAGCTCCTGGTTTGCCGGGAGATTTTTGATGGCAAAGGTAGTGTCCGTGAGATAGCCAACGATGCGGCCGTCTATGGTAACCAGTACGAGTGTGGTGTCGTCTGATTTGGTAAAAGAGAAATTAGCGGTCGTGCCGGAAACGGCGGAGGTGAGATTGCTGAGGGTGGGAGCGGAATAGCTGGCGACATCGGAAACGGTGACGCGAGCGGACATGGTGCTACTTTCCCCGGTGCTGCTGGTGACCTTGACTTGGACAAAACCGGAGGTTGGGGCGGGATAGGTATGCGTGACGACAGGGTTAGTGCCGGAGTTGTATTCAAAAACGCCGTCTAAATCCAAATCCCATTCGTAGTGGTCCAGTGTGTTTGCGGAGGAAGCGGAAGCGTCAAAGGTGAAGATTTCTCCGGGTGCACCAAAATAGTTTTCCAGGGCGAGTGCGGCGGCGGGACGACTAGTGATGTAATCGGTAGAAAGGGAGAGACCATCTGCGGAGGAGAAAATTTGTCCGCCGGTAAGCGCGGCCCAATCTGTGTAGCTGGTGTGGTTTTCCGGAGGAGTGATGATATAGAAGTTGACCGGGTCAATTTCTAGGGAACGCGTGACGACAGCGTTTAGAGTAGTGCCGTCGCGATCCGGAGAGAGGTAGCTGGCGTCGGTCAGGATGACGATAGACTTGTTTGCGCCTCTTTGCCAGTTGAGTGAATTCATGATTTTGAGCGAGGCGGAGAGTGCGGACTCTGGGTCATCACCGCCACCGCTAGTGGTGATACTGTTCAATCGGGCCTCAAATTGAAACTGGGTGCAGGAAAAGTCGCAGAGCTGGTGCACATCATAGGGGTCGGAAAGGTCACGGTAATCATAGAGGGCCACGCGTCCGCCGGCGGCGTAGGTCTGAGCGGCAAGACGTTTGGCTTCGCCGCGGTAGCGCTCAATCAGTCCCGACATGGAGCCGGACGAGTCAATTAAAATTGCGGTGTCCTGCGAGGCCTGATTGACGCCAACTGTGCCGCTGACTTTGTCCGGAAAAGTTTGCGCGAGGTTTCTGGCAATGATACTTGCAGCTTGGCGATAGCTGCCATCGGTCTTATAGGAGAGGTGCGCGTCCAGCGGGCCGGTGAGTTTGAACCCGGCGCCGCAGAAAAGATCCTGGTCGTTACACCAAGTGCCAATTTTGTTTAGGAAAGCGGTGGTTTGGTAAGGGATGTTGGCGCCGAGCAGACCATGTTCTACGTAGCAATTAGGGACGTGAATACGGTAGTTAGAGAGGTGCTCTCCGCGGCAGGCGGCCGGAGTAGTGGACGAGAGGTGCTGGCCTTCCGGGAGGTAGATTTTAGGGTCGCCAAAAGTGGCGGCATAAATAAGATGGTCGGCCGGGACGATTCCCTGGTGGATGGCGGTACTAATGACCTCGGCGCCTTGAGAATAGCCGGCGAGGACGAAACTGGTGTGCGGGCAGGCGGACAGGGTACTGGAAACGGTGTGCTGCAACTCGGTGACGCCGGAATTGACGCTTTGGTAATAGGAGGCGGTTTCGTCGCTAAGGTCAAAAATTGCACCGAGTGGAGTAAATAAATTGGCAACGCTGACGGCGGGATATTCCAAATCGTAGATCACGAGGTCTAGCCCAGAAAAATTGGTGATGCTGGAAAGAAGGCTGTTTCGGAACTCTAAGAAATCGTCGCTAGCGTTTAGCTCTGCGCCGGAGCCGCGAGCAAAAACCGTCACGACATCGTGGCAAGTGGCAGATGCGGCGATGAGGCGGTTGGGGCAGATGTTGATTGATAAAAATAGGACGCAGAGGCCCAGAAAAAGTTTTTTCATGGAAAAACTCCGATTAGATTTAATAAGTTTTCCCTTAGTATTTTTGATGATAGCACGGGTACTAAGATTAGTGCAAGCATGAGCGGTTGATTTTTTGGACGCAGTTTTTTATTATAGAGAAAAGGAGTAACAATGTCTAAGCAGAAAGATTGGGATGAATATTTTATGGGGATTTGTGACCAGGTTTTGATGCGGAGCAAAGACCCTTCACAGAAACTGGGTTGTGTAATTGTAGACGAGCGGCATCGCCCAGTGTCGTTCGGGTATAACGGCATGATACAGGGGGCGGATGAGAGCAAAATGACGCTGTCTGAACGGCCAATGAAATACTATTTTGTGATTCATTCGGAAATGAATGCGCTGCTGTTTGCGGGGCGGGACGTGACTGGGTGTACACTGTACAATACGGTAGCGACTTGTGAAAACTGTTTGAAATATTGTTTGCAGGCCGGGATTAAGCGGTTTGTGTATAAGGAGCTTCGGGTAGCGTCGTATCGGAATAAACAACAAAAATCCATGACTTCTATAGAAACGGATGAGGCGGTGATACGGTTACTTGCGGCGATGCCGGACGTAGAGACGTTGAACATCACGAATGGAAAAACTTATCAGCAGGATATTTTAGATTCGTATCCGGAGGGGTCAGAAGAACGGAAGCGGCTGGAGAGGTGGTTATAGGGCGGGGTCTTGACTTTTTCTGTAAAGTGTGCTATAATGAAAGGATAGGGGTCTACCAGATTATTTCCGGTAGACCATTTTCTTTGAGAAACTGATTGGTTTTGCTGAATGGGCGGCTGCCAAAGAAACCATAGGAGGCAGAAAGTGGCGAAGGGTGGGCAGATTCCAGGACGAGATGGCGACTGGTGTCAATCAGGGGCTTTTTGTTGCGGGCATCTCTGCCCCAGAGAATAAAAACCAGGCGCGGGCGAGTTTCGTTTAGGTATTTTACAACGGCTTCAGTGAAAGCCTCCCAGCCGTGGCCGCGATGCGAGCCAGCCCGGTGTGCCTCTACGGTGAGGACGTTGTTGAGTAGGAGCACGCCCTGTTCCTGCCAAGTGGTGAGACAGCCGTCTGGGTTATGATGCTGGCCAACGTCGCTGTCAATTTCTTTGTAGATGTTGACGAGTGACGGCGGGACTGGTTGGCCGTGGTTGACGGAAAAGGCCAGTCCGTGTGCTACGCCGGGAGTGTGATAGGGGTCCTGGCCCAGAATAACTACGGAGACTTGATTCAAATCGGTAGTAAAAGCTTTGAAGACCTGCTGTTTGGGCGGGAAAATGGTTTTGGTTTCATATTCCTGATGCAGAAACTGTGAAAGTTCCTTAAAATAAGGTTTAGCAAATTCTGATTCTAAAAATGGTTTCCAACTTTCGTGCATAGATTTCCTTATAGATTAAATAGTTTACGGAGGCTGCTTGCTACTTCGTCTATGGTGCCGGAAGCGTCAAGTGTAGGGATGTGATATTCCTGGGCGACACGGAGATAGCTAGAGTTGATACGCTGCTGGGTGTCGTCGGGTTTGGACTTCCAGAACTCGGTCTTTTCCCGACCCTGTGCAACAAGACGCTCTGCGCGAGCTTGGTTAGAAAGCGTGAGAATGACGATTTTGTCAGGGTGAAAATAGTGTTCCGGCATGATGGTCTTGTGCGCCCGGATGATGGTGTTTTTGGAGACTTTGCCAACGTAGCCTTCATAAATGAGAGTAGAAAACCAGTTGCGCGTGGTGATGACGATGTCGCCATTTTTTAGGGCGGGTTCGGCAAGTTTGCGCCATTGTTCATAGCGGTTGATGAGGTACAAAAGGACGCGAGTACGGTTGTCTATGTCCTGATGCGAGCCATAGGTGAGTTTAGCGATTTCGGCGATAAAAGGGTCATCCGAATCAGTGCCGGATTCGGCGTAGTGGACAACGGTTTTTCCCTGTGCGCGTAAATATTCGGCGAGCAGTTTGGCCTGGGTGTCTTTGCCGGTAGCGTCTTGGCCTTCTATGACGATGTGCATGGTTTGGTCTCCTCTAAATGTTGATAGTAACAATGGTTGCAGAGTGCGCGATATTCAATTTTGGACGTGCCGTCGTCAATCAGGATGTCCGGACCAGCAGTCACGAGTTTTCCACCCAGAAAGCGGGCGTTCAAAGTAGCTTTGCGGCCGCAGTCGCAGATGGTTTTAAGTTCGTCAATGCGGTGAGCAATTTGCAGTAGCCGAGTGGCGCCTTCAAAACCGCTGTCGTTCTGGCGGAAGTTGAGCCGCAAGCCAAACGCGATGACCGGGATGTTTAATTTTACGACAATTTGCATGAGCTGGTCGGCTTGGGCGGGGGTGAGGAATTGGGCTTCGTCTACGAGGACACAGTCTACTTTAGGAAATTTTTTAGAAATGGTGCTATATAAATTAGTACGGCGAGAAAAACATAGGTCGGTAGCGCGGGTAGGGCCAATGCGAGTGAGGAGTTTGGTGCCGGCCTTTGTGTCGGTAGCGGGTTTGATGACGCAAACTTTCTGGCCACGTTCCTCATAGTTAAACGCGGTTTGGAGAAGTTGCATGGTTTTCCCACAACCCATGGCGCCGTAACGGAAGTATAGTTTTGCCATATATAATATATATTATAGCACTAGTTGGCGGCGGTTTCAGAGAATTGGGAGTTGTAAAGCTCGGCGTAGAAACCGTTCTTTTTGAGGAGTTCTGCGTGGTTGCCCTGCTCAATGATGTTGCCGTCTTTCATGACGAGGATGAGGTCGGCATTTCTGATGGTAGAGAGACGGTGTGCAATCACAATGGAAGTGCGACCATGGGTCAGCTTGTCAAAAGCGGCCTGGACCAGTTGCTCGGTGCGGGTGTCTACGTTAGAAGTGGCTTCGTCTAGGATAATCATGGGCGGGTCGGCAATCATGGCGCGAGCGATAGTGAGGAGCTGTTTTTCTCCGGCGGAGATGTTGTCCGAGTCTTCGTCAATTTTAGCATGATAGCCATGCGGAAGAGCTTCTATAAAATGGTCAATGCCAGCGATTTTGGCGGATTTTTTGATTTCGTCCAAGGTAGCGTCCGGGCGGCCGTAGCGTAAGTTTTCATAAATGGTGCCGGAGAAGAGCCAAGTATCTTGCAAGACCATGCCAAAGTTTTTCCGGACGTCGCCGCGGGTAATTTCCGTAGTGGGGATGCCGTCTATGGTAATATAGCCAGAATCGGGATCATAAAAACGCATGAGGAGATTTACGATAGTGGTTTTGCCGGCGCCGGTTGGACCAACAATGGCAACTTGGCTGCCGGGGGTGATTTTAGCGGAGAAGTTTTTGATGATGGGTTTGACTTTGTCGTAGGAGAAGTTGACGTCGTGAAATTCTACGGCACCTTTGATGTTTTTTAGGGCGTGGGCAGGATTTGGGTCCGGGGTGTTCTCCGGGAGCTCCAGAAAATCAAAGACGCGTTCGGCGGCGGCAAGAGTTTGCTGGACGGTGGCAGCAATACTAGCAACTTGGGTAATGGGGCGGTTGAACTGATTGACGTACTGGATGAAAGCTTGGACATTACCAATAGTGATAGTGCCTTTGATAGCCTCTAGCCCGCCAACGATACAAATGAGAATATAAGACAAGTTCGTAAAAATGTGGACGACTGGGAAAGCGAGCGAGCCAAAGAATTGAGCCTTCCAGGTAGCTTTATAAAGACGCTCGTTTTCGCGCGAGAATTCATCATAAGATTTTTTGCCGTGTGAATTAGATTTGATGATGCTCTGCCCGGTGTAGTCCTCTTCTATGGTACTGCTGACAGTGCCGAGGGCTGTGCGAGAAGTACGGAAGTATTTTTGAGCCCTGCCCATGATGCCGCCCACAAAAATCAGTGAGATTGGCACGGAAACAATGGCGATGAGGCTGAGCGGGCCGGAAATAGAAAGCATCATAATGAGGATGCCGATGACAAGAGTGATGCTAGTGATGATTTCGGTGAGGGACTGGTTGAGTGAGGTAGTGATAGTATCTATATCGTTAGTCATGCGGGAGAGGGTGTCGCCGTATTTAACTTTGTCAAAATAGGACATGGGGAGTTTAGAGATTTTGATGAGGATGCTTTCGCGGAGTTTTTTGGCGTAGCGGGCGGAAACGATGCTTTGGATGAAGCCTTCTATATAGCTAATAATAGCGGAGGCGACATAGAGGACGATGAGGGAGATGAGGGCGCTCACAATGGGCTGCCAATCAATTTGCCCGGTGTTGCTCAAACTTTCTACGGCGGAGGTGGTCATACTGCCGAGGATTTTCGGGCCAAAGATGGTCAGTGCGGTAGCAATGGCGGCGAGGATGCAGATGACAAGGAAGGACCATTTGTAGGAGCCGAGCGATTTTAGAAATTGCCCAGCGGAGCGCTTGAGGTTTTTAGGTTTTTGAACGACATTGCGATTAGGCCCGGGCATTTTTGATCTCCTTTTTGTATTCTGCTTCCGAGAGCTGAGACTTAGCGATTTCTTGGTAGACTTTGCAGGATTTTAGGAGTTCGGTATGGGTGCCGCGACCGACAATTTTGCCAGCGTCCAAAACGATGATTTGCTGAGCGGATTTGATGGTGCTGATGCGCTGTGCGACAATAATAGTGACGGATTTGCCGGTGATTTTGTGCAGAGCTTCGCGGAGCTTTTTGTCGGTTTTCATGTCCAGAGCGGAGAAAGAATCGTCAAAGATATAAATGGCGGGATTTTTAGCGATGGCGCGGGCAATAGAGAGGCGTTGTTTCTGACCGCCGGAAACATTGGTGCCGCCCTCGGCGATGTGTGACTGGTACTGATCTTCCAGTTTGCTGATAAACTCAGAAGCTTGAGCTACCGCTGCGGCGTGTTGGATAGTTTGGTCGTCTGCGGCAGTGTTGCCAAAAGTGATGTTGCTTTTGATATTGCCGGAAAAAAGGAAGGCGCGTTGGGGGACATGGCCGATTTTTTGCATGAGGTCGGGTTCGGCGTAATTTTTAACGCTGAGACCGTTTACCAGTACTTCCCCACTGGTGGCGTCGTGAAAACGAGGGATGAGGTTGACGATGGTGGACTTGCCAGAGCCGGTAGAGCCGATAAAAGCGGTAGTTTGTCCGGCGGCAGCTTTGAAGGAAATGTCACGCAAGACCTTTTCTTCGGCGCCGGGATAAGCAAAATCAACGTGCCGGAATTCTACGGACGGAACTTCGTCTGGTGTGCCGCTGGTTTTTGCTGGCCAAGTAATTTTAGGACGAGTATGGAGAACTTCGTTGATGCGTTTAGCGGAAACGTTGGCCCGCGGGAGCATGACAATCAGGACCGTGAGGAAGAGGAAGGACATGACAACTTGAATAGCGTACTGCATGAAAGCCATCATGTTGCCAAGATAGGAGATGTCAGTGCCCATGAGTTTAATACCAATCCAGATACAGAGTAGAGTAGTGCCGTTAAAGACGAGAGTCATGAGCGGGCTGTCTAGCGACATGACTTTGCCAATGAAGATGTCGGTTTTCATGAGTTTGGTGTTGGTGCGGTTAAACTTTTCCTGCTCTAGTTTTTGGTTGTTGAAGGCGCGGATGACGCGTAGGCCGGTGAGATTTTCGCGGGTGAGCAAAGTGATTTTGTCAATTAATTTCTGGTAGAGAGTGAATTTAGGGACAACGATGGCTAAGATGCTGCTGACTAAAATAAGCAATACCACTACGGCTAGTACGATAATCCAAATCATGTCTGGGGCGATTTCTACGGCCTGGATGATGGCACCGATGGCCATCATGGGAGCGCGCAGGAGCATGGATAGACACATAATGATGGTGTTTTGGACCTGGGCGATGTCGCCGGTGGTGCGGGTGATGAGTGAAGCAGTAGAAAAATGGTCCATTTCCGAGATACTGAAGCTGATAACTTTTTTGTAGATGTCGTTTCTAAGGTCGCGGCTGAGGGCGGAGCCGATGCGAGCGGAGAGGAAGGAAGCGACCAGGGCGCCAACGGCGGAAATGAGGGTATAGATGACCATGACGCCGCCGGTGTGCCAGATGAAAGGCTGGTCTCCGGCAACGATACCTTCGTTGACGATTCTGGACATGAGAGTGGGCAGTTCTAGCCCGCCCCAGACTTGTGCATAGATAGCAGCGAGCAGAATCAAACATTGCCACCAATAAGGTCTGAGGTATTTTAAGAGTTTGAACATATCTATATATAATAGTGGATTTTAGCCTAAAATGCAAGTGTAAAAGTCGTGGTGTTGTGGTCCGAGGAAACGGTGAGCTGCCAGTGGTTGCGGTCTGCGAGTTGCTTAGCGATAGAAAGGCCTAGGCCAACACCGTTTTTGGTTTTGTCGGCTTGATAGAAGCGTTCAAAAATGTGCTTTTGCTTTTCTTTGGAAATGGTTGTGCCATCATTGATAACGGTAATGGATTTCTCGGAAATTTTAATGGTAATTTTTTGATGACAATATTTAATAGCGTTGTCTAGTAAAATGTTGAGGATTTGTTTAGCGGCAGGCTGATTGAGTTTGATGGTAGGATTTGGGTCGTGTGGGAGGAAGTCCAGAGCGATGTTTTTAGACTGAAGCTGGGGAGTGACGGGAGAAAGGAGGGCCTTTGTAAAAGAATTAAGCGCGGTAGGTTTGAGCTCGGCAGTGTCATGAGTAGAGTCAAGTTTTGCAAGGGTGAGAAGTTGGGCGTTGAGGGTGGCCAAATCTTCGGCTTTTGTGGCAACATTGTCAATCCACGGATTGTTTTTGATGTCGGCGGCCTCAAGGTTGGCCTGGATGACGGCAAGGGGAGTTTTGATTTCGTGAGAAGCGTTAGCGATAAATTCCTTTTGGGCGTTGTAGGTTTCTTTGACCGGGCGGATGCTTTGGTCGGCAAGATAGAGCGAGGCGAGAAAAACCACAACTTCTACACAAGCACCGGTGATGAGAAGCGTCACGAGCAGGGCGGCCAGGCCGGATTTACGATCTTCCTGCAGACGGTAATGAAAATCGTCCTGCTCCTTTTGTTGGACCTGCTCCGTGCGTTGCGTCATGGTGGCATCCGGGAAAGGACGGCGTTTGGCGTTTTCGGCGGCGACAATGTAGATGA
>CAZLAC010000012.1:0-15865 GCA_964557405.1 uncultured Candidatus Saccharibacteria bacterium
AGAGTGTAGTCCAGATGGCTATAAGAACTATGTTGATGACCGCTGTGTCTGCTGTGATTTCGGCGATTGTGCCGCGGCTAGTGGAATGGTTGGCAAAAGATATGATGACAAATATGATGGGGGAGGATGCTGCCTATGCGTTGGATGCGGGGGTACATATGTATCTGGGCGAGCAGGAGCAGTCTAGTACTGGCAAGCCGGGTACGGAGGCGGAGGCAATTGCGATGCACAATGCTACACAGCAGATTATCGCGGAAGAAGCACGTTATGACCGGTTGACGCATAGTCCGTTTGATATAACGAATAAAAATACCTTCATGGGGAGCATTGTATATTCGCTAATACCGATCGGTTTGTCGCTTTATACTTCACCTACGACTTTGTTGTCGCGAGCCACGTCTACGGTAGGGAGTGCATTGAACTCCATACTGCCAGCAGTGAGTGCCGTGGACGAGGGTGTGCATTTTAAACAAGAGCTAAATAATGATTGCCCGTCGCTGTCAGAGTTTGGCTTGGTAGGAGATGCTTATTGTTCCCCGTACTATGTGTCAACCTATGCTTCGGATAATGTATTACTAGAGACGGATCCGTATGATATTTTTAAAGAGATTTGTGATGGCAATTTTGAAAATAACTGTGATATGGAAGATGGTGGCAACACTGATGTGGAAAATCCTAGTGACGATAATGAGAGTACCTATGGCTATAATCCAAAAATTAAGAAAGATTCTGATTTGGGGAAGTGGGTCGTGGCTTGTTCTGCGCGAACGACACAGTTTGGATATGTGGATGGGCAAGAGTACCAGTTGTTTAGCACTGGCAATGGAGCGGCGGATACAATATTAAATGTCGGTACAGGTATGATTCCGATATTGGGGAGTTTAGTGGATCTTGGATCTAGCGCAGAGGACGCAGCTAACATTAAGTGGAGTTCTGGAGAGGAGTGTCTCAGTGATAGATCAAAATTGTATTCTGCCTACTCTGAAGATCAGAGATGGATGGAAAATGCCGGCATTGTAGAGGACTCGGCTATAGCGGTATATCTTGATGATTGGTATAAAGAGCATCCACTGGACAATTCTGAGGAAGGTATTATTGCGCGGTATAGTGGTTTGACAATAGATCAAGTTGAGGAAACGTTGGGGATGGTGGAACTATACGATTTTGTTGCAAACTATGATCCTTCTGGATTGGGCCCTAAGGTTGACGCTCCGGTAGCTGAGGATGGATGGCAATACGATGGTCCTGGGGTGGTAGCAGAGCTATTCCCAGAGGCAAAAGTTGCGTATTATATAGTATATAGTGATTTGCGTAGTAGAACCGTGATAGTATGAAAAGGCGCCCCAATGGGGCGCCTAAGAGGTTAGTTGTAGAGATTGGCTTCATTGCAGCCTTGCGGGCTATTTGTGGCTGCGTCATTATACCAATGGGGAATGCTATACCCGTCCAATGGGCAGTTTCCAGTTTCTCCATTGACAATATGTGCAATTAAGTTTGGAAGAGCCCCAATATAATATGTGTAAACTGGGTAGTCCATCGGTTGGTATTGTTCCTGGTCATACAAGTAGCAGATGGAACTTTCAGTCCCTGGCGGTGGAGTTTGATAGGCACTATCTGTTCCTGCGCTATAGCTTATGTCGTTGACCTCTAGAGAATTACGATACTCTAGGTTTTGGCCTTTGCTAAATTCTATGCGTATATATGGCCTATTATCTGCACTTGAAAAAGCTTCTTGACTCGCTGGCTTTATGCCGCCGAAACTAATAATGAAGCTGGTGGGGCTAAACATTACTTGCTCTGCACCACAGGCGAAGGCATATCCGATGCAATCAAAAGTGTTGCTGTCTATCCAGAAGTAATCTTGTCTAGGAAGCCTAAATTGATCTTTCTGATATATTTTTCCAGTATGGGGATTTGTGATAAAAATAGTTTCACCAAGCTGCTCAATATCATAGCTGCCAGGTTGATAAAAATAATCTGGTGAGCTAGGGTCTTCCGCTTCTTCTGATGGAGAGGCAGCATCTTCCCGGGTATCTTCCTGGGGCACTTCCTCCGGAGGGAGTGCTGTAACTACGGGTTCGGTCCGCTCTTCCCTGACGGCTGGAGCGGTGTCTTTTGCAGTCTTAGCGGTGGCGTTATCGCCGCATCCGCTGAGCATGATTGCGCCAAGCACAAGAATGACGGGTAGTAAGTTTCCTTTTCTCATAAGTAACCTCCTGTATTTTAAGGTGCACAAAAGTGCGATTTTTGAGTAACAAAAATAATAACTGATTTTATATTACCATATTTCTGTGTTTTTGTCTAGTATAGATTTAGTAATTGACACTGCCGTAATTCGGGATGGCAGAAATCCAAAGTTGGCCAACGGCGAGTTTGATTTCTGAGCCACTGCCGTCTTTAAAGATGATTTGTTCGTTCTGGGAAGCTTTGTTCCAGGTGCCCTCAATAGCAATGCCATTTTGGAAAATAACGGCGCGGCCGGAGCCGATGGTGTTGATTTCTTCGTGGTAATTATCAGAGGCGCGGTGCTCTTCCATAAACATGACTGCGACGACGTTTGGAGTGAGCTGTTCGGGGCCGTTGCACTGGTTTTTGGGGCGGACGTTGTCCATACCGGGGAGACAGGTATAAGAGGTGCCAGCGTCGCCAGAAGCATAGCTACGAGAGTAGGAGTTGGTGGTAGGATTGTACGTATAATGGGTGTTAAAGCTTGCGGAGCTGCCGTAATTAACGCTTATGTCTGTGACTAGTGTAACAGGCGGGTCTGAGGCTTCTGGGGCCTCTGAGGGGCTCTCAGAGCCTTCTACGGCCATTTCTGAGGCACTTTTTTGGTTAGCTTCGGCGATTCTAAAGGTCTCTTCAGGGGTGAGGTGTGCCCAACCCTTAGGGTGACTCTCCGTAAAGCCGTTATCAGCGGCCCATTTCATGAGAAGTGGCCCAGAGGTAAAGAGGTTATTTGGAGCCCAATAGCCAGAATAATCGCGCCACATATAGACGGTAGACTCATCTATTTCTGGGGTGCCGGTGGTTGCTAAGTTATGGATTGCCTCGTATGAGCCGCCAGCGTGCACTACGCTGCAGCCTAGAGGAATGTCCCAGTCTAGATAATAGGGGCGAAGTGAGCGAATAGGGCCGAGCATGGAATCCCCGGGGTCTTGGAAAACAGCGGCGAAACGAGTGATGCCGGCTTCGGCGATGGCTTCAAAGACGACTTTGGCGTTTCTTAGCCCTACTTGCGGGCGGGGACCATCTAGGCCATTAGGGATTTGGATGCAGAAAATAGGTTTGTTGTCGTCTGCGGGACTGGCGATTTCTTCCCCAGTAAGAGAGCTGTAATAATGCGGAATTTCAACTTCTGTGGTTTCCGAGCTACCGACTGGTTTATCAGCGGGGTGTTGGTTTAATAGAATAATGACGGCCGTAGTGATAGCGGCAACTAGTACGACGCCAATGGCAGAGAAAATGATGATTTTCTTTTTGCTCATGGTTAGTTTCATGAGTTTATTATAACGCTACTGGGCGTCATTGACAAGGGCGGAACGGACGGCAGAGAGGCGAGCTAGGGTGACGTTGCGGCCTAGGACTGCCGTGGTGAGATGCAGGGCTGGGGAGAACGGCGCAAAGCTGATGGCGATGCGAATGAGGGAGAAAAGTTCAGCGGGCTTGCGGCCGGTTTCTGTTAGCAAATCGTTGAAGACTTGCTGCAAGGTGTCTGGATTCCAATCTGATTCTGGGATGGTGCGGAGTTTTTCTAAGGCAGTGGTGAGTAAATCGGCTAGCTCTTTTTCGGAGAGTTTCTTTAGGAATTTGTTTTCGGTGAGGAAGGGCAGATCAATTTCCGGGTCGGCAAAGAAGTACTCGGTCATGGTCTCCAGGTCATGTAAGGTCTTGAGACGATCGTAGATAATAGAAAGAACTTGAGTTTGGTAGATTTCCGGGTAGTTGCTAGCGGAGACTGGCCAGAAACCTTCCGTGCGGTCGTAAAGTGTCTCCACGCCTTGTTCGTCGTAAATCTTGCGAATCCACTGGCCGTTGTACCAGTGAATTTTAGTTTCGTCAAAACGAGCCGGGGAGTTTTGAATGCGATCAATACTGAAATTTTTGATGAGTTCTTCCTTGCTGTAGATTTCCTGTTCGGTGCCGTCGTTCCAGCCTAGACAGGCAAGATAATTGAGCAGGGCTTCCGGGAGGATGCCATCGCTGCGGTATTCGGTGACAGATTTAGCGCCGTCGCGTTTGCCGAGTTTTTTGTTTCCCTGCGGAGCAAGAATGTGCGGAAGAGAGAGGAATTTAGGGCGAGGCAGGTCTAAGGCCTCATAGAGAGCGAGATAGTTTGGCATGCTAGAGAGGTATTCTACGCCGCGGGCGATGTGGGTGACGCCCATTTCTGCGTCGTCTATGATGTGGGCAAAATTATAAGTAGGAAAACCGTCTTTTTTGATGAGGATAATGTCGTCACAGACTTCGGGTCCAGTGTGCATGTCGCCCATAACTTCATCGTGCCACTCGTAATTTTTAGGGGCGGATTTGAAACGTAGCGGGTAGCCTTTCTGCCAGAGTTTCCGGGTGTCTTCTGGGCTGTAGCTGCTGGACTCCGGGCGATGTTCACGGAAAAGGAAAGCACGCCCATGTTTCTTGTCGTCTTCACGCCAGGCGTTGACTTCTTCCGGGGTAGTGGTGTCAGCGTAGGCACGACCAGTGCTGATGAGCTTTTCGGCCCAAGCTTTGTAGATTTCTTGGCGCTCACTTTGGAAATAGGGCGCTGCGGGACCGCCAACGATTGGCCCCTCGTCCCACTCTAGCCCCAACCATTTCAAGGTATCTTCTATTAGTTCGGTGGCGCCCTCTACATAACGGGCGCGGTCGGTGTCTTCAATGCGGAGAATAAAAGTACCGCCGGACTGCCTAGCAATTAAATAAGGATAAATGGCACTTCTGACATTGCCAATATGAATATAACCGGTAGGTGACGGTGCAAAACGAGTTTTAATCATATATTATATTATATCACAAAGAGGTGACAATGGCTTTGATTTGTTTCTTGGTGAGATTGCCAGCGCTTGCATCAATTTGGTAGGACATGCCGCCGTTGACCCAGGCAGCATCGGAACCGGAGATGTATATAGTGATTCCCTGTTCGCGGATAGTGTCGTAATTCTCTTTCCAAGTAGGTTTGACATAATTGTTTAGTAAGGCGTTAGAGTCCCAAGTGGACTTTTCTTCTGTGAGGGTGTAGCTGTCGCCATTTGGGCCGGAAAAATCAATCACTACACGACCTTCCGGATCCGTAGAGACGGAAGACATTTGGTAATCACGCGGTGTATAAGTAGGGTATTTAGCGTCAATGCCGGTCTGGATAGCGGCTACGCGGACGGATAAGTCCGGAGCGTTAGTATAAATGAAATAGCCAATTACAGCAATACAAGCGGCGGCGCAGGAAAAGGCCAATGCAAAACGGCGACCGCGATGCGGGGATTTGAGTTGTTTCCGAGCCTTTTTAGCGGCTTTGGCCTGTTTCTTTGAAGCTTTAACAGCGTCTTTTTGAGCTTGCTTTTCGGCGCGTTTTTCGGCACGGAGATCGTGGCGGGATTTTTTGGCCGGGGCGGCTTCCGGAGTGACAGTTTGTAAAGCCTGGTCAATAGCAAGATTTTTTAGCTCGCGAGCAGTTGGCGTGTGCGCAACGGCTGCGGCGGTTTCTGCGGCTTTCTGTTGGTCAAAAGCAGCTTGATAAGGATTTTTAGCGGGAGGAAGATCGGCTGGTTCCTGGGCGGCGGGCTGTGCTGCGGCGGATTCGCTACTGTCTATGACGGAGATTTTACGAGCGTAATGAGAAATGGCCGGAGCGACAGCTGGGGTTTCCTGGACGGCTGGCTCAGAAAGGTCTATCACCTCAACAACACGACGTTTATTTTCCGTGTATGAATCTGGACGAGTTACGTAACGACGATTCAAAGTAGAAGAACGCTGCAAAGTGCGGTGTGTACTATTGCTGTAGTGATTTAGATTATCAGATGGTGACTTTTGCATAGTGTTCCTCGCTTTTAGTATTCCCCTCCACAGGGCTTATGTCTATTATAGTCTCAAGCGCAATAAAAAACAAGAGCGATTTTCATAAAAATTTTTATGGTATAATTAAGCCATGGATATAGAAAAGCAGAAACGACGTCGGGTACTCAGGGTAGTATTGTTGGATTCAATGATGGCGCTGGCAATTATCGTGCTGGTGACAATATTGATACTGGTGGTGTCTGGTTATCGGGTAAAAGATGGGTTGGTATTGGAGCAGGCGGGGCTTTTGAAAGTTATTTCGCATCCAAGTGGAGCGCAAGTAGAAATTGACGGCGAAAAAGTTGGAAAAACGGAGTTTAACCGGATGCTAGATGAGGGGACGTATAATGTAGTGTTGAAAAAAGACGGATACGAGAGTTGGCAGAAAGACATAAAAATTGTGCCGGGTTGGCTGATGCGGATAAATTATGCGCGTTTGTTGCTACAGGACAGACCAATGGAGGTGGTGCGACAGTTTGATGAGCTGAATTTTTTGGCAATGTCGCCGGATCGGAACGGTATATTATATGGTAATGATTCGGTGGTGTGGCACTGGATGAAAATTGGTGGGGATGATGTAAGCGTAGAGAATTTGGAGCTCGCGGACGTGCTAAATGATTTTGTGCTGGACGGAAAGTTTTCTGGAAAAATTAGTGTGCAAAGTTGGAATGGCGGGAATGATAAAGTAATTGCAAAAGTGGAAGATGATACAAAAACACAATGGTTAGTAGTGAATTTAAAAAGTCCGGAAGACAGCGTGAATGTTTCGCAGAAGTTTGGCATAGAAATTACAAAAATGACGGCGGAAAATAATGCGATGGACAGGCTTTTTGTGCTGACTGGAGAAAAATTGCAAGAAATTGACTTGAGAAGAGATGGGGTGACGGAAGTGCTGGCGGACGTTGCGAATTATGACAATGATGAATCGGAAGTGGTGTTTATTTCTACGGCGGACGAAAAAAGCCAGCGCAGAGTAGGGCTCTATAAACATGGTGACGCAGCGGCAACGGTATATGTAGCGGAGGAGCCGGAAAAGGTAGTGTCTGCAGTTCTGACAAAATATGCCGGGAAGGGGTATTTGGCGTTTATGGTTGGTGAGCGGCTATACATTTACGAGCGCGACCAGATGAAAATGATTGCAGAAAATGATGTTGGTACGGTGCCGGAATATTTAGCCGAGTCGCCAGACGGGGAGTTTGTGATGGGGCAAAGTGGAGTAACGGTGCTGATGATAGATTTGGAGCTGATGGATTACCATTTCTACGAAACGGCTACGCAGCAGGTCTATTGGGTGGACGATTATATGCTGGCGGAAGTGGTAGATGGAAAATTGAACGTGTTTGATTTTGATGGGACGAATCGCCGGGTGTTGTCTGCGGCGGATGGTAATTATGGTGCGGTATTTGCGGAAAACAATAAATATATATATTATACGGCCGTACAGGACGGAAAGATAGAATTAAGGCGAGAAATTATTGCCCGGTAAGCCAGTTCCAAATGCTTTCAAAGAAACCAGGTGCGTTTGATGGCATTTCGGTAGAGCCGGAGTCTACAACGTTGCCACCGGAGCTCTCACTGCCGCCTTCTGTGGTGGTGACGGCGGGGGAAACTTGTTCGGCAAAGACCAGGAGACGATAGCGGCTGGTGCCAAGCGGAGTGCAAGTGACGAGAATGAGGGTAGGTTTGGTGACGGAGCTAGTGAGGGCGGCGACGTCAGTGGGTTCAACGGTTTGTTTTTTGTAAACAGAGTAAGTATAGCGGACGGAATTATAGTTGAGATAGATTAAGTCACCGTCCGTAAGGCGTTCCAGTCCGGAGAAAATAAACTTGTATTGGTTATTGCTGTAGATGTCGCCGGCGGAGTGACCAGTGATGACAACAGTGCCGTTTTGTCCTGGGAGTGCATCGGCACCGGGGATGGTCCAATGCGCAACGCCGTTGTTCATGGCGTTCATAACGGTAGCTTCGTCGTTGCTGATGCCGTAGTTGACTGGGACTTCTACGTTTAGTTTAGGGATGATGAGGAGTGGGTCCGAACCAACGGTGCCGCTCACTGTGGGGTCTAGCGCGGTGATGCCGGTATCGTCAACGTTCCCTGGTGAGATGTAGGCCATGATTGGTGCAAAAATGAGACGGTTATATTGCAGGAAAAGGATGAGTAAAACCGCAAAGACTCCGGCGAAGATTGGAATGAGGCGTTTGTGGTGGCGTTTGAGTCTGAAGTCAGTGCTGGCTTTTTTTCGGATACGGTTTTTGAGTGTTTCGGAAACGGGCTGTGGGGCTGGCTGGGTAGCAACCTGTGGCTGCTGAGTGCCTCGTACGGCGTCATCGTGAGCGCGGTTTAGTCTGAGCTTTTCGGTAGCGATGTATTGGCTGGCGGCTTTGGCGTAGTAATCGCTGTAGTATTTTTGGTAATAATTCTGCCAGGCAGAGTGGTATTTTTGCCAATCTTGCCTTTGGGGTTGGGACTGGACAGACGGAGCCTGTTTGTAAGTCTGGTTCTGAGCGGCGGGATTTGGCTGTGCGGTTGGTTGCGCGGTGGTCTGTATAGTGGTTGGTGCAGCAGTTTGTGCGGCATGCGAATAAGCCGCGAGCACACGCTTGCGGGCGATTTCGGTGGCAGTTTGGCGTTGGCGATCCAATGAAGAAAGCCCACCACTATTATTATCCATGTAGTTAATTATACCATAAAATGGATTTTTTGTGTTATAATTAAGTGCATGGGCGACTGGCGGAACTGGTAGACGCGCTAGACTCAAAATCTGGTTCCAGCAATGGAGTGAGGGTTCAAGTCCCTCGTTGCCCACCATGGCGATACTAAGGTGGAATGATGAAAGAAAAAGAAGTAAAGAAAAGTAGCATAAAAAGTTTGGCGTTAAGCATGGCGCTGTTTATGGCGTTGCTTTTTTTGACATTTTGGCTGATTTTTAAAGATCAGAATATGGGGGAAGTTATAGGCGTAGCGGCTGGTGCGAATTTCTGGTGGATTTTAGTCGGACTGGTGCTGATGGTGGGGTATTTTCTGGTGCAGTCGTGGAACGTAAAAACTATTCTAAACTCGTTTGGCGAACAGATTTCACTTCGGAAAACTTTTAAGTTTACCTTGATTGAGTTTTTCTTCTGTGCAATGACGCCGAGTGCGAGTGGCGGACAGCCGGTGGAAATTTATTACATGACAAAAGAAGGGATTTCTGGCTCGGCCGCAACGATGGCGATTTTTGTGCAGCTCTGCGGATTTCAGATTGCCGTGATGACACTGGGAGTGGTTTCTGTACTATTTTTGCCGTATAAGTTACCATCCGGGGTGTTTATGTTCTTTACGATTGGGTTGCTGATAAATGGTGCGGCGCTACTGGCGCTTTTAGTTTGTGTGTTCTTCCAGGGCGTAGCGCGGACGGTGGCGATGGGCGTGATAAAATTGGCAAGGAAATTGAAATATAAAAAAGTTGACCAGATGAAAGAAAAATTGGAAAAGGGCCTGGAAGAATATGCCGAGAATGCTAAATACATTAAAAAACACAAGAAACAGTTTGGCATAGCCGTGGCGAAGGTTTTTGTGCAAGTTGGACTGTACTATCTAGTGCCGTTTTGTGTCTACAAGGCGTTGGGGCTGAGCGGGCATAGTGTACTGGAGCTATTTGCGATGCAGTCGGTGCTGTTTATTGCGACGGCGGGCTTTCCGATTCCTGGAGCGGTGGGACTATCGGAAACGGTGTTTTTGGCATTGTACGGCGTGGTGTTTGGTGAGGAGTTGATTAATTCGGCGATGCTGTTAAATCGCGGAATAACATTCTATTTATTCGTGATAATTAGTGCGCTGGTAGTAGTGGGAAATTTGATTTTTATAAGGACGAAATTAAATGGACGGGCTAAGTAGTAAAGAGGTAGCAGAGCGGCGTGAGCAGGGGCTAGTGAATACGCCGGTGAAAGCCCCAAGTAAAACGGTGGGTGAGATTATCCGCAGTAACGTGTTTACCTATTTTAACTTTGTGTTTTTCTTTTTAGCGGTGGCGTTATTTTTGGTTAAATCTTACCGTGATATTACGTTTTTGCCGATTATCATTATTAACTCGTTGATTGGTATCGTGCAAGAGCTTCGCGCAAAGCAAGTGCTGGATAAGTTGACGATGCTAAATGCACCAAAAGCTAGAGTGGTGCGGGACGGAAAAACCCAGGAGATTCTGGCGCAGGATTTGGTGCAGGACGATGTAGTAATTTTTAAGGCGGGAGACCAGATTCCGGCGGATGCGGAAGTGATTGCTGGAGAGGTGGCGGTAAATGAGGCGCTACTGACGGGTGAGGCGGATGAAATAGATAAAGTTGCCGGGATGAGGCTGATGTCCGGGAGCTTTATTGTGTCTGGTGAGTGTACGGCGCGACTAACAAGGGTAGGGGCAGAATCTTATATTTCGCAACTGACTTTGCAGGCAAAAGCGATTAAAGTTGGCGAGCAGTCGGAAATTATTAAATCGTTAAATAAAATCGTTTCGTTGGCGGGGATAGCGATTATTCCAATCGGCGTGGTCATGTTTATACAACAGTATGTTTTAGGTGAGATGACTTTGCAGCAGAGCGTGCAGGGCGCGGCGGCGGCGATTATTGGTATGATTCCGGAGGGGCTGTTTCTGCTAGCTTCTGTGACGTTGCTGATTTCGGCGATGCGACTAGCAAGGCAGCAAGTGTTGCTACACGACATGAAAAGTATTGAGACGTTGGCGCGTGTAGATGTGCTGTGCGTAGATAAAACTGGGACGATTACGGATGCAGATATGAATGTACGAGAAACTGTAGCATACGCAAAGAATTTTGAAGAGATTTTAGGGATTTTTGTGCAATCGCAAAAGGATGACAATGTGACGATGCATGCGCTTAAAAAATATACACGGGATTTTCAGGTTTCGGAGCGGGCGGAAGAGGTTTTTTCGTTTTCGCCGAAAGATAAATCTAGTGCGATTGTGTATGGCGGAAAAAAATACGTGTTGGGTGCGCCGACTTTTGTGCTGAAGGATAACTATGACGAATACAGTAAAGATATAGAAAAGTTTGCGCGGAAGGGCTATCGGGTATTGGTGCTGGCGCAGGGCCAGAAAGCTTTGGGGCTGGTGGTGCTGGCGAACACGGTGCGCAAGACTGCGCCGGCGACTTTCCGGTATTTTGCGGAGCAGGGAGTGGAAGTGAAGGTGATTTCTGGTGACGATCCGCTGACGGTGTCGGAAGTGGCAAAGACGGCAGGGATTTTGAATGCGGAAAAGCATATTGACGCGACGATGATTGGTGTGAGCGGCGGAAAGACGATGGCGGAAGCGGTGAGTGAGTATACGGTGTTTGGTCGGGTGACTCCGGAGCAGAAGCGGGAGCTAGTAAAAGCGTTACAGGCGCAGGGGCATACGGTAGCGATGACGGGGGATGGTGTAAATGATGTGCTGGCGCTGAAAGATGCGGATTGTAGCGTGGCGATGGCATCCGGAAGTGAAGCGGCGGTGCAGGCGGCGCAAATGGTGCTATTAGAGTCGGATTTTGCAAAGATGCCGGCAATTGTGACGGAAGGGCGGAGAGTGGTGAACAATTTAGAGCGGTCTGGTTCCCTGTTCCTGGTAAAAAATGTGTTTTCGTTCCTGACGGCACTGCTAGCAATTGTGTTTGGACTGATTTATCCGCTGCTGCCGACTCAAGTGTCATTGGTGACAATGTGGACGATTGGCGTGCCATCTTTCTTTTTGGCACAGATACCAAATACTGCGCTAATTAAAGGGACTTTTTTGAAAAATGTTTTGTCCAAGGCGATTCCCGGCGGGGTGACGGATGTATTGATGATTATGGCTACGGTGGTGGTAGCGCGGATGATAGGACTATCGGCGGAGGAAACTTCCACGGCTTGTACGATAGCGCTGGGGGCAGTGGGAATGGCGTTTCTGTTTAACGTGTGCTGGCCGTTTGATAAGTTCCGCGCGACGATTTTTAGCTGCTGCATTGTAGGGTTAATTCTCTGCGGATGGCTGCTGAATTGGTTGTACGGGGTGGTGCCGTTGCCATCTACTGGTGCCATGTTGTGCGCTGTGACAGTGGTGCTGTCCGGACCAATGCTGTTCATGATGACGAAGCTGCACCATTTAATTAGCAGAAGGTTTAAGTTGCCAGTATGAAAATAGCGGTTTTTACAGATTTGTATTTAGACGTGCCGGGCGGGATTCCGTCGTCAATTAAAGCGCAGAAAAAGGCACTCAAGGAATTGGGACATGAGGTGACGGTGTTTTGTCCGGGATTTTCCTGTGACGATAAGGACGTAGTGTTGGTGCCGACCATGAAACGCTTGAAAATAAATGGTGCACCAGTGGCGCGGGGGCCGAGGAAAGTGGTGGAATTTGTGAAGCGGAAATTCCCGGTGTTTTCGCAGTTTGATATAGTGCATGTGCATTATGAGGCGAGTTGCAGTATTGCGGGGGTGATGTTGGCGCAAGAATTCAAAGTGCCGCTAGTGCAGACGATGCACGGGCGGGAAGATATGGCAGTTGCGGTAAATGTGCCGCATCCGCTAAAGACGGTGACGGGAAATGCGCTGAATTTGTTGCATGGGAATTATTTGCCACATTTGCGGATAGTTTTGCAGGATGATGAGCTGGCTGCCACTTCTGCACGAGCAGCGATGTGGACTTTGATGGTGAACCAGGCGAATGCAGCCGACCAAGTGATTACGCCATCGGAACAGTTTGCGGAGAAATTGCGCAAATACGGGGTAACGCGGCCAATTACGGCGGTCTCTAATGGTGTGGCGGATGAACTGGCGGAAGGGGAGTGGCCAGTGCGGGAACGGACGGCTAGCGAACCATTGAAGATGATTTGGAACTCACGCGTGTCGCGAGAGAAACGGATGTTGCCGCTGCTAATGGCACTTTCTAAGATTGCCCACTTGCCGTTTTTGCTAGATGTGTATGGGAGCGGAAATGAGCTCAAAAAGGCAAAGCGGTATGTGCGAAGGCATGGACTAGAGAGAAAAGTGAAATTCCATGGCGCAGTGCCACATGATTCCCTGCTTGCTAAGATGAAAAAAATGCACTTGTCTGTGACGGTGTCGTATGGATTTGATACGCAGGGGCTGACGCTGCTTGAGGCGATTGCGACGGGGTTGCCAGTGTTTTATTGTGACCCAGATTTAGCGGAGAGTGTACCAAAGGGTGCGGGGGTTTGTGCAGAGGGGCCTGATATTGACAGTATGGCAGAAATGTTGTGTAATATCATAAATACGCCAGAATGTATTCGGGAGATGAGCGAAGCGGCGCTAAAGGGGCGGAAGCAGGCACTGCAGTCGGCGCAGATTAAGAAGTTGCTCGCGGTGTATCGTAGTGCAAGGCGGCAAGGGTAGCCTCGTAAGGCTGGCTGGGGTTCCAGGCGGTTAAAGCCGCGACTTTTCCGGCAAGGGTGCCTGACCAGAGTGACAGAGGGGTGTAGTGAGTTTCTGCGATGGGGAGGGTTTCGGTTTTTCCGTCTTTTGCAATGATGATATTTCCACCTAAGAAAGTGAGGATGGTACAGGGATAGCTGAGAGTGAATTTGTGGAGGACTTCCAGGGCCGGAATGAGCGGCATGGAAAGGAGGAGCATTTTTGGGTAATAGACGGCACGGAGGAGTTTCTGGAGTTGGGCCATAGAAGCGATGAAGATTAGGCCGGGCTTTTCTATGATGGACGGCATTTCCGGCGTAATGAGATCTATGGCGTCGCGGGTGATGACGGCGGGTTTGGTGGAGCTTTTGAGAGCTTCTGTGATAGCAATGGCAGTGGCGGAGTTTTTAGAGAGATCGCCGAGTAGAAAAGTAAGGTCGGCGTCATCCATAGCGGTGGCGAGTTCCGGAGATTTGGCAAAAGAGCCGGAGGTAGTGCTACTTGCAAAACTGATGTCTGGTAGAGGCGGGAGTTTGCCGCGGAGGGCATCCGGGAGTAGAATGCGAACGTTTTTTAGGGGGAGACGGTTTAGTTCTTCGGCGATGCGGATGACGGATGCGAAATTGCTGGAGTTGCCGCCGATAATTTGGACAGTGCCGGTTTTTTGTTCGGGGATAGACCAGAGGATGTCGTCATAGATAGTTTTTCCGCTCATTTTAAAAATCCATTTCTATGCTAATTGGACAGTGATCGCTGCCGGTAATGTTTTCGTAGATTTCGGCATCTTTCAAATATGGAAGAAGTTTCTTGCTGATGAAGAAATAATCAATCCGCCAGCCGATGTTCCGGGCTCTAGCATTGGCGCGGAAGGACCACCAGGTATAACGCTGATCGTCCGGATGTATGGTACGGAAAGTGTCTATGAGGCCGGCATTGATGAGATTGGTGATGCCCTGACGCTCTTCCCTAGTGTAGCCGGCATTAAATTCGTTGTCTTTAGGGCGGGCGAGGTCAATCTCTGTATGGGCGGCATTGAAATCACCGCAAACAATGACAGGCTTATGTTTTTCCAGATTTTGCAGGTGTTTTAAGAAAGCTGGGTCCCAGAGGTTTCCGCGAAGTTTTAGGCGGGTGAGCTCGTGCTTGCTGTTGGGGGTATAGACATTGACGAGGTAGAAGTTCTGAAATTCGGCGGTTTGGACGCGGCCCTCATCTAGTGGGTTCCCATGAGTGTCATCTTGCCAGTTGTAGCTGATGTTTAGGTCGTCTGTAAAACCGGAAAAATAGTTGAGCGGTTTTGCTTTGGTGAAAATAGCAGTGCCGGAATAGCCGGGGCGAGTAGCAGAGTTCCAGATTTCTTCGTACTCAGGGAAGTCAACTTCGGCCTGGCCCTCGCGAGCCTTGGTTTCTTGGACGCAGATAATGTCTGGGGCTTGTTCGGCAATGAGGGTCTGGAGACCGTCCTTTTTGAGATTGGCGCGGATGCCGTTTACGTTCCAGGAGAAAATTTTCATCATCTAGTTCTCCGTTCTTCGCGGTCTAAGTCGCGATGTTTAATGGTAAGGCGTTTGTCGTAGCGTTTTTTACCGACGGCAGTGGCAATTTCTAATTTGATATAGCGGCTTCCGCCGAAGAGTTTGGTAGGGACAATGGTTGCTCCGGTGGTTTTAGCTTTTGCTAGTCCGGCAATTTGCTTTTTGGTAGCAAGGAGTTTGATGTTGCGAGCGGTTTCTGGGCCAAGGGTGAGGTTATTGAGCCATAATTCTCCGTTTCTAATGGTAATAAAAGAGCCTTTGAGCTGGACATGGTGATCGCGGATGAGACGGACTTCAGGCCCTTTTAGTGTCATACCAACAACAAGTTTGTCTCCGAGCTGATAATCGTAGTGCGCGCGGCGGTTGACGGTGACAGTAGATGGCAGTTTAGCCTTTTTCATGATATAATAATTATAACATGAAAATTGCAATTACTTCTGATATATATTATCCGATGATGAACGGAGTAGCGGTGTTTGCGCGGAATTTGGCAAAGGGATTAGTGCAGGCGGGGCATGAGGTGATGGTGATTTGTCCGAGTTTTAGGGGGGAGCATTACGAGGAGACGGAGAAAGAGACCGGGGCGCGTATTGTGCATATGAAGTCGGCGCGGTTTCCGCTTTATCCGGATCAGATTAAACAGGTACCAGATAAGAAGGAGTTTCTAGGTCTGCCGATGCCGCGGTTGGCCTATAAAAATGGAATTTGGTTTGCGACGACGCCGTATGATGAGCTAGAAGCGGCGTTGCTGGCTTTTGGGCCGGATGTAGTGCATCTGCAGACGGCGGAAACGATTGCTCTTGCAACGATTAAATTTTGCAAGAAATATGACGTGCCGCTGGTTTCCACTGGGCACGCATATCCAGACAATATTACAGACCAGTTCCCGATGTTGAAACCAGTA
>CAZLAC010000013.1:0-14565 GCA_964557405.1 uncultured Candidatus Saccharibacteria bacterium
GGCGGCGTAGGCTCGGCCGAACGGCCTTGAGTGCCCGCCGGCGATGGCGCCGAGCCGACCGCGCGCACAACGGCTCCTCACTACGCTTCCTGATTCGCCTGAATCTGCTTGCGCCGTTCGTACTCCTCTGCCGTCAGCCGCGGCAGGGAAATATAGAACGTAGACCCGTCCCCAAACGATGACTCTGCCCAGACCGTCCCGCCCATTGCTTCTACGCGCTGCTTCACAAGATATAGCCCCAGCCCCGTCCCGCCGATTTCCCGCGTTTGTGAATTGTCCACTCTGTAAAATTTCTGGAAAATATGTTTCAAATCTTCCGGCGAAATCCCAATCCCAGAATCCGTCACATTGATTAGTACCCTGTCCCCGTCTCCGCGCACGTTTACCCAAATCGCCCCGCCGGCCGGCGTGTATTTGATCGCATTTTCTAACAAATTGTTCACCACCTCGCGCAAAAAATCTACGTCCACAGAGGCATAGGATAGCTGTTCAATATTGATTCCATTTCGCGAATCCGGTGACCCAAACGAATACTGCAATCCCTTGGCCGCAATCGCCGGCACTTGCCCTTCCACGATACTCCGCACCAGCGTCGAAACTTCCACTGGTGTCATGTGCACTTTTAGTTTCCCGTCGTCCAGTTTAGTCGTATCCAACAAATCTTGAAACAGCTTCCCCAGATGTTTTGACGAAGCGTGCGCCTCCTCTAAGTATTTTCGCGCCCGGTCATCAATCGTTGCCGTTTGCGGGTTCAGCGCTAGCCCTAAATACCCTTCTATTGAGGCTACCGGCGTACGCATTTCGTGGCTAGCCGTAGAGATAAATTCCATTTGCGCTCCCTCCTCTTCGCGCTCTTTGGTGATGTCGCGCACCGTGACAATACTCTCGCCACCCAGTCCCCCCATTGGCGTAACCGTTACTGCTACCGGCTTCTTCTGCCCCTGTGCCGTCACCAGTATATACTCCCGAATAGACAACGCCTCGTTTTTATTTAGCGCCGCTAATATCAAATTGCTTGCGTCTTCAATTTTCATCCCCTGACTATTTTCAAATTTCAGAATCGTCCCGATGTCTAAACTCACGGCATTTTCCGCCGCTCCGCACCCGGTCATCAGCACCGCCGCCGGATTAATCATCTGAATGATATTTTTTCCATCCACAATCAACACTCCCTCTGTAATAGAGTTCAGCACTTTCTCCGCTAGTCCTGTCTGCGGTGCCGCTGGCACTGGCTGAGCCGTCTCCTGTTTATGAAAAATATCTAAAATACCCATTACATTTATTTTAACACAAACATTATGTTATGTGCTAAAATAGATATTATGAATAAGGACGTGATTTATATAGAGCCGGATGATGATATCACCGATATTATCAACCGCATAAAGACCGCCAAACAAAAAGTCGTCGCACTCGTTCCGCCGAAAAAGCTCGGTGTCCTGCGCAGTGCCGTCAACACAAAACTCATCGCTAAAACCGCTAAATCTTCCGACAAGGCCGTGGTCATCGTCACTACCGACCAGTCCCTCCTGAAACTTTCCGCTACCGCTGGTATCCCTGTTGCAAAGACCCTTCAATCTCGCCCCATTATGCCGGATGAAGCGGGCAATGCTATTGCAAACAAGACCACTTCTGACGAAGAAGTGATTGAGGAAGCCGAAGAAGACAGCGCTAAGGGGTCAGAAGCATCCACCGCCGAGCCAAACTCCGACAAAAAATCCGATAAAAAGCAGGAAGACACCGCAGAAATCAACTCCGAAGACCTAGAAAAAGACCAGGAGAAAAAGGACAAAAAGTCCAAAAAGTCCGACAAAAAGACTAAAATTCCCGCTCTGGAAAAATACCGCAAATGGATTATTATTGGCGCTGCTGCCCTAGTTTTCTTGATTGGCTTCATGATTTGGGCCATGTTTATTGCCCCGTCCGCCAAAATCACCGCCACCATCCGCACTACCTCTGGTAGTTTCTCTGAAAACGTCTCATTTACCACCGATGCCAATGCTAAAGATAACGAAACCGGCAAATTCTACCTAGAGGAACAGAAAATTGAGGATTCCGCCTCTACAGAATTTACTGCTACCGGCAAGAAAAACGTTGGTGAAAAGGCTAAAGGCGCTCTCACGCTCACTGCTACCATCGTCTATCCAGCTGATACCGTCTCTGTTCCGGCTGGTACCAACTTCGTCTACAACAGTCTCAGCTATGCCACCACTAGAACCATCACCTTTACCCTAGATGGAGAAGACGCTAACTGCTCCATCAGCAAATACAAGAGCACCGGCTGTGTCATTTCTACCGTGGTGGACATCGTCGCCGCAGACGTTGGCGATAAATACAACATCGCCGCAAATAAAGCCGACTGGTCCTCACCGATTAGCTCCGTCACCGCCTCTAACGGGGACGCCATCTCCGGCGGTAGCAGCCGCGAAATCACCGTGGTCCAGCAGTCCGACATTGACAGCGCAAAAACCAAGCTTGAAACCAGCACCGATGGCAAGACTCGCCTGCAGGAAAAGTTCAAAGATGTACTCGTGATTGACAGTAGCTACAAACAATCTGCCGGAAACCTCGTTTCTACCCCGGCCGTTGGCGAAGAAGTCAAAGACGGCGTTACGCCTAAACTCTCTATCACCACTACTTACAGTATGTTTGGTGTAGATAAGACCGCTCTAGACGAATTCATCACTAAGAAAGTCGGCGAAACTCTCGCTTCCGACCAAAAGATCTATTCTACGGGCAATCCTTTCCTGGAACGCTTCTCCGAAAACAACGGTAGCTATACCGCCAAACTCAAAACCACCTATCAGACCGGGCCTAAGGTCACCGAGGAAGAAATCTTGGAAAAGGTCAAAGGCCAGAAAGTCGGTCGCGTAGTTACTCTGCTCAAATCTATTAACGGTATCAGTAATGTCAACGTAGACACCAGTTTCTTCTGGGTTGGCACTATCCCTACGGACGACAACCGCATCACTATAGACATCAAGCAGGAGGAATAAGATGAAACTGATCGGACTAGACGTCGGAACCAAGCGCATTGGTATAGCCAAAGCAGACACTGCGGTACGCGTAGCCGTACCGGACGGGGTAATTATCGTCAACGGTCAAGAGTTCACGGAAATTGCTCGCCTGTCCAACCTCTACAACACCACTCTCTTTGTGATTGGTATGCCACGTAATGTCCATGGCCAGGAAACCGCGCAGTCCGCCTACGTCCGAGAATTTGCTAAACGCCTGAAAAGTACCATTCCGCACACCCGGATTCGCTTCCAGGACGAGACCCTCACCTCCGTAGAAGCAGAAAACCGCCTCAAAGCTCGTAAACGCTCCTACCAAAAGGGCGAGATTGACGCCGAGGCCGCCTCTATTATCCTACAGGATTTTATTGAAAGTTTTGCTCCGCCAGCCCATCTTGCTAAGGATCCCCAGGCTTTTGCCCAGAGTATGACTAAGGCTTTCTCAAACGAGCCAGATCTGGAAGAGAGCGTGGGCGACATTCTTGCCGCCGAGCAGCAGGAGCTGGCTCAAGCCGGGAAGAAAGCCAGCCACCACCCTGCAAAAACTAAAAAAAAGGGTTCTAGTCTTGTGAAAAAACTCATTATTATCTTTGCCGTCTTTCTGGTTCTGGTCGCAGGGGCTTGGTTCGCTGCCTATACCTGGTACACAGAGAATATCAAAGCCGTCGCTGCGGAAATCGCCTGTCCGGATGTCAATTCCGAGTCTAATGATACACCAGAAGCTTGCGTATATGTCAAGTTTATGGTTAAAGATAATGAATCAGTTGAGCAAATTGCTGATAATCTGGCCTCTGCCGGGTTAGTTAGAAGCTCTCTAGCTTTTCAGCTGAACGTCCGCCTCACTGGCCACGACGGCGAACTCAAAACCGGCGAATACAGTCTGCGCAAGGTTATGAGCACCCCTGAAATCGTTGATAAAATGGTCAAGGGTGCCGCCGATTCCAATGTCTTTAATTTCACCATTCTACCAGGAGAAACCCTGGCCAGCATCAAACAGAAATTGATTAAGCACGGCTACTCAGAAACAGAGGTAGAATCCGCTTTTCTGAAGAAGTATGACAACCCCGTCCTCTCTACCGTCCCTACTGATGGTTCCGTCCCAGAGGCTCTGCGCCTAGAGGGCTACCTCTTTGGCGAAACTTACGAGTTCTATAATGACGCTACCGTGGAGGAAATTATTACCCGCGCACTGGACGAGATGTACAAAGTCGTAGAGGACAACAACCTCGTCGCCCTCTACAATGAACGTAATCTCACTTTGCATCAGGGAATTACTCTGGCTAGCATCGTCCAAAAAGAGGCTAAATCCGGGGATCAGGCCACCGTGGCGCAGGTTTTCCTAACCCGCCTGAAACTCGGCCTGGCTCTTGGTTCCGATGTTACCGCCACTTATGCCGCCGACTATCTGGACCCCGAACGCAAACTTTACACTGACAACGCCACCATCCTAGAAATTGATTCTACCTATAATACCCGTAAATACAACGGTCTCCCTCCTGGGCCAATCAGCAATCCAGGCATTTCCGCCCTCCTGGCCGTGGCACATCCAACAGATACGAATTACCTTTACTTCTTGACAGGAGACGATGGAAAGATGTATTATAGTTACACAGAGGCCGAGCATAACCAGAACATTGTTGACCACTGTAAGGTTCTCTGTAATGTAACATTATGACGAAATCTACCAAAAAATCTAAGAAAAGTCTCCTCTGGCAGGCTTTTCCCTATATGCTCACCGCACTGGCGGTTTTGGGACTGGTTTTTTATGGCTCATTGGACAAAACTTCTAATTTAGAGAGCAATATGAACATGGAATCTATTGCTGCGGACAATTTCAACGTCTCCGCAGACCAGATTTCCCAGTTTTTCATGGTTTCGGAGCTTGCCTCCTCTCTGTCGCTCCCTACAGCAGAGGCGGTCAATGTCAACTATAACTCCCTCTCTGTTATGCGCGACACTGGTCAGACTAGCGTAGAAAAACTAGAAAAACCGGACATTGTGGACATTTCCGACGTTGTTTGTGACGAAAATTACACCGTTAAACCTGGTGAAACCCTAGACAGTATTGCAGCGCACTGTGGCGTCACTACTACACAGCTCCGCTGGTCCAACGGTCTGAAAAATGACACCGTTACGGACGGTATGCAGCTCAAAATCCCTAGCGTCCCCGGCATTATTTACACCGTAAAAAAGGACGAAAACGCCGGCTCTATTGCTAGCAAATATAGCTCTGACGCAGAAACCATCATCGCGCACAACTGCCCTACCATGAGTGACTGCATCACAGAGGGTATGACTATCACCATCCCGTCCGGTGAGCTGCCGGAAACCGAGCGTCCAGAATATGTTGCGCCTACCACTACTTATGCCGGCTACGGCTCTACCCGTACCTATTCTACCTCTGTCAACCAGATGCCGTGGGGCTGGTGTACTTGGTACGCTTGGCAGTGGCGCTATGACAATTTGGGTGATAGCTACACTCTTCCGGGCGGCTTGGGCAACGCTAGTACTTGGGCGAACTCTCTCCGTGGCAGCTACAATGTAGACAAGACTCCGGCCTATGGCGACGTCTTCGTATCCTATGCTGGCTACTATGGTCACGTTGGTATTGTTACCGGGGTAAACGGAGATAGCATCACTATTACAGATATGAACGGTCAAGCCGGTTGGGGCCAAGTTGGTACGCGCACCGTAGAACGTAGCGAATGGTCTTCCTGGCAATTCGTTCATGGAAAGAAGTAAGATGTTTGTAGATACTGCCAAAGTTAGTTTAAAGGCGGGCAAAGGCGGCGATGGCGCCGTGTCTTTCCGTCATGAGATTTACATCCCTAAAGGTGGTCCAGACGGCGGCGACGGCGGTCGCGGCGGAAATATCATTTTTGTCGCAGACAAAGATACGGATGCGCTACTAGACTTTCGCTATAATCCCATTCTTACCGCAGAGGACGGCCGCGCCGGTTCCGGCCAGCGCTCCGCCGGCCGCGCCGGCCGCGATCTAATCGTAGAGGTGCCAGTCGGAACCGTGGTGTGGCGGTTAGCAGGTGACCGGAGGGGGCCCCGACAAATGGTGGCGGACTTGACTCATCACGGTCAGCAGGCCATCGTTGCTCATGGTGGCACGGGCGGATTCGGCAATGCGCACTTCAAATCCAGTACTCGCCAGACCCCCATCATCCACGAAGTTGGCGAGCCCGGTGAAGAATTTGAGGCAGAACTAGAGCTGAAACTTCTGGCGGATGTTGGGCTAGTTGGTCTGCCAAACGCTGGTAAGTCCACTTTCCTCTCTGTTGTGACGAACGCTAAGCCAGAAATTGCCGACTATCCCTTTACAACTATTACGCCAAACTTAGGCGTCACCACTATTGACGGTCACGGCCTGCTTATTGCTGATATCCCCGGACTGATAGAGGGCGCCTCTGATGGCAAAGGGCTAGGGCATGCCTTCTTGCGCCATATTGACCGTACGGCAGTGATTCTGCACCTCATTGACGTCTATAACGATGACGCCGGCGCGGCTTATCGCACTATTTGTCATGAACTAGAAAAATACTCGGACTTGTCTGCTCGCCCAGAAATTGTTGCCTTGACCAAATGCGAAGGGCTAGATCCAGAAATTATTGCCATGCAAACCGCCGCCATCCTGCGTGAAAACCCTTCTGCTCGCGTCTATACTATTTCCGCCCAAGCCCACCAGGGCCTAGACGACCTGCTTCGTGCCTTGCAGGACGCCGTATCCTCCGCTCGGAAGAGTGGCGGCGGGATTTCTGCCACTGCGGGTGACCAGAGGGGTGACGCCACTGCTGGGGTCCCCAGCGCGCGCAGCGAAGCGAGCACGGTGGGGATGCCAGTGGCGGCAGGACCCCGACAATCAGTAGCGGAAATCCCAACCATCACCCTCCCGCAAACTGCCGTCAACTCCGCCTGGTCCGTCACTGAGCAGGACGGCAAATTCCTCGTCACTGGCGAAAAAATTGAAAAATTTGCCCGCCGCACCGATTTTGACAACTACGCCAGCCTCAACCGTTTGCGTGACATCATGAAAAAACTTGGCATCCGTGCCGAGCTCACCAGCCGCGGCGCTGGTCCGGACAGCATTATTAGCATCGCCGGGCACGAATTTCCTCTAGTAGAAGATTACTAACTCCACATAGAAAAGACCCGATTTCTCGGGTCTTTCTCGCGCTGAAGCGCGCCCACCCTGGGGCACATTGTTTTGTTTTAATCCGCTGTTTGTTTTTTAAAGTCTCCACACTCCACCAAACTGTTCAGTGGAACCCCTGTGAAGCGTTTCAGCTTATTCTTATTTTAAGCAAAAAAACTTTACTAGTCAAGTACTTTTTCATAAAATCCCCAAAAAGCCCATCATTGACAAAACTGCTTATGTGTGATATAATGAAAAGATAGGGCTTCTTGCGGCCTCGCCCACCGCACGTAACTCACAGTTGCTCTGAAAGGGGGTATAAAAATGTCAGCAGACGAAACTTTAAGGATGCAGACCAAGGAGTCCGCACACAATGTTGCGGAAAAGGTGCTGAAGACCATTGACGAAGCCAGCACCGCAGACGAGCACGTAGAGGTTCAGTTGGAAGGGGAACTTCCGGCGGTCCTCAGCATGATGGAACCGGACGAGGTAGACGAAACTATCGCCGCCACTCTGCGTAAGTACGCAGAAGATGAGGACAGGTTCCTGGAGCGTTTCACGGATGCACAATGTGCTCGGGATGAGCTGCTCAAGGCTCTTGAGGACGTTACGGATCAGGATGACATCATGACAAAGGTCCACCTCACGCGGACCTACTATGAATCGGTTTTAGGCATGATCGACGATTTGGCCGATATTGCCGAGATGGTCCCGGAACTGCTTCTTCAGTACTTTGAGTACTACGAAACCCATGAAACGGAATACCCGGAAGAAACAGCAACAGAGTAACACAATCAGCCGGCGGAGCAATCCGCCGGTTTCTTTTATCTCAAATTTATGATATAATAGGACCAATATGTCAAAACCTCTAGTCAAATTCACCGTGATTACGCTGTTCCAGGAGGCACTTGCCCCCTATCTTAGCTCGTCCATGCTATACAAGGCTCAGCGCAACGGTATCGTAGAGTACGAGTTTATCAACCTCCGCGATTACGGTATTGGTCGGCACAAGAGCGTTGACGACACCCCTTATGGCGGCGGTGACGGCATGTTGCTCCGCTGCGAACCGGTTTTTGCTGCTATAGAGGAAATTAAAAAGACTAGCCCAGATGCAAAGGTTATCTTGCCTACCCCTGGCGGCCGGCTGTGGACGCAATCTTACGTCCAGGAGCTAGCCACCGCAGGCCACTATATCATCCTCTGTCCGCACTATGAGGGCTATGACGCCCGCATCCTTAGCATCGTAGATTACCAAGTCTCACTCGGCCGGTTTATCTTGACTGGTGGTGAGCTTCCTGCTCTCATTGTTATTGACAGTATTACACGCTTATTGCCTGGTGTACTTGGCGGAGAACAGTCTACAGAGATAGAAAGCTTTTCTGACGGGGACAATATTGAATTTCCGCAGTATACCAAACCTTCCACTTTCCGTAGTATGAAGGTCCCGGACGTACTGCTCTCTGGCAATCACGCCGAAATCGCCAAATGGCGCGCCGAGCACTGCGGTAAAGTCCCTGATTAGTGCTATAATAGGGGTATGGATTTATCAGCGGAGGTAACTACCCTAAAGGGCGTCGGCCCAAAAACAGCCGAAATTCTAGAAAAAGCCGGCTTGCGTACCGTGCGTGATATTTTGTACTACTTGCCGCGCGACTACGAAGATTATCAAACTGCAGTCAAAATCAGCGACCTGCAGCCCGGCAAGGTCATGATTAAGGGGAAAATTGATGGTTTACACACCAACTATACCCGCCGCCGTAATTTCGCCATCACAGAGGGGCATATTTCTGACGGCACTGGCGATGTACGGGTCGTTTGGTTCAATCAGCCCTACCGCGCCAAGCAGTTCCAAGAGGGAAAGGACTACTATTTTACCGGCCAGTTTGATTTCAAGTATAATCGCTACCAGCTCACCAGCCCCACAGCCGTCCTCGCTACAGAGGTAGAACACCAGCAAAACGGTTTTCAGCCCATCTATAAGGCTAAAGGCAAATTAAACAACGTTTTCTTCAAAAAACTGCTGGCTAGTCTCCGCGAAAGCATCGCTCTGACCCCCGATTTATTGCCTACAGACCGCGCTACATCAGAGGGCACAAACGCCCCGGATTTTGTCACTCCTGGCGCTCGCGCGGATGCCCTCCTAAACATCCATTTCCCGCAGCAAAAGTCCGATGTAGAACAGGGGCGAAGGTACCTGGCTTACGAAGAAGTCTATGAGTTAATTTTGGCCGCCAAGCTCAACCGACAGGCAAATCAGAAACTAAAATCTATTAAATGTCAATTTAACGCCAAAAAGACCAAATCTCTCGTCAGTAGCCTCCCATTCCGCTTGACAAACGCCCAAAGAATTGCCACCTGGGACATATTACAGGATTTAGAAAAGCCTACCCCCATGAACCGTCTGCTACAGGGCGATGTTGGCTCTGGGAAGACCATTGTAGCGGCCCTAGCAGCTCACCAGACGGCCCAGAATGGCCATCAAACCGCTATCCTTGCTCCTACCGCAGTTTTGGCCAAACAGCACTACGACGGCCTCTCAGAGCTTCTGAAGCCCTATTCTGTGCGGGTTGCTCTGCTTACTGGCGCCACCAAACATAAGCCTGAACTGAAGAAACAGATTAGAGACGGAGAAATTGACCTCGTAATTGGTACGCACGCCCTCATTACAGATGACACTGTTTTTCACTCCCTGGCGCTCTGCATCATTGATGAGCAGCACCGTTTTGGGGTCAATCAGCGTCAAAAACTCCTGGAAAAGACCGCCATCACGCAGCCCGGCTTTGCGCCGCATTTTCTCGCTATGACCGCTACCCCTATTCCACGTTCACTTCAGCTTACCATCTTTGGCGACCTTGACGTTTCCATCTTAAATGAGCTGCCAAAGGGGCGTCAGGAGATAAAAACAACTATTATCTCAGAAACCGAGCAAAAAGACAAACTGTATCCGGAAATTCGGCAAAAACTCGCAAACAAAGAACAGGTTTACTGGATTTGTAAAGCCATAGAAGACAATCCTATGACAGAAACTGCAAGCGTAAAAAAACAGGTCAAAAAACTCCAGGAGCTTTTTCCTAAATACCAAATCGCCTTTCTGCATGGCCGCATGAAGCAGGACGAAAAAGACCAGATTATGCAGGATTTTGCCGATAATAAAATTCACCTCCTCGTTTCTACTACCGTGGTAGAAGTAGGTGTCAACGTCCCTAATGCTACCCTGATTGTCATCCAGGACGCCGAAAATTACGGCCTAGCTCAGCTACACCAGCTCCGTGGTCGGGTTGGCCGTGGTCAGAAGCAAAGCTATTGTTACCTCCTAACCAAAGGCGAAAACCCGCCCTCTCGCCGCCTCAGGGAACTGGAAAAGTCCACAGATGGTTTCTATTTAGCAGAAGTAGATTTGAAGCTTCGCGGCCCCGGCGAAATCTACGGCAATTTACAGCACGGCGCGTTGGACCTAAAAATTGCCAGCCTCTCTGATACCCATCTGATTGCGGCAGCCGGTAAACAGGCTACTCTGCTTGCCAGTCAGCCAGAAAATATGCTACAATATCCTGAGTTAGCCCGTTCTATTCGGAAGTATCAACAACTAACTACTTTGAACTAATATGTATTCAACTCTTGCTATTCGTGAAAGCTCTAAACACTCCGGCAAAATCGTCGGTACGCACCAGAAATTAGACCGGATTGCCCGCAAAACTCTGTCAAAAAGCCTGGATGGTCGCTATTTTCCGAGTACTAAAGAAATCCTGCATTTTGAGGGGATGCGTGGCCCGGACGGCCTGAAAAGAAAAAGCCCCGGAAAAGATGAACCGATGCATTTTATTCTCCCGGATCATGACGACGGGGAATTGATTAAACTGATTAAAAATCACCAGTATAACCTGAAGCGCGCCCTCCGATTCACCGCCGAGCCAAACTCCGAAAATTCCGCATCTGACCCCTGTAATAATCCCGTGCGAGCGGCCTTTGAAGCGGCCTGGCTGGCTCACGCCATCACGGACGGCCTCACCCCGGCGCACCATTTTCCCCTGAGCGAGGCCCAAAACGAACTGATGACCGAAAAGGAGTTTGTCACGGTGTTTGGCGTCCCTGTAAAGGGTATCATGCACGGTCGCAGTACTTCGGAAACTCTGCGCAATAACTGGCTCTACTGGGGCGCAGACGGCTACATGAGTAAACATATTGCCTTTGAATACGGCGTAGCTATCACCATGACCGCCCTGCCAGACCGGGTTTTTGTTCCTAAACTTTCCCATGCCGACCAAGAAAAGCTGAAAAATCCCGCCACGATTGACCTTTCTGCAGAGTTTTATCATTCGCTACGCATTATTGCCGATTTGGACATGTACACGCGCTTCCGCACGGACGGTTGGACCACGGAACTTGCCCTAGAAACCAAAAAAGTCCTTTTACCGGAAATCATCCGCTGTATTATGATGGGCTGGGGGTCAGCACTATGAAAGACGCCATCAAAATCACCTCTGGAATTTACCGCGGGCGTACTCTGCTTTCTCCGCGTGATAGCCATACTCACCCTATGGGTTCGCGTGAGCGACTGGCGCTAATGAATACTTTAGGTCCGGATATTCTCACTGGTGCCGTGGTGCTGGACGCCTTTGCTGGCACTGGCGCACTTGGGCTAGAAGCCCTCTCGCGCGGAGCAAAGAGCGTCGTTTTTGTAGAACAAAATCCGCACGCCGCGCACTCTATCCGCCGTAATCTCAAATTCCTTAAGCTTATCAATCCGGACGAGCAAACCTCTGAAACCTCTCCGGTAAAGCTAGTAGAGCAGTCCGTAGAAGGCTACTGCAAGGCTCAAATTGCGGCTGGTTCAACTGGCCAGTTCACGCTCATTATCGCAGACCCGCCCTATCACCAGATCGCCAAAAAATCTCTGCGCCCCCTATTAAATCTGCTTGCTCCGGGTGGATATTTAGCTTTGTCACATCCGGCCGGCTTTGACCCGACCTCTGTTGGTAACGGGGAAATGCCAGTTGAACTCATTAGTAATAAGCGTTATGCTGCTGCCAACATTAGCATTTTGCGTAAAAAGTGTTAAACCTATTGCGTTTTTATAAAAAGTGTGCTATAATAGACCTAAGAATAGTTTATTAGGAGTCATTTTATGGATTATTATCAGGATGATAGCGAGCGCGCCCGCAAAATCAAGATTATTGCTATTGCTACCGCTGCCGCTGTAGTCGTACTAGCGATTGGCGCTTGGATTATCATTGCTGCCATCAGCAGTGTCAATCACACCGAGGAAACCGCCGCTGTAGAGGAAACCACTCAGGAAACTAAATCTGAGGAGACCAAAAACACCGACAAGACCGCCGGCAAAACTACCGCCAAGGTCCCGGAACAGACCACGACCACCCCGGTCGTCACCGAAGTCGACACTAAAGAAGAAAATCTCCCGACCACCGGTCCGGAAGATGTCCTTCCGCTTGCTCTCTTGGCCGGCGTGATGGTCGCCCTCGTGACCTCTGGCGCCATGGCTAAAGCCCGCGCCTAATGATGCCTTTTATAGCATGGGAAGCCAAAAAGGTAAATCTTATATTTTCTGGAATTGCCCGAAGTATTCCAGAAAATATAAGATTTACCTTTTTCTGATGGTTATGCTATAATATAACCATGAACGCTTTTACCATTTTTGCAAAAGGCTGTACCACTTTCACCAAATGCCTTGATCAAGGCGAAACTTGGGCAGCTATCACTAAAATCGCTATTCCGGCCATTATTGTTTTGGTCGTCATGTATATTGCTTATGTCGCCGCCTGCTGGTTTGTCTTCAAAAAGGCTCGGTACGAGTCCTGGAAAGCTCTCATTCCGGTCTACAACTGGTTCATCATGTTCCAAATTATCGGTTACAATAAGTGGTTGTCGCTCTGCATGCTTATTCCAGTAGTGAATATTGGCTTTTTCATCTGGATGTGCCTTGGTCTCGCAAAAGCCTTCAGCCAGAGCCAGGGTTTTGCCGCCGGCCTCATCTTACTAAATCCAGTGTTCATGTGGTTCCTCGCTATGGGTAAACAATACGAGTATGCTTATGCTAAGGGCAAACAGGTACCGTTCGCCGATGCTTTTCGTGGCCCTACAACCCCTACCGAGCCAGTTGCGCCATTAGAACCAACAGAGCCAGTAGAGCCAGAGCCGACCGAACTTCCCCCAGTTGAGCCACTCGCTCCGGAAGAATCTGTCCCAGAACAGCCTGTTGACCCTAGCCAAACCGCCTAAAATCTGCTACAATGGATTCTATCACTATCCATGCCCGGGTGGTGAAATTGGTAGACACGTATGCCTTAGGAGCATATGCCGTATGGCTTGCTGGTTCGAGTCCAGTCCCGGGCACCAAAACCGAACAACCTGGCTCTCCGGAGCCATTTTTTCATCAAAAAAAGACAATCCACAAACCAACCTAAAAGAGGGCGGTGTCCCGCATATATCCACTGCAGGTCCTGCCCTCATTACTTATGATTATACTCCAACTACTTCTCAAAATCAAGAGTTTTTCCGCTCTTCGTGATAATTTTTAGACGCTTGATCTTCTTTGACTTTCCAAACTCTCTTTCCAGTTCTCTAAGGCATTTCGTTTGATGCCTTTTTGTATGGCGTAAATCAATAATTATATTTTGCGATTGTTTAATTGCTTTCTGCACAGTGTTTTTCATCAGCTGATTACCCTCGCCCAGCGGAGCCTTCATCTCCCATTTGAGACCATTCATCTTAATATCAGGAGTATGTACCCCCTCAATGTTGCTGGCAGGGATGAGGTCAACATTAAAACCCTGTTCCGTCAGAAAAACTGCAGTTGCGTTCTCATGCGTCTTTAAGACTACGCCATTAGGAGTGATTTTGCCTTTTCTCATTCTTCATATTATACCACCTATACCTCGCTAAGGCTATTGATATAGCCCCGCCCCGCATAAATGCGAGGTTTAACCTTGTTTACTCCGTCACCACACCCGGATTGTTGGATGTCCGGAGATGCCGCACCGTTGTTTTTAGGTCAATCCCCAGTTTCACTTCCGGATTTAGTATATTCTGTGGGTCAAAAATCTTCTTCACCGCCTCGTAGAGCGCCTTTTCCTCGCGTCGGAGCTTTGGCGTTGTCACAATCGCCTTTGTCCGCCCCTCAGACCCGCTCCCGGCAATCTCTCCATCATGTTTCAGCACCAAATCCGAATAGGCCTTCAAAAAGCTCATCACTTTCTGCCGATCTTCTAATGTCTCAAACTGGAATTCCGGTCGCACCGAATAGGATGATGTCCCGTACGACCCGTAAATCGGCAAATCTCGCTCAAAAGTTTTCTCTAATTTCTTCAAATCGTTCAGGAATCCCGGCAACTCGTCTGAAGGAATCCGCACGTTGTCCATTAGCGCTACCCGCTCTCCCGCTGCATCATCGTT
>CAZLAC010000014.1:0-14556 GCA_964557405.1 uncultured Candidatus Saccharibacteria bacterium
CTGAGCCAGGATCAAACTCTACATTAATGTTGAATTTGAAAACTCATATTCATTAATAAACTGACGATGATATGGAAAACCAAAGTTTTCCAATAAATTGCACAACTGAATTGTTAAACTTCAATTAACTCGCTAAGAACTAGGGACATCTAGAAACACATCTCGCAGTCTTAGACTAATTTCTATCTTATCTCACTTGAGATTTTTTGTCAAGGACTTTTTTGTATTTTTTACGGTTTTTTCAGTTTTCTGAACATTTTCCCGGAAAAATCCAAAAAGTCAACGCCCGAAGGGGCTTTACTTTTTGGATTTTGTAGGCGTTCAGAACACTGAAAAAACCGTAAAGGCTACAAATAGCCCCAGAATCATCCCAATAATCACCTGCGGCACCGTATGCCCCTCTACCACCCTCAGCTTCTTCCCTTGCGACTTCTGCATATAGGTGTTTATCACTCTCCCTTGCTCCCCCACCGCCCAGCGCACATTCACCGCATCATAAATCACAATCATCGCCGTACATACCGCCAGCGCAAAGGTCGTAGAAAGCCCCGTCAGAAAGCCTATCATCGCTGTAGCCGCCGTAAAACTCGCCGCGTGTCCAGACGGCATCCCACCCGATTTCATCATCACGGCCGCCGCCTCACGTAAAGTCATTGCGCCGTTCTTCATAATAACTGCTACAATAAGCTTTGCCAGTTGCGCCAGCAACCACGCTATTACAAATGCTAATAAAACCATTATTCCATCATTCATACCTCCATTATATCATATTATTCGCGCTCTTGCTTTTTGCGCCACACCGGGAAAAACCACCATGCAATTACCCCTCCTAGCCCTATCAAAAGCGCTATAATTGCCCACCAATACATCGTTTTATCATCTCGTTTATCACAATTTTGCAACGTTTCTGGCACTTCTACGTTCCCCGCCACAGCAAATTCTGCCTTTTTCTGTTCTAATTCCCCTGTCAATCTTGCCACTTCCTGTTCCAACGCCATAATTTTCGCGTCTTTCCCATCTACACCTTGTGCTACTGGCACATACTCCGTTACTCTCACCTCTTTCTCCACTGGCACCGCTTTTTCAATCTCCTTCACCACTTCTTTCTCTACCTCTACTGGCACCTCTACCACCTCTACCTCCGCCGGCTTGTTCCTTTCTTCCTCCAACTCCGCTGTCAATTTCGCCAATTTCGCCTCTAGTACTTGCATCGTCAGATCATTTCCTGCATCATCAAACGGCACATAACGCACCTCTCCGGAACCATCATCCGCTACCACCGCCCGACACTCTGTCATATCTGGCGCCAACATACAGTCCCTATAATCAACTTCTACCACCCAAGCTCCCGCTGACATCCCGTCTTTTGTCATAATCCCACCTAGATACAAAAATCCATTCGCATCCGTAGACAAATACTTACCCCAATCGTTCATCTCTACCTCTGTAAACTCCTGCACACCACCCCGCCCCTTGTTAAACCACCTCTTTGCCGACGTTGGCCCACTAATCATCCGCACACCCCAGTCGTCTGGTATCACATAACCTCCTTCCTCTATCAGTTCCGGCGCTATTGGCGTCCCATCTACCGACGCCGCTACCGAAAACCGCGACAAAACATATCCCTCTCCAGTCCTGTCCTCATATTTCACTGTCATCTTATCTTCCGCTGGGCGCATAGACAGCAGCATCAACTCTGGTCCCTGTTCATCCGTAATCGGCTCTAAATTATACCGCGTCTGGCTATAGTCCAGCGCCATCACCGGCGAAGCTCCTGCTATAAGCGCACTAGTCGCTATTGCCCCAGCCAAAAATCTTGATATTTGTAAACGTTTTTTCATCAAAAACTCCTCTTAAATTTTGTATGGGGCTGATTATAAGCACATTTTCAAAAACTCGCCAAGCATGAGCATCAAAAATCTCGCATAAAAATTGGCCTGACCTCTGTTAAGTCAGACCAATTTTGCGCCTAGAAACAAAGCTTAAGCGGCAGGTTTTTCAGCGTTTTTCGGAGTTTCGCCCGGCGCTTCATCCTCCTTCTCCTCTGGCAACACAATCCCAATTGACGCTACCTGATCCCCCTCGGACATCTTCATGATTCTCACCCCTTGAGTGGCCCGGCCCAGCGTTGGAATATCTTTCATTGCTACCCTAATCGCCTGCCCCTTTGTGCTCATCATAATCACTTCTTTTGCTGCTGGATCTAGAGTATGCACCGCCGCAATCGGCCCAGTTTTTGCCGTCACCGCGGCTACCTTTATCCCTACCCCACCTCTCTTATGCGCCGGGAAGTTCGCCACCGCTGTTGCTTTGCCATAGCCATTTGACGAAATCACCAGTAGTTTCTGTTCCTTATCTGTTACCACGTCCATTCCTACCACCTCATCTTTTGGACGGAGCCGCATCCCGCGCACCCCACGCGCCGACCGCCCCATTGCTCTCACCTCTGTTTCGTTAAACCGAATTGCCTGTCCCGCCGAGGTAGAAATCACAATATCATTGGACCCATTTGTTCCCTTGACCCACTTTAGTTCATCTCCAGCGTCCAGACCAATCGTAATCAAACCATTCGCCCGGATATTCTCGTAGGCCTTAATGGAAGTCTTCTTTATTGTCCCCTTCTTCGTTGTCATAAAGAGAAATCCGTCCGGCCCCAGTTCATCACCCTGTTTAATAATAGCCGTAATCTTCTCCTCCGGATGCATATTCAGCATATTTACTGCCGCTGTGCCCTTTGCCGCGAGCGACGCCTGCGGCACTTCGTACGCCTTCAAGCGGAAAATCCGCCCCTGCGAAGTAAAGAACAGCAGATAGTCATGCGAATTCGCCGTCACAATCTGTGCAATCACATCTTCTTCCTTTGTGGTCATGCCCTTCCGGCCTTTTCCACCTCTGTTCTGTCTGCGGAAGTCCGTCTGCGGCACCCGTTTCATGTAATTTTCCGTTGTCAGCAGAATCACACTTTCTTCTTCTGGAATTAGCTCTTCCTCAGAGAACTTGCCTACCTCATGATTAATAATCTTAGACCGGCGCGGATCACCATATTTTTCTTTCATGGCCAGCAGTTCTTCCTTCACCACCCGCAGTACTTCCTTTTCATCTGCCAAAATCGCCTCTAATTTCTTAATCAGCTCGTGCAATTCTTTCAGTTCTGCTTCAATCTTATCTCGCTCTAGTCCTTGTAGGCGCCTTAGTTGCATCGCCAAAATCGCCGCCGCCTGTATCTCCGAAAGGCCAAACTTCTTCATCAACTGCTTGTCCGCATCGTCATAGCTCTCGCGAATCGTCTTAATTACTTCGTCAATATTGTCCAACGCAATCTTTAACCCCTCTAAGATATGAGCGCGTTCCTTTGCCTTGCGAAGGTCATACTCTGTTCTTCTACGAATCACTTTCTGACGGTGTTTAATAAACTCCGCCAAAATCTCTTTTAGACCCATCACTCGCGGCTGAATCCCATCTACTAGGGCCAACACATTGTAGTGGAACGTTGTCTGCAAATCCGTTAATTTATACAACTGGTTCAAAATTTTTTTCGGGAAAGCATCTTTTTTCAACTCTACCACTACCCGAATCTTTCCGCGCGCACTCTCGTCCCGTGCATCCGCAATATGTGTCAGTTTTTTATCTATGACCAACTGCCGCACCTTCTCAATAAAACCTTCCTTACTCATCCCGTATGGCACCTCGGTAATCACAATGTTATACCGACCACCTTTTCTCTCCTCAATGTTCGCTACCGCCCGAATCGTTACCGAACCTTTCCCTGTTGCATAAGCCTGTTTCATCGGTGCACCACCATACACTTCTGCCCCTGTTGGGAAATCCGGCCCCTTTACGTGCTTCATCAGCTCCTCTAAAGTAATATCCGGGTTATCAATCTGCGCCACTGTCGCATCTACCACTTCCCCTAAGTTATGCGGCGGTATATTAGTTGCCATACCTACGGCAATACCCATCTGCCCATTCAAGAGAATATTTGGCACCGCTGCCGGCAACACCGCCGGTTCCTGCTCCGTCCCGTCAAAATTATCCCGGAAATCTACCGTTTCTTTCTCTATATCAGCCAATAGTTCCGCCCCAATTTTATCCATCCGCGCCTCTGTATAACGCGAAGCCGCCGGTTCATCGCCGTCCATTGACCCAAAGTTCCCCTGCCCCTCTACTAGGGTATAGCGCATCTTCCATGGTTGCGCTAAATTCACCATTGCATCATAAATGGAAGAATCACCGTGCGGGTGATATTTACCCATCACCTCACCTACAATACGTGCAGATTTCACCGTTGCGTGCGGTGCTTTCCAACCATTTTTGTTCATCGCATAGAGAATCCGACGATTTACCGGCTTCAGACCGTCCCGCACATCTGGGAGCGCGCGGTCAATAATCACCGACATAGAGTACCGCAGGAACGAATCCTCCATCACATTTTCTACCGTCCGGAGCTCTACCCCGTCCGTATCTACCGTACTTATACCACCGGTACCGACCCCTTCCTCAGAGAGAAGTTCTTCCATATTTTCCGCTACGTTCTCTGGCTGTGCACTCAGGGTCTCGTCTAGCCCCTTATCGTCAGCCGCATCCGGCACCCCGCCTACTTTGCTTTTATCATCTTGCTTTGCCATCGTTTCTCTCCTTTCTCCTTAAAAGTCCAAATCATCTAGGTTAACTTTTGCGGCCCCAGCCTGAATGAAGTTCTTCCTCAGCTCCGCTTCATTCCCCATCAACTTGGTAAATATTGCATCTGCTTTCTCTGCATCTTCAATATTCACTCTTATCAGTGTCCGGTTCGCCGGATTCATCGTCGTCTCCCAGAGCTGAGCCGCGTCCATCTCCCCTAGACCCTTAAACCGCTGCTGCTGCGTGTAGCCCGCCTGCTTGAATCGTTCATCCTCTTCGTTAATCTTTACGCCGTCCGCCTTTCTCTCCTCAATTCTCTCCGTTAAACGCTTCTCCAGTGCTTCTTCATTATAGATATATTCAATCTTTCGGCCGTTCCCCGTCCCCTTTATCAGCCCAAACAGCGGCGGTTTAGCTAGATATACGTGTCCTGCCTTGATCACTTCTGGCATATACCGGAAGAAGAAAGTCAGAAGCAACGTAGAAATATGCGCGCCGTCTACATCCGCATCGGTCATAAAGACAATTTTATAGTAGCGCAATCCGGAAATATCAAATTGTTCACCAATTCCTACACCCATTGCCTTAATCAAGCTTACAATCTCTGCATTGGCAAACATCTTGTCTAACCGCGCCCGCTCAGTGTTAAGTACCTTACCACGTAGTGGCAGAATCGCCTGTATCTTAGAATCACGACCTTCCTTAGCCGAGCCCGCCGCAGAATTACCCTCCACGATAAAGAGCTCACACTCTGTTCTATCTCTAGAGGAACAGTCCGCCAGCTTAGACGGCAAATTCAACCCCTCAAACGCCCCTTTACGAATCACATTATCCCGTGCCGCCCGCGCCGCTTTCCGCGCCCGCGCCGCCAAAGTCGCTTTCCCTACAATTTTCTTCGCAATCTGCGGATTTTCCTCTAGGTAATAGGAAAAATACTCGCTCATCACCTTATCTACATAGCCACGCGCCTCTGGATTCCCTAATTTATTCTTTGTCTGCCCCTCAAATTCCGGATTCGGCAATTTTATAGAAACCACCGCCGTCAGACCTTCCTTGATGTCGTCCCCGGTCAGATTGTCCTCTTTCTCTTTCAGTAGGCCATTTTTCCGCGCATAATCATTAATCGTCTGGTTCAGCGCCGTCCTAAAACCTACCACGTGCGTCCCACCATCAGGGGTCAACACGTGGTTTGCAAACGGTTTCATCGTCTCCGCAAAGGTGTCATTGTACTGCAGGGCTATCTCTACCCCCGCTTCCTCTATCTGTTTATCTACATAGAAAATATCGTCAGACAGCACCTCTTTTCCATTGTTCAGGCGCTTTACATAAGATCTAATTCCCCCCTCAAAGTAAAAGCTCTCGCGCGCCCCTGTCCTCTCGTCCAGCGCCGTAATCAAAATCCCTTTTGTCAGATACGCCTGATGTCGCGCATAGGACAGCACCCAGTCAAAATCTATCTCTGTTCCATTCTTAAAAATTGTCTCATCCGGATAAAAGGTGATAGAGGTTCCCCGCCGGTCTGTCTTTCCTGTCACTTTCAAATCAGAGGTCGGCTTCCCAGTATCAAACTCTATGTGATGGATCTTCCCGTCTCTGTAAACTTCCGCAACCATTCGTGTAGAAAGCGCGTTCACCACCGAGGAACCTACCCCGTGCAGACCAGAAGATACCTTATACCCACCATCACCGAATTTACCACCGGCGTGTAGCACCGTCAGCACCGTTTCTAGGGTACTTTTCTTTGTCTTAGGGTGTATATCTACCGGAATACCACGCCCGTTATCATCTACTCTCACACCCCCGTCTTTTTGTACGATAATATCTATTTTTGTACAGTATCCCGCAATCGCCTCATCTATAGAGTTGTCTGCGATTTCCTTAATCAGATGGTGCAAACCATCATAACCTGTGGAACCAATATACATCCCCGGCCGCACCCGTACTGCCTCTAGCCCCTCCAGCACCCGAATTTCCGAACTGTCATACACTTCAGCTTTGTTAGCCATCAGATTACCTCTTCTTTATTTTTTAACTCTCTCTATTGTACACCTTATGGGCCTAAAACACAAGTCTAAACCGCTCTAAAAATGCCCTTCTGGCGCATTTTAAGCCCCCTAGCAGCCCCGGAAGCCCTACCGCAGCTTGATTACCGTGTCTTCTTCCAAAGTGTCGTCAGCGCGCTTCTGTGGAGCCTTGGCAGCAGTTGAGGCGTGTTTCTTTGGTGGCTCTGCGACAACGGGAGCAGCCGTCAGCGAAGCCTGCCCTGTGACGACAGGTGCGGGCGAGCGTCCCGAAGGAGAGTGCTCACGTTTCTGCTGCCACGAGTCCACAAAAGCATTACTCGGCGGCGCACTTGCCATCCGCTCGTTTATCTCCCTTTCTACCTCTGCCCGCGGCCTGCCGTACTTCGTTGCCGAATAAAGCTTCAAGCTCTCCAGCACCTCTGGATTTTCCACCCCAATCGGCGGCAACAGCCTCATTGTAAACGGCTTGGATGGCATATCATACATCATTACCGTTGTAATTGCATGGTAATTCGGCTGATTATGCAAATCTTCCGCGTTAAACACCGGCACAAACGCCTTCTCCATCAGTTCCGCATCCGTAATACCTATCCTCCCGCAAATAATCGTCCCTACGTTCCCCAGCAAGGCCTCTCTTATCTTATCTGTTAGCTGTGTCATAAACTGATTCGCCACAATCAGATTCAACCGGAATTTTCTCGCCTCAGAAAGAATACTCTCAAACGAATCTGTCGCAAAATTCTGGAACTCGTCCACAAACAGGCAGAAGTCCTCCCGCTGCTCCTCTGGAATATCTACCCGCGACATCGCCGCCGTCTGGAACTTCATCACAAATATCATGCCCAGAAGCTTACTGTTCACTTCCCCCATCTTCCCTTTAGACAGGTTCACCAGTAGAATCTTCTTGTTATCCATAATCTCCCGCAGATTAAACCCAGATTTTGTCTGCCCTAAAATATCCCGCATCATCGTATTAGAGATAAACGGCCCCCACTTACTCGCAAACCAAGTCACTACCTCACCCGAATCATTACTCTTCCGCGATTCCGGAAACTCCTTTGTCCAATAATCAAACACGCTCTTATCTTTTACGTACTTCAGCTTACTCTTTACGAACTCCGGATCCGTAAAACACCTTGGTATATCTATAAACGTTGCCCCATTCGGGTCAGACATCAAAAGCAGTGCCGCATTCCGGAACATATGCTGCCCTCTTGGCCCAAAAAACCCCTGGTTTGTCGGGTCATACAGACTCTGTAGCATATTGATTCCCTCTTGCACAATAAAATCTTTCTGATCTTCCGTCTCGTATTCAAACATATTCATCCCTACCGGATTCTCTGTATTCCCCGGGTCAAAGTAAATCACATCGTCAATCCGCTCCGGCGGGACCATCGCTAACAGCTCCTCTGTCACGTCTCCGTGCGGGTCAATAAAGGCAAACCCTTTCCCGTCCATCATGTCCTGATAAGCGATATTTTTCAGCAACACTGATTTACCCATACCTGTCGCACCAATGATATAAGTATGCCGCCGCCGGTCTTTTACTGACAGCCGTATCTGTTTCTGCTCGCCCCGGAACTCGTTTACCCCTAGTAGCACCCCGTCCTCCACCAATCTTGCCGGCCCGTCTACCTGCTTCGTCAGCTGCCGCTCTACCTGAGATGTTGGGATTGTGTTCTGAGACGGCAGATGATAAATCGTCGCCAGTTCAATAGAATTTAGCAGCATCTCTGTTTTTCGTGGAAAACTCCTGAGCACATAATCTTGCGCCAATCTCTCCGTATCTTTCAGCAAATCATACTTAAATCCATTACTATTTGGCGAGTCAAACTGTGAAAACGCCGCAATTACTCCGCCCAGCAACGCCTCACTTCGCGCCTTATTTGTACTACTCGCGATAATTCTGATACAAGTCTCAAACGCCGGGTATTTTGTTTTATCCTCTATCCGCTGAATTTCCTCCTGCTGCAGCTGACTCAATGGCTTGTCATCGTCACCACCAATCTTGCGCTCGTCCGGCACCTCAAACGGTGCCCGAATGAGATACAATAGTCCGTACAAAATTCTAAGCGGTACGTTGCTACCATTAAATTTTTTCTTCCCGTCTTTTATATTTTGTACTCGGTCCGTCGCCTCTTTTGTCCACCCCTCGTCCGCCGGCCGAATTAGCACCTGTACCGCCATCCCCTCCCCCTCTTTCACCTTAGAAAAGGCATTCAGCAGCGCCGTTTGCGCGTCCCACCTCTGTTCCTCATAAGTCGCAATCGGATAAACATACTCCTTCTTCAGCGCAAATTCACCTCCAGACACTCCAGCCGCTTTCCCCGTTGCGGAAAAGATATTTTCTTCGTCCGCCTCTTCTAGCCTTGCTGCAGGATAAGCGCTCTGTACCGCCTGCTTCACCGTCTCTGTTAGCACCGCCGGCACCACTGTATAATACTTCACCATCCCATTCGCCGCCACCATCTCAAACGTCATGTGTTTCTGCCCGTAAATCTTTGTCTTAAACCCTTTCTGTACCGTAGAAGCAATAATTGAGTACATCACCTGCGCCTCGGAAATCGCCTCATTCGTCACGTCGCGCTCGTCCCGACCGTTCACCTGTATATCCTCTGTCGCCGGCGGCAAATGAATCAGCATTGGCACCATCTTTAGTGCCCGCTCATACTCTTTTAGTCGCCGTTCGGCCTTGATTTTTATCAACCACAGCGCCGCAATTACCCCTGTTATAGTTAAAATTACAACAATTACTATGCCCACCAGTCCTAGATTCATGCTTTTCCTCCTAATCCGTCACCCTTTTCCCGCTCAAACTGCGTGTCCAAATACTGCCACCTCAACGCCGAAATACGCTTCAGAAACTCCCCCGGATCCCCTTTTAGCTCTCTCTTATCCTTCTCTACTTCCTCTGCCCACTTCTCATTCATCTTCTCTCCGTCACCGGCGTTCTTTGGCAAATCCGTCCCAACCAGCTCCCCATTCACCATGTTTGGGTTCAACTGCTCCTCAGTCTCCGTATCTATCACCACCCCCATCGGCGCCTCATCAATATTCTCTAGCGCTCTCTGGCCCATCAAATTTGCCCCCGCATAGCCCTCCTGCGGGGTCTCTAGTGCACTCTCTGCGCTGCTCAATGTCTCATACTGCTCAAGATTCAGACCACCCTCAGTGGCCTTCTCCGCACCTCCAGATACAGAGTTTTTATTCTCCATATGTTTATTCTAGCACGCTTTTTGCTGAATCACAAGCGTTTTGAGATTGCAAAACACCCTAGAAACACAAAAGCCACCGAAAGTAGTATCGTCCAGATGCTCAAGCTCCCAAACGACTGTGCTAGCAGCAGCAGAATCGGCGCAAACGCCCCTACCGCCGCATAACAGTAGTCTTTCCTCCTCAGTACTCCTTTCCGGCCATTCATTTTAGAAAACGCCCGCACCAGCAGCACCGCTAGGCCAAATACTACCATGTAAATTGTTGTAAAAAATACTAAAACCCCGAGCGGGCCCACTGCCGCCGGGGTAGTAAAATTCAGCATCACCATCATGATACCTAAGGCTACTAAAGACAGAATTGTAATCATCCGATTAAGCATAATAGTATTATAGCACACCTCATAAGAAAACTGGGAGCAAAGCGGGGAGTTAACTGGCGCTAATGATACTACTATTGGCCACAACTCTCACCGCTTCGCTGTTTGACCGCTCCACATATAGTGGGGCGTATCTTGTTAATTCCCTCCTCACTCTTTTATTCTAAGGTACTAGTGATTTGGTCTCTTAACGCGCTCAACACCTTTGGCGGAGCTCAAGGTACTTCCTAGAGTTAGATGTAATTTATGGCTAGAAAATACCTAGTCGCCCGCCAAAGCAGAAGTTATTTATACTTCACTTTGGTCCTTTCTTATGTTGTTAATTTTCGTTTTTATTTTAGTCATCTCGACTGTCTTCATCATAGCATAAGCCCTTTAAAAATTCAAGACTTCTGAGCACAAAATTTAATGTATTTTTTACAACATTCACTTATTTTAAGCCATTTTACCCCTGTTTTGTGTCATTTCTACATATGCTGTAATTCTTACAACATCTTCACCAATTCTTCCCTACTTTTTGCCCATCCGCTGCACAACTTTTTTATATCCGCATCCTACTCAGACAGTTATATGCTGGCTATTTGGGGGCCTCTGCCAACGATTTGCTTACGTCAAGTCAGGAACAGCGTAGCTAGGCAGGACTGCGTCCGAATTCTACGGTTCGGTGCTCGTCCTGTAGCTACACTGTTCCCGACTTGGTGCGCAAACGATGTTGGCAGAAAGCCCCCAAATAACCAACACATGCCCATCAAAAGCTGTGGAAAACTCCACAAAAAATCACCAAAAATTGTGCTCAAAAATGCTTGACATTAGCATTTTGGGGGCATATAATAGGGATAGTTCTTGAATAAAAAAATTATTCGGAACCAAAAACAAAAAATATAGCCAAAAAACTCCACACTCTTGGGAAAGTTCAGTTTTCCTCGCAGTTACCTGAACTTTCCCGCCAAACAAAACCTAAAAATCAAAACTTTCCTTTCAAAATAGATCACAAACACTTCTAAACAAACTAAACTAGGCCTCACGGCCTAGTTTTTACTTATCAAATCTGGTGGAGCTGGGGGATACTGCCTCCCCGTCCGAAATATCACTGGGACATCCTTCTACGTGCATAGTTCTCTGTTTTGTCTCGGCAATTCGGCAAGGCTGCAAAGAACCAAACCTTCCCGTACCATAACCTAAATCTCGCCCTAGAAACCGGTTAAACCTCTAAAGCCATTCCCATATCTATGATAATCTAGTAACCTATGGAAACTCAGCACTAGACCAGCCTAAATTAGATTAGGCATAAGCGGGCATATAAGCAAACCGCTTAGCAGCTTTGTTATCTGCATTTAACTAATGCTTACGGCATTTACTCGTCACGCAAGACGTCTGTTAATATCCCGTCTAAGCTTTGTCAGCCCCGACTGCTTTCATTATACCACACCCCTGTTAAATTTGCAATACCACCATAAAAATGCCTCTCATGCTTGGCGAGAAAACCAAAATGTGCTTATAATCAGCCACATGATTGCAAAGATACACTCCGCGGTCCCCCTTGGCTACTCTGGTAGCCCCATAGAAGTTGAAGGCGACATGAAACGTGGCCTCCCCGCCTTCAACCTCGTCGGAATGGCCGCTAAAACCATCTCAGAGGCCCGTGAACGCACGAAAAGTGCTATTATGAACGCTGGGTTCGTTTTTCCAGACCAGCGCGTCACCATTAACCTTGCCCCGGCTGGACTCCAGAAATCCGGTACCCACCTAGATCTCCCTATTGCCCTAGCCGTGCTCGTCCTCTCTGGACAACTCCGCCAGGAAGACGTAGAGGGCGTCCTCTTTGCTGGCGAACTTTCCTTAGACGGAGAACTCCGCCCTGTTCCTGGCATCATCAATATTGTAGAAATTGCCAAACAGCAGGGTTTTTCCTCTGTTATCATCCCGTACAAAAATCTTGCACAGGCCTCCCTCGTCCGGGACATAGAATTACTCGGCGCCCACACCTTACAAGAGGTTTTTAGTCACTTAAAAGGCCAACAAATCATCCATTCTGCCCAAAATTTAGGCACTTACCCAAAAGATGTTGTGAAAAATACAAAAACAGAGGTGTTAGAGCATATCTACGGCCAGGAGCAAGCCAAACGCGCCCTCATTATCGCTACTGCCGGCCATCACAATCTCCTCATTTCCGGTCCTCCTGGCGCCGGCAAAACCCTCCTCGCCAAAACCACCCTTAGCCTTCTCCCGCCACTCACTCCGGACGAACAAATCGCCGTTACAAAACTCTACTCCCTGGGAGGTTTCACCCATAGTATCATGAAGGCCCGCCCTTTCCGTAGTCCTCACCATACTGCCTCCCCCTCCGCCATCATCGGCGGCGGAAACCGTGACGGTTCTACTCTTAGCCCCGGCGAAATTTCCCTAGCCCACCACGGCATCCTTTTTCTGGACGAACTGCCCGAGTTCCCTCGTAACGTCCTAGAGGCCCTTCGCCAGCCCCTAGAAGACCACCGCATCACCATCACCCGCGCCCATGCTAAGTCTACTTACCCCGCCAACTTCATGCTGATTGCCACCATGAACCCCTGCCCCTGCGGCTACTACGGCGACCCTGTTCACGCATGCACCTGTACCCCAGCCCAAATCCAACACTACCAGAAAAAGCTCTCCGGCCCGCTCCTGGATCGCATTGATCTCCAACTTGCCGTCAAAAAGGTCAAAAATTCCGAGCTCAGTCGTCCCCATGATGTTGTAAAAAATACAGAAACAGATGCCGCTACCCGTCAAATTGCCCAAGCTTCCCTGCTACAACACGCCCGCTATCATGACACCACTACTTACAATGCTGCCATTTCCTCTCACCAGGCTGCACACCTCCCCATCACCGACCCCGCCCGCAAACTACTGGAGACCGCCTCGGACCGGCTCAACCTCTCCGCTCGCAGCTATTTCAAAATCATCAAAGTTGCCCGCACCATCGCAGATTTAGCCGGCGCGGAAATTATTGACGCAGAACACGTCACGGAAGCCCTCACTTACCGCTTGCAAAACTAAAATATTTTTGCTATAATGTACTAGATAAGGTAAAGAGAAAGGACACCCCATCAAAAACCACAATTCACGCACCAGAATCAACGGAGACATTCGCTATCCGGAGGTACGTGTCATCGGTCCCAATGGGGAGCAGCTAGGCATCATGTCTAGTCGCGACGCTCTAGCAAAGGCAAAAGAGGTCGGAGTAGACCTCGTAGAGATTGCCGCTAGCGCCAATCCTCCTGTCGTAAAAATCATTGACTGGGGCAAATACCAGTACCAGAAGATGAAAGAAGAGGCCAAAAACCGCAAAAAAGCTCGCGAGAAACAGTCCGAGCTCAAACAAATGAAAATCGGTCTCAAAATCAGCGACAACGACCTTAACATCAAACTCCGTAAAATCCGCAGTTTCCTAGAAGACGGAGATCGCGTAAAGATTATGATTATCTTCCGCGGTCGCGAAATGGCTCACAAAGACCTCGGCCAGGAACTCCTGAACCGCGTACTCAGTGAACTAGAAGACCTCGCCGTCCCGGAAGGCAAACCGCAGATGAACGGACGCAACCTATCAATCGGCGTACGGAAGAAGTAATTTCCTACTTCCACGGCGCCCTGATCGCACCTCCGCGGGACACCGCATTATATTAACCATAACTTAAAGGAAAACTATATGCCTAAGTTAAAAACCCATAAGGGTACCGCTAAGCGCATCAAAATCACTGGTTCTGGGAAACTAGTCCGTGAGCGCGCCTACGGCAACCACATCCTTGCCAAAAAGTCTAAAGCTCGCAAGCGCAACATGAAAACCGCTGCTGGCATTAACGGCAAAATCGCAAAAAACGTTAAGACGGCGTTAGGAGTATAATCATGAGAGTAAAAAGAGGCGTGACTGCACACGCAAAACACCAGAAGACCATCAAAAACGCTAAGGGCATGCAACATTACCGCACCCGCAGCTTCCGCCTAGCTAAACAGGGCGTCATCAAAGCCCTCCGTTACAGCTACCGCGATCGCCGCAACCGCAAGCGTGACCTTCGTTCCCTGTGGATTACCCGCATTAACAACGCTGCTCGCGAGGAAGGCGTTTCCTACTCGCAGCTGATGAACAGCCTCAAAAAGCAGAACGTCACTGTTGACCGCAAGATTCTCGCTGAACTTGCCGTCAACCAGCCGGCCGCTTTCAAGGCCATCGTCGCCCAAGCTAAAAAGGAGATTAAATAATGGCAGTTTGTGAACTCACCGGCAAAGGCAAAATGTACGGCCACAACGTTTCTTTCTCCCAGAGAAAGACTCGCAAGGTCTTCA
>CAZLAC010000015.1:0-13042 GCA_964557405.1 uncultured Candidatus Saccharibacteria bacterium
GTCGAACCTGTGACCTGCTCGTTACGAATGAGCTGCTCTACCAACTGAGCTACAGTGGCATTTTTTGGTTAAAATCGTCTATCTTAGCATTTTTCGCTTTTCGCTCGGCTAGTAGCCGCGCTTCAAAGCGAGAAAATACTAATCTAGAACGATTTTACCTCAAAAAATGCTTAAATGCAAGTATAACCGCCGTCAACGGGAAGGATGACGCCGGTGACGTAGGAGGCTTCTTTGCTGGCGAGGAAGATGGCGGCGGCATCAAGTTCGCCGGGCTGGCCGTAGCGCTGCATAGGGACATGAGTTTTGGCAAATTGCTGGAAAGTGTCGGTGTCTAGGACGGGTTTGGTGAGCTCGGTTTCAAAGTAGCCGGGACAAATGGCGTTGACGGTGATGCCGTCGGTAGCGAGTTCAGCGGCGGCAGCACGGGTGAAATTGACGACGCCGCCTTTAGAGGAGTGGTAGGCAATGGTGTGAATTTCTGTGTTTCCGACAAGACCGTACATACTGGCAATATTGATGATGCGGCCGTAATGATTTTTCTGCATAAGCCCGGCGAAGACGCGAGTCATTTTGAACACACTGGTGAGGTCGGTGCTAATAGTGAAATCCCACTCGTCGTCGGTCATTTCAGTGACGCCTTTGTCTTTGGATGAGCCGGCACAGTTAAGGAGAATGTCGGCGCGGCCATAAGTTTCCTCAACTTGCTTGGCGGCGTTTTCAATGCTTTCGGTGCTGGTAACATCGCATTTGATAGGGAGAACTTTAACGCCGTACTCAGTTTCCAGCTGATTTTTTAGTTCCTGTAAGCGTTCTTCGCGGCGAGCGAGAATGGCTAAATCTGCGCCCTGGCGGGCAAAGGCAGTAGCGATTTGGCGACCGAGACCAGAACTGGCTCCGGTGACAACGGCGATTTTTCCTGACAGATCAAACATATTAGTTCCTTTCTTGATTAATATATTCTACGGCGGCGGTGGCGGCAATGGCGCCATCCGATGCGGCAGTGACGAGTTGATGAAGAGGCTTGTTGCGGCTGTCTCCAGCTACGAAAACACCTTCTGTGCTGGTCCTACAGGTTTCATCAGATTTAATATAGCCCTGCTCGTCCAGCTCTACGAGGTCTTTGAAGGCGTCATTGGCTGGAGTGCGGCCAATGGCGACAAAGAGCCCATCGGTTTTTATTTCTTTGCCAGTGTCAAGTTTGATTTTGGTTAGCTTGCCATCTTCCGGAATAAGTTCGGCGATGTTAGCACTAGTGATGAACTTGACGTTCTTTTTAGCTTTGACCTTATCTACGAGAGCCTCATCAGCGCGGAAAGTGTCTCGGCGATGGATAATGGTGACGGTTTTTGCGAGGTCGGCAAGATAGAGCGCGTCCCAGAAAGCGGTATTGCCACCGCCGTTTACCACGACGTCTTTATTTTTGAAAAAGTTGCCATCGCAGGTAGCGCAGTAGGAAATACCGCGGCCGATAAGTTCCTCTTCGTTTGGAAGGCCGAGGTGTCGTTCGGCAGAGCCGGTAGCAATGATGATAGCTTTTGCTTGATAAGTTTCGTCGGGAGTCTTGACGACAAGAGAGGATTTTTCTTTTTTGACGGCGCTGACTTCAGCAAACTCTACCTCTGCGCCGAGTTCGGTAGCTTGATTGTAAAGTTGGTTAGCAAAATCTACGCCAGAGATATGCGGGGCAGCAGGGTAGTTTTCAATTTTATGAGTATTGATAATCTGACCGCCGTAAGTGATTTTTTCCAGAACAAGGACGGATTTATTAGCACGACAGGCGTAGATGGCGGCGGTGAGGCCGGCGGTGCCGGCGCCGATGATAATAATGTCGTGCATGTTATTTCTCCAACAATTTTTTAATGGCAGGTTCTGGAGTGAGACCAATTTTGCGTTTGACCTCTTTGCCGTTTTCAAAAACGACGAGGCAGGGAATAGAAGATACGCCGTATTCCTCGGCGATTCCCGGGGCGTCGTCAATATTGAGCGAGGCGATATTGTAGCTTTCTGAAAGTTTTTCTAAGATAGGGGCCTGCATTCTGCAGGGGCCGCACCAGTCGGCGTTGAAGTCGACGAGGATTTTTTCGCCACTGACGGCGTCTTTAAAAGTTGCTGCGGTGAGTTCTTTCATGATTGCTCCTTTGTAAGATTATTTATGATTTTGTAAGAGATGTGGTACATATTTTTAGCTTCTTCAGGGGTGAGTTGGAGTTTTTTAGCGATTTTTAGCGGGATAGCTTTAGCCTGTTCTTTGAGCTGCTGGCCTTTTTCTGTGAGTGTGAGATTGAGGCCACGCTCATCGTGCTCGTCGCGAGTACGAGTGATGTAGCCTTTTAGCTCAAGTTTTTTTAGTAAAGGCGTAAGCGTTCCGGAATCAAGCATAAGGATATTGCCGAGTTCGGTGACTTTTTGGCAGTTGGGGCCGGGGCAGGAAGATTCACGTTCCCAGAGGTAGAGCATGACGAGATACTGGGTGTACGTGAGGTCCAGCGGCTCTAAGTATGGGGTGTAGAGCCGGGTAATTTCGCGCGAGGCGGCATAAATTGGGAAACAAAGTTGGTTTTCTAATTTAAGCTGCGGATAACTATCTTCTGGCATTAGTTAGGCCTCTATGTATTTTTTAATATCGGCTTCTATGTCCATAGGGTCGGTAGTGGGGGCATAGCGGCTAATAACTTTGCCGTTTTTGTCAACGAGGAATTTGGTGAAGTTCCATTTGATACCTTTGCCAAGTTTGCCGGGGGCCTGTTGCTTGAGAAAATCATAGAGAGGAATAGCTTTGTCGCCGTTGACTTCAATTTTCTTGAATTGATCAAAGGTGGTGTGGTATTTAGCAGTGCAGAATTCGTGAATTTCGTCGTCGGTGCCGGGGGCTTGATGGCCAAACTGGTCACAAGGGAAGTCTAGGATTTCTAGGCCTTTGTCATGGTACTGCTGATAAAGTTTTTCCAGAGCCTCGTACTGCGGAGTGAAACCACAACCGGTAGCGGTATTGACAACGAGGAGGACCTTGCCCTTTAGGCTACTGAGGCTAAAATCCTGGTCATCGCGAGTTTTGACAGTGAAATCATAGATTGATTTAGACATTTTTACTCCTTTCCACGTGTAGTGTGCATTAAATTGTGTGCAATTAAATTGTGTACAATCTAATTGTAGCATAGTGGAATTTATAATGCAAGAGGATTTTGAAAATTAAGTTTTTAAGGAATGTTTAAGTATGATGTGGTATGATAAATATAGTAGCATAAGGAGAATAGATAAATGGAAAGTAGCTCAAATAGGACTAAACCAAGCGGGAGCGGCGGCAATGTGCCGGAGAAGCCGAGCGGGGACGGCGGGGGTGGAGCACCGGGAAGTAGTTCTAGTGCGAGCGTGAGCTATAGTGGTGCGACGGAGATTGCGTCTGATACGACTACATCCGAAAGTTATAAGAGCACGACGGGCGGACAGAATGCGGTGCTGGTTTCCGGAGGGACGGTGAATTTTCTGGACGTGTCCGTTACGAAAACTGGGGATGAGAGTAGTGAAAATTCGGATTTTTATGGGACAAATGCGGCAGTACTAGTATATAATGGCGCAACGCTTGTAATGAAGAGCGGGAGTGTAGAAACAGATGCTAGCCATGCGAATGCGGTGTTTGCCTACGGAGACGGGAAGATTAGTCTGAACGGGACGAAGATTGTTACGAGCGGTAATAACTCCGGGGGGATTATGGTGACGGGCGGGGGAAGCCTGACGGCGGAGAACGTGACAGTGAAGACATCTGGTAATTCGGCGGCAGCGATACGTTCGGACCGGGGCGGCGGAACGATGAAAGTGACGGGCGGGACCTATGAGACGTCTGGGACTGGTTCGCCGGCGATTTATTCTACGGCAAAAGTAACGGTGACGGATGCAACGTTGTCTGCGATGGCGTCTGAGGGGGTAGTAATTGAGGGGAAGAATTCGGTGACGCTGACCGGCGTGAAGCTAGTTGATACAAATAACAAACTAAACGGAAATTCGGAAACGTATAAAAATATCTTTATTTATCAGTCTATGAGCGGCGATGCGGATGAGGGGGTAGGGTCGTTTACGGCATCTAGTTCAGAAATCGTCACAAATAAAGGTGATACGTTCTTTGTGACGAATACGACAGCGGAGATTACGTTGTCCGGAAATAGTATTACCAATAATGATAAGACCGGGGTGCTACTTCGGGCGCAGAGTGGTAAGTGGGGAACATCAGGGAATAATGGGGGTATTGTGACGATGACTTGGAATGGGCAACAGGCGACAGGTGATATTGTGCTGGACGAAATTTCTACGCTTAATTTTGTGTTAGCGGAAGGATCATACTATAAAGGTGCGCTTAATTCTGGCAATACGGCAGAAAACATAGAATGCGAAGTATCGGCGGATTCTATTATAGTGCTGACGGGAGACTCGTACGTAACGAGCCTAGCAAATGAAGACGACTCTAATACGAACATTTATGCAAACGGATATAAATTGTTTGTAAACGGTACAGAAGTAGCAATTAACCAGTCTAAAAATATTCCAGAGATGGTTGTAGGTACGCTAACTACGGAGACTACAGAGGATGTCACTGCTACAAAGACAGACGCTGGGGTGCCGGGATGGGTTTGGTGGACGATAGGAGGGGTAATACTGGCGATCATTGTAGCGGTGGTGGCCGTGTTGATGATGAAAAATCGGAAGCGAAAAGGGAATGGCCCGGAGATGCCACCAAGTATTCCTAGTACTCCCAGTACACCGGTTCCACCAGTTGTCCCGCCAGTGCAGTAGGTTGACTTTTTGAGAAAAACGTGATATTTATAATAGATAGCACGTTAAAAGGATAGCAGTTCGCAGAATAGTGAGGTGAACGTGATGGAGATAAAGAATATAGTTTTTGATTTGTCGGAAGTGATTATTATGGGGTATGTAGGCGTAGAAAAATTGTTTGAAGAAAGAACGGGGATTTCTAGTAGGGACTTTCTGGAGCGGCGCACCGAACTGAATGACGACTGGTGTGAGTTGATGCGCGGAAAAATGACGGAGGAACAGTACTGGAAGAAGTTCTTAAGCGGCGTGGAATGGCCGGAAGTGAGCGTAGATTTGATGGAGAGACTGATCAGGAGAAATATGCAGATAATGGTACCCGGAACACTGGATTTGATTTATCAGTTGACGCAATATCGTTTGATATTGATGTCGGACCACGTACGAGAATGTATGGAGTTTGCTTTGTCGCGATATAAATGGATGTATGGACTGTTTAAGGCGCGGTATTTTTCGTATGAACTTGGCAAACTGAAGGGTGATCCGGGGGCATTTGAGCAAATGTTGACAGAGCAAGGAATCAACGCTGACGAAACAATTTTTATTGATGACCGGCAAGACAACGTAAAAGTGGCGATGATGATGGGGATTGACAGCATTATCTTTACAACGGCGCGGGCATTGGAACAGGAGCTAAGAGAACGGCGAATCGTGCTATCCTAATTTGAAAACTCTCGCAGAAATGCGGGAGTTTTTTCATAGAGGTTTCATAGGAAGCTAACTATCTATCTTTATCCATGAGCAATTTGGTTAGGAGTCTAATTAAAATGAAGCGTTCTATAGGGTTGAGATGTTTGGCAAAGCGGTGTTCTAGATGGTTACCGAGGTCTGAGAGTTCCTCTTTGAGCTTATAAGAGCGGGGAGTCAGGGCGACAATTTTGCTGCGGCGATCTTTTGGATTGGGGCTGCGAGTGATCCAGCCGTCTTTTTCCATATTTTTCATGATGCTAGTAAGAGTAGGATTAGTGACGGAGAGAGCCTTTTGTAGGTCTATCTGCCGAACGGTACCCACAGGCTGATTATAGAGGTATTCTACGACTTTATACTGGGAGGCGGTGAGCTTATGAGGGGTGAGCACTGGAGAAGCGGCGCGATCTGATTCCAGAGCAAGTTTTTTGATGAGTGTAGTAATAGTAGTTTGCTGCATAAAATGTATCTATTTATTATACATAGAAAGCTATGTAATGGCAATAGGGAAGCAGTGTGATATAATGGAAGAATGAGAAAAAGGTTGAGCTTTGGGAAGATTTTGGCGGTATTGGCGGTGATTTTTGTGGGATTTACAGGGTATAGAATGGCGACGTTGGATACAGAACTGAAATTTGTGCGGGAATATGAACTGCCGGAATTGGTAGATTTGTCTGAAATTGCGAGCGTAGAATACGGGCAGGAGGCGGTAGCAGTGGACGGGAAGATTGTGTCCGAACGAAACAATTTAGACCAGAAAACTCAGCCGACGGCAAGTACTACAAAAATGATTTTGAGCTTGGCGGTGCTGACGAAAAAACCGTTGCAGCTGGGGGAGAGCGGGGAGATAATTACGATTACGGCGGAAAATTACGCGAGATACCAGTGGTATGTAGCGAATAATGGTTCGGTGACGGCAGTGACAGAGGGGGAGGAGATTTCAGAATATGATGCGTTGGTGAGTGTGATGCTAGCATCTAGTAATAATATGGCGGATACGTTAGCGGAATGGGCATTTGGGTCTTTAGACGAGTATAGGGAATATGCTAGTGAGATGCTAGCCGGTTGGGGACTATCAGAAACGGTGTTAGGGCCGGATGCAAGCGGTTATAATGCGGGGACAGTGTCTACGGCGGGGGAATTGGCTCTGATTGGACAGAAAGTGCTGGAAAATCCAGTGCTGAAAGAAATTGTGGGGACAAAATCTGCGACGGTGCCGGTAGCGGGAGAGATTGCAAATACGAATTTATTGTTGGGGGAGAACGGAGTAGTGGGGATAAAAACGGGATATATAGGAGAGGATGTATCGGGGTATTGCTTAATTTCGGCGTATATTTATGAGGGGCATGTCGTGACGGTAGCGCTGCTAGGTGCGCCAACGCGAGCGGAATCATTTACAGAGAGCAGGAGGGTTATTACGGCGTTACAGGATAAGCTTAAATTAGTGGAAATGGTGACGGAGGGAGAAAAGTTAGGATACTATGAAAGTTGGTGGGACGGAAAAATAGACGTGGTGGCAGAGGAAGGTGCGGAGATGTTGGGTTGGAAGGGGGCAGAGACGGAAGTAGAGCTGGACGGAGAGAAATTGCGCGTGAGAATCAATGGACAAGAAAAAACAGTGCCAGTAAAGGCAACTGCGGAAGTGCGAGATGAGCCAAATTTGTGGGAGAGGTTACTCCGCGCGTGGTAGCCGCGCTGCGCGCGTCTTCCACGCGGCGTTCGTAGCCGGACAAAAAGCGCAAGGCTTTTTACTTTGCCTACTTACTTGGCTGGTGGGTTGTGAGGGATTCGAACCCCCGACTTCCTCCGTGTAAAGGAGACACTCTAGCCAGCTGAGTTAACAACCCATATCTATTATTTTAGCACAGAACGTGGTAAAATGGAAGAAGAAAGGATAGAGTTATGAAAAATACAGAAAATTTAGAACAAGTTGAAAAAATGCGGCATACGCTTTCCCATGTGATGGCGGCGGCAGTAAAGGAACTCTATCCAACAACACAGTTTGGGATTGGGCCGGCGATTGAGGATGGTTTTTACTATGATATGGAGTTTGGTAAGGAGAAGATAGCAGAGGAAGATTTAGCACGAATTGAGAAAAAGATGCGGGGGATTATTCAGCGGAAATTTAAGATGGTACGGAGTGAAAAGACGCGGGACGAGGCGCTAACCTGGGCGATTTCCGAGAAGCAGCCACTGAAGAAGGAGCTGATTGAAGAATTACCAGAGAGCGAAACGATTTCGTTTTATGCGATGGTGGCGCCGGATGGAACGGAGATTTTTGAAGATTTGTGCAAGGGGCCGCATATCAAAGATCCGTCTGAGTGTGGGTTTTTCAAGTTGACGCGGGTAGCGGGGGCGTATTGGCGGGGAGACGAAAAGAGGCAGATGCTGACCAGGATTTATGGTGTAGCATTCGCAACGGAAGAGGAACTTGCTGAGTATTTGCAGCGGCAAGAAGAAGCAAAAGCGCGTGATCACCGGAAACTGGGGCGAGAACTAGATTTGTTTACTTTTTCTGATTTGGTAGGGGCGGGATTGCCGTTGTTTACGCCGCGAGGGACGGTTTTGCGTGATTTATTGGCGAATTATTCCTTATCTTTGCGCCAAAAGGCGGGGTTTTCTCGGGTATGGACGCCGCATATTACAAAGGTTGACCTCTATAAGACTTCTGGGCATTATGCAAAGTTTGGGGATGAGCTATTTCTAGTGCATTCGCAAGTGAATGGGGAGGAATTTGCGATGAAACCAATGAACTGCCCGCACCACACGCAGATTTTTGCGAGTAAGCCGCGGACTTACAAGGAAATGCCGGTGCGGTATATGGAGCCGACGACGGACTATCGGGATGAAAAAACTGGGGAATTAGGGGGACTATCACGGGTACGGTCTCTGACACAGGACGATTCGCACGTGTTTTGTCGGTCCAGCCAGATAAAGGAGGAAATTCAGAATTTAGTAGGGATAGTGCGGGAATTTTACGGTTCTATGGGGATGAAATTGCGCGCACGGCTATCTTATCGGTCTGATGAGGACAAGTATTTAGGAGACGCAAAGCTCTGGGCAATGGCGCAGAAGGAAATTAAGCAGGCGGCGATTGATAATGAGCTAGATTTCTTTGAGGCGGAGGGGGAAGCGGCGTTTTATGGGCCGAAAATTGACTTTATGGCGGAGGACGCGATTGGGCGGGAGCATCAAGTAGCGACAATACAGTTGGATTTTGTGCAGCCAGAGAGATTTGGTCTAGAATTCGTAAACGAGAAGGGCGAAAAAGAGCGGCCGGTAATGATTCATCATGCAACACTCGGCTCTATAGAGCGGTTTATGAGCGTGCTAATAGAGCATGTAGCGGGGTGGTTCCCGTTCTGGGTAGCGCCGGAACAGGTGAGGATTCTAACGGTAGGCCAGGGGTCTTCCGCGTCCCAAGGGGCGGTCAATGATAAAGTGGCGGATTATGTACAAAAAATTTGTTCAGAAGTAACAGGGGTAGTGCTAGAAAAACCGTTGGCACATAATGAACTGAGATTTTCAGTAGATGACTCTAGCGATTCGTTGGGGAAGAAGATAAAGCGGGCAACAGAAATGAAAATTCCGTGCGTACTGATTGTGGGGCCAAAAGATGCAGAATCTGGGGAAGTATCGGTACGATTGCGTGATAAAGAGGAGAAGGTGAAACTTGGTAAGCTCAGCGAATACCTGCGAGCGCTGCAATAGCCCGGTCATAGTGATTGTTGGCCCGACAGGAGCCGGGAAGACTGGTGCAGCGATAGAGATTGCAAAACAGGTAGGTGGGGAGATTATCTCGGCGGACTCGCGGGCGATATATAAGTATATGGATATTGGGACGGCGAAACCGTCTAAGGAAGAGCAGGCTGCGGTGCCACATTTTGGGATAGACTTGGTAGAGCCTGGGGAGAGGTTTACGGTAGCGGATTTTAAGGACTATGCTACACGGAAGATTGCGGAAATACGGAGACGAGGCCATGTACCAATTATTGCGGGCGGGACGGGGCTATATGTAGATGCGCTGATTTATGATTATCAGTTCCACGGGCCGACGGGAGAGAAAATAGGTGATTATGAACAAAAAAGTTGTACAGATAGAACAGAGATGAGTTCGGAATTTAAGGTTTTTGGAATCAAGTGGGAGCCGGAAAAATTGCGCGAAAGACTGACAACAAGAGCGAATAAATTATTTGTTCAAGAACTGTTTGATGAGACGCAGTTTTTGGTAGAAAAATACGGATGGGGAAGTCAGGCGATGAAGAGTAATATCTATCAGTTTGCCTGGAAATATATGCAGGGGGAGTTGAGCCTAGAAGAGGCAATTCAGCAGAATGTTTACGACGATTGGCATTTGGCGAAAAGGCAACTGACGTGGTTTAAGCGAAATCCGGAAATTGAGTGGTGCTCGCTTGCAGAAATAAAGCCAGCTGTGCTAAAATATATACAGCATGAGTAAAGAAAATAATTCACCGTTAGAAAAATTGTTTGGGTCTAAGACAAGGACAAAACTGCTGATATTGTTTTTTGAGAATACGGATAAATCTTATTATGTCAGAGAGATAACTAGGGTAATTGGTGAACAGATAAACTCGGTGCGGCGGGAGCTACTGAACCTGGATAGTATTGGCATTATTAAAAATGATACATATGACAATAAAGTATATTACTCAGCAAACACGAAACATCCGTATTGTCGGCCGCTGATGGAGCTCTTTGCAAAGAAAATTGATGATGCACGGGATAAAGATATTAAACAGGCGAGTTGGGACGAATATATTAAACCGGTGAAGAATTATTTGAAGGCATTGGTAGTGACAAACAGAGTGCCGGGGCAAGAGGGGATAGATTTGCTGATTATTGGTGATGATAAGACGAAGAAGCTGACGCATTGGGCGGAAGTGGTAGAGAAGAAACAGGGGAAGCCGCTGAACTATGTGATTCTATCTAGAGATGATTATTTGTACCGAAGGAGTGTGAGGGATAGGTTTATTACGGAGGTGTTGGAGATGGATATGGAAGAAGTGATTGATCCAGAGAGAATCATAAGAGGAAACAAGTAAAGGAGGAAAATGTTTGAAATAGGAAGTAAAGACCAGGATAAGATTACGGTCACGACAAAGAGTACGGCGGTAACTTTTGATATTGCGGAAGAGACGCTGGATGCGGGGCTAGAGGTAGGGCCAATTAAGGGGCCGGGGGAGTTTGAGATTGGCGATGTGTCGGTGAGGGGGGTAGCGGTGAAGGGGGTCGGTGATGAAATGAAAACAGTTTATGATGCAGAGGTAGGGGGAGTGCATATTGTGATTATTGGCGGAAATGAGACAGGACTGGACGAGTTAGGGATGCCGGATATTCTTTGTACATCTAGCGTGAAAGCGGTGAAGGAGCTGCAGCCGAAGTTAGTAGTGTCTATGGGAAATGTGGACGGAATGGTGACAGAGTTGAAGTTGACCGCAAGAACAGAGAAAAAACTGAAAGTGAAGCGTGCGGAAGACTTACCAGCTAGCCCGGAAGTGGTGGTGCTGAACTAGATGACAGACGTTGTCTCAATATTGATAGTACTGGGGATAATTATTGTGTCCATGGTGCTGCATGAGTTGGCACACGGATACGTAGCGTATTTTCTGGGGGATACGACGGCAAAAGAGGAGGGGAGACTGTCTTTGAACCCGCTGTCGCATCTGGACCCGGTGATGTCGGTATTGTTGCCACTAATACTATTTATTGTACATGCGCCAGTGTTTGGTGGGGCGAAACCAGTGCCGATTAATCCGGAGAGACTGAAAGGCGGGGTATGGGGGATGGCGCTGGTAGCGATTGCAGGGCCACTGATAAATTTTTTGCTCGCGCTGATATTTTTTGTGATCGGGATGAAGACGGGTTTGATCGGACTACATAATGGGCTGATTTATTATTCTGGATACGAGGGACTAGCAATGGCGGAAATGGTGATGGTGAATTTAGGGTTTATGGTGTTTAACCTATTGCCGATACCGCCACTAGACGGATCGCGAGTACTATATGCGATTATGCCGGATGGGGCGAGGGAATTGATGGATAGAATGGAACGTGGAATGGGGATAATGCTGGTGTTTGTCATGGTAATGGTGTTTTCTACGGTGTTATCTACAATAATGGGCGGGGCGATAGACGGGATTTTGCGGTTTTTTGATATGTTAGTATAGGGGGTTTCATGGTATAATGGAATTGTCCCCTAGTGGCGACATGATTTTCCTGAATAGTCATGTTATAGGGATTTCGTGGTCTTTTACCGTGGTAAAAGGCATAAGATTTTACCCACCTTGTATTTATTACAGGGAAAACAGGCTGCTAGGGGCGTAAGGATGGGCATGAAACAGAGGATAAGAGTAGTAGCATTAGTACATGAGGGCGGGGATGTGCTTTTTTTGAAACGTAATATGGGGAGGATAGAGGAAGCGCCAGTTTGGGAACTGCCGACGGGGAAGATTAGATTTGGGGAGCAGCCAGAAGAGGCGATGGCGCGGACGTTTGATGAGTATTTAGGGGTAGCGTTTGATAGTTTGAAACTAGTGGATGTGGTGACGTTTATGGCAGTAGCAGGGTCGTCTAGGATGTCTAATTTATATATTGTATATGAGGTGATACTGCCAGAGGGGAGCAAATTGGTGCCAACAGAGCGGTATACGGCGTTTAGGTATGTGTCTGTGAACGGCCTAGCGGGGTTGAAGCTGGACGAGGCATCGCGGGCGGTGATAGAGATTGAGGCGGGGCGAGCACATAAGACGGACTACAGGAGCGTAGCAAACGGCGCGACGGTGTATGTAGACGGGGCGTCACGCGGGAATCCGGGGCCGGCGGGGGTAGGATATTATATAGTGGGGGAAGATGGGCACGTGCTAAAACAGGGTGGGGAGTTTATTGGATTTGCGACGAGCCGGGTAGCGGAGTATTATGCGCTGAAAGAGGGGTGTGAGCAGGCAATAGCACTGGGGCTGAAACAGGTGAGATTTGTGAGTGATTCGCTAATGCTGGTGAACCAGATGAAGGGGGTGTACCCGGTGAAGAATATAGACCTAGTGCCGATTAACGAGGATATACGGAAGATGCTGGCGCAGCTGGAAGCGGTAGCGTTTATGCACGTAAAACGGGAGCAAAATGTAGAGGCGGACGCGCAGGCGAATGCGGCGATAGATAGGCATTTTGAGGAAGAGGAGATATAGAAAAAGCCCGGTGGTGCCGGGCTTTTGAGATGGCTGTTAGCGGTCTTTTGTGAGTGTAATATAGACAAAAGGTCGCTGCAGAGCGCCAAGACTTCTAAGAACGCCAAGATATTCCATGATGTCCGAGCGTCCCGTGAAAAATAACTTTTTGCTGCGATCTTTCCGATCATTGAACCTGAACAGGAAAGATAGGCAGTACACCATCTGCCATGAGACATTAATCCTGCTGTTTTTTGGCAAGATGATGGCTTTGGCGTAGTCCCGCACGCTGTAACGACCCTGTCTGCGGTCTTTCCACTGCCAGAGCTTGATGCGATCTGACAGTCTAG
>CAZLAC010000016.1:0-12528 GCA_964557405.1 uncultured Candidatus Saccharibacteria bacterium
CTAAAGCAGCAAGCAAGACTTAGAAAGGTGTAATATGGCTGAAGAAGAAGTTAAAAAAGCTCCAGAAACCACCGCAGATGCTCCTGCAGAGGTTACCGAAGTCAAAACTAAGAAAAAAGGTAAAAAGGGCAAACGCGTGGTCACTTCTGGCCAGGTTCATGTCCAGGCTACCTTTAACAACACTATTATTAGCATTTCCGACAAACAGGGACAGGTTCTCTCTGCTTCCTCTGCTGGCGCTAACGGTTTCCGCGGTTCTAAGAAAGGCACCGCCTATGCCGCTCAAATTGCCGCCGAGAAAGCTGCCGAAATCGCTAAGAAAGATTACAGCATGAATTCTGCTGACGTCTACGTCAAAGGCATTGGCCTAGGTCGCGACAGCGCTATCCGCGCCGTTGCCAGCGTTGGCATAAAGATTGACAGTATTACCGATAAGACGCCTATCGCTCATGGCGGTGTCCGTCCGAAAGGAGAAAGGAAACCATAATGGCACGCGATAAGAGTCCTATTGTAAAACAAAGTCGCCGTGAGGGTTATGCATTAGCCCCTAAAGCGCACAAGGTCATGGCTAAAAAGACCGGCATCCCAGGTCAGCACGCTGACATGCGGGTTCGCGGTGGTAGCCTTTACCTTACCCAGCTTCGCGAGAAGCAAAAAGTTCGCCGTCTCTACGGTCTACTAGAAAAACAGTTCGCTAAACTCATGAAAGAAGCTCAAACTGCTGAAGGCTTAACTGGTGAAAACTTGCTTCAGTTCCTAGAGCGTCGCGCTGATAATGCCGTCTTCCGGGCCGGTTTTGCCACCACCCGCCGTCAGGCTCGTCAGCTCGTTTCTCATGGGCACTTCACTCTAAATGGCAGACGCATTGATATTCCGTCCATCCGCCTCAATCCTGGCGATGTACTGGAAGTCCGCGGTAAGTCTCAGAAATCTGAATATTTCAAGAATCTGGAAAATACCGTTGCCGCCGCCGGCGCTCAGCCGCTCAGCTGGCTCAAAGCCGACGCTAAAAAAATGAAGATTGAAGTTACCGGTCTGCCAAAGCGCGAAGAAGCCGAGGCTGGCATTAACGAACAATTAATCGTTGAGTACTACTCACGCTAAGGAGGAAAATGACAACAAAAGCTATTCACGAAGCAACTCTCGCTGAAGTAAACGATCTCGGTCAGAACAGTGCAGAGTTTGTCATCAAGCCACTTTACTATGGCTATGGCAACACTCTTGGCAACTCCCTCCGGCGCGTTTTACTCTCCAGCATCAAGGGTGCCGCTATCACCGCTTTTAGCATTGAAGGCGCTACCCACGAATTTACTGCTGTCAAAGGCATCCGCGAAGATATCGTAGATATCATGCTCAACCTTAAAAACGTCCGCATCAAGAGCCACACTGACAATCCAGTAGAGCTCACCCTAGAAATCAAGGGCAAGGATCAGGGAGAAAAGAACGGCGACAAACGTGTAGTCGCCGGTGACATCAACCTTCCGGCTGATGTTGAAATCGCCAACCCAAATCAAGTGATTTGCCACATTGACGATCCTGATTACACCTTGAAAATGCACCTGGTCGTAGAAACTGGTCGCGGCTATCTCACTATTGAGAAAAGCAGCGCCGACCGTATCCACAGCGACATGATCGCCCTGGACGCCGTCTTCTCCCCAGTCCTGCGCGTTCGTTACAAGGCTGAAAACACTCGCGTTGGCCAGGACACCAACTTGCAACAGCTCGCTCTCACCATTGATACCGATGGGACTATCACTCCGCGTGAAGCCTTTGAGGAAGCTGCCGCTATCCTTGTCAACCAATACACTGCCCTTGCTGGTGGCACCACTGTCGAATCTGCCCCGGCACCGGGTACCGCTAAAGATGAAGACGATTCCAACCTCATGCACGGCATTGAGGAACTCGGCCTCTCCCAGCGGACATTTAATGCCCTTATCAACAACGAAATCCGCACCATCAGTGAATTGGTCCGGCTCTCTGAGTCTGATCTCAAAGAACTGAAAGGTTTCGGTGCTAAGGCGTTAGATGAGGTTAAACAAAAGCTAGCAGAAATGGAGTTTTAACTATGCATCGCCACGGATACAAAGGCCGCAAATTCGGCCGCGAAACCGATCAGCGTAGAGCACTACTACGTGGGCTGATGTGCTCCCTGATCAAATATCAAACTATCAACGTTACTCTGGCTCGTGCCAAAGAAATGCGCCGCGAAACCGAGAAGCTTATCACCATCGCCAAAAAAGGTGGTCTGAGCAATCGTCGTCTCCTTATTGCTCGTTTAGACGATATTGAGACTGCCGACCTCCTGATGGACGTTATCGCTCCTCAGATTAAGCGCAACTCTGGCTATCTACGCATTGAGCACACTGGTTTCCGCAAGGGCGACCATTCTGAAATGGCCACAATTTCCTTTGTAGACGAAATCAGTCTGGATAGAAAGGAGGATAAGTAATGAAAACCTATTCTCAGAAATCTAGTGAAATCAAACGGGAGTGGTATCTGATTGATGCTGCTACCTTGCCACTGGGCAAGCTGGCTGTCGTAGTTGCAGACAAGCTCATGGGCAAGAGCAAGGTCACTTACACCCCACACACTGACAACGGTGATTATGTTGTCGTCATCAACGCCAAGAACCTCCAGGTCACCGGCAACAAGATGACCGACAAAATGTATCATCGCCACAGTGGTTTCCCGGGCGGTCTCACTTCTCTCAAACTTGAAGAAGTAATTGAAAAAGACCCCGCCTACGCCATCAAACAAGCAGTCAAAGGTATGCTCCCGAAGAACAAGCTTGCCGCCGATCGGTTGGCTCGCCTGCGCGTCTTTGACGGGGCCGAGCACACCCACGCTGCTCAGAACCCAAAGGAGATTAAGTAATCATGGCAGAAGCTAAATATACCTACGGGCTTGGTCGCCGCAAAGCCGCCACGGCTCGCGCCCGCCTCTATAAAGGCAAGGGCAATATCACCATTAACGGCAAGTCTGCTCTAGAATACCTCTCTGGGGACAAGAGTAAACTCGCTGAAATCACCGATCCTCTCGCCCTAGCACAGAAGCAGAAGGATTACGACATCACTATCGTCGTCAAAGGCGGTGGTCTTGCTGGTCAAGTTGACGCTATCAAACTCGCTATCTCTAAAGCCCTCACGGCTGAAGCCCCGGACTTACGTCCGGCTCTCAAGAAAGCTGGTTTCGTCAAACGCGACCCGCGCGAAAAGGAACGCAAAAAATACGGTTTGCGTTCTGCTCGCAAGAAAGAACAGTTCAGCAAGCGTTAATTCGCTTCTGGGACAAAAGACCCCGGCAATTCCGGGGTCTTTTTGTTATAATAAAGATAACCATTATTAATCTATAGGAGGTAAACTTAATGTGTACAGGTGTACGTTTTAGTGACGACAAAGGTAACATGTATTTTGGTAGAAACCTTGACTGGTCTACTGGCTACGGTCAGCGCGTCGTAATCACCCCTAAAGGCTATCAATATAACTCTGCATTCTTAGGGCAGATGAACCCTAAATATGCCGTCATCGGCATGGGTATCGTCCAGGAAAACGTCCCGCTTTACTTTGACTGTGGTAACGATGCTGGTCTAGCAATCGCCGGTCTAAACTTCCCAGGTTATGCGCAGTACGCTCCTAGTGCCGTGGATGGAAAAACCAATATTGCCGCTTATGAATTCCCGCTTTGGGTCGCGATGAATTTCTCCACCGTTGATGAAGTTGAAGCTACTCTGGCCAATGTCGCTATTGTGGCTAAACCTATCAATGACAAATTCCCGGTCTCCCTACTTCACTGGATTATCGGCGATACTAAGCGCAGTATTGTCGTAGAATACACCGCTGCTGGTCTACAGATTTTCCATAATGATGTAGATATTCTCACTAACCAGCCTGGCTATGCTTGGCATCAGGAAAACCTCCGCAACTACATGAATCTCACTAGCCCACAACCAGAAAAAGTTACTTGGGGCAAGGCTGAAATGACCGCCTTTGGCTCCGGCTCGCTCATGCGCGGACTTCCTGGCGACTATTATTCTCCGTCTCGTTTTGTACGCGTAGCCTACCTCAATACACACTATCCAGTCCAGTCTACCGAAGAAACCAACGTTTCTCGTCTCTTCCACACCCTGACTGGCGTTGCCATGATTGACGGTGCTGCCGCCATGGCCAGCGGTGACTTTGAGAAAACCGTATATACTGGTGGTTTCTCTACCGCCACTAACACCTACTACTGGAATACGTACGAAGATCCAGCTATCCAGAAAGTTGCCCTTTCTGACTATGACGTAAACAGTGCCGACCTCATCCAGGCCTAGTTACACTATCAGGAGCACTATGTTAGATTTCTTTGGGATAGAGATTAGCGTTAGAAAACTGGTCAACTCTGTGATTTATGTTCTCTTTGTTTTTACGATTTATCTCATCTTGCGCCGCATTCTGAAAATTATGTTCAGTCGTGCCGGTAGCAAGAAGATGACCGCACAACAGAAACAACGCGTCAAAACCGTTTCACAGATGGCCGCTAGCCTACTCAAATATGCCATGCTAATCTTAGTGCTCCTGGTCATTTCAGCCGATTTTGGGGTCAACGTCACCTCTCTTATCGCCGGACTTGGGGTGCTCACTGCGGTATTAGGTTTAGCTTTTCAAGACATGGTCAAAGACATTATCGCCGGAACCACCATTATTGTTGAGGGGCAATTTGGCATCAGCGACATAGAGACTGAGGGTATAGCCTACCAGCTGTCCTGCCCCTGTGCCGCTGGAGATTATACCATGGTCCAGAGCATGATGCGCGAATCTATCTTGTCCGAGTTCAAAAAGGCTAAGATAGAGATCCCTTATCAACAAGTTGTTGTGCATGGGAAATAACCCGCGTGTGTCTTGACTCTGGGATATGTCAAACAATCGCCAATTTTACAACGTTGATTCTTACCGGGTTCTGCTTTAAAATATAACATCTTAAATGGTGGAGATGATGGGACTTAAACCCACGACCTTCGCAATGCGAATGCGACGCTCTATCAGCTGAGCTACATCCCCAAACGAGGGAAACGCCACGAGCTTGCTCGTGCGAGGTTCCTGAGTGCAGCGGGATGAAGGGGGAGCCCTACATCCCCAAACGAGGAAAATCCGGGTACCCTTATAGCGCGAGGTTTCCCCCGCGCTATACAACAATCAAGGGCAACGGCTCTTTCATTATAACACGCCTTGACTTTTTATGCAAAGTGTGCTATAATGAAAGTATAAGGGCTATTTTATGGCCGGAACAGGGAACTGTACCGCCATTTTTTTAACTTCTGCCCGAATTTGGTTTAATTTATCCTCAAATTTTATGAGATTTTCTTCATCGCCAGCTTCCACACAAATCTCCATCACTCGCTTCATCCACTCCGCAATCTGTTCCATCTCTGCTAGCCCCATTCCGCGCGTAGTAATTGCCGGTGTGCCTAGCCGCACTCCACCCGGACGAAATGCTCCACCCTTGTCTCCTGGCAAAGCATTTGCATTCAGCGTCAGACCCACCATGTCTAGGGCCTTTTCATAGAATTTTCCGTTCACGCCAAACCCTTCTTCTACTCGCAGTAGGATCAAATGGTTTTCTGTCCCGCCACCCTGTAAGATAAATCCGCGTTCAGACAGTGCGGACGCTAAAGCTTTAGCATTCTTCACGATTTGAGCCGCGTAAGTCTTAAAAGACGGCTGCAAAGCCTCACCAAACGCTACTGCCTTTGCCGCAATCACGTGCTCCAGCGGCCCGCCCTGCGTACCAGGAAATACTGCTTTATCAATCAGAGTCGGGATATTCTCTAGTTTCCGCTCTATTTTCTTTAGTGGTGAAGACACTTTTCCCATAGACAAGATAATCCCGCCCCGCGGCCCACGCAACGTCTTATGCGTAGTTGTCGTCATCACGTTAAATCCGTGCTCCAGCGGATTCGGGTGTACTCCACCGGCAATCAAACCCGCCACGTGCGCCATGTCCGCCATCAATAAAATCTCATGACCAGATTTTTCAGAAGCTTTCCGCGCAATCTCTGCTACTCGGTCAAAATCCGGAATCTTCATAAAGGCCGAATACCCCACTAGAATCAGCCGCGGCTCTTCGACCAGCGCCAAACGTTCCATTTCGTCATAGTCAATATCCCCATCTGCCGTCGTTCCATAGGGGATAAAATTATAGATATGCGCCGAACGTGTCACCGGCGCCCCATGCGTCAGGTGCCCGCCATGCCCTAGGTTCATCGCTAAAATCTTATCTCCAGGCTCACACCAAGCAAAGTACACTGCTTCATTTGCATTTGCCCCAGAATGAGGCTGCACATTAGCATGGTCAGCGTGAAACAGCCGCATCGCCCGCGAGATCGCTAACCGCTCTACACGGTCCACATTCCGCTGCCCTCCGTAATAGCGATAATTCGGCAAAATCTCCTTAGAGATCTCGGCATCTGTCCCCGGTAAATCTTTAAAACTCGGATACCCTTCCGAGTACTTATTCGTAAATACCGACCCCATCGCGGTCAGAACCTCAGCAGACACATAATTTTCTGACGGAATCAGCTCCAGGCCCTCTGTCTGGCGTACTTTTTCTTGCTCAAGCAAATCAAACACTACATCTTTTTTCATGAAAACCTCCGTAAAAATTATTTTTTAGTATAGACTACAAAAGAAAACGCTAAATCATTCTCCTTGCCCTCGCTAATTACTTTTCGCTCGTATAAGGTATGGTCAAATTCCGGGAAAAAGGTATCTGCCTCGGTACACTCCGCATCTATTTCTGTCAGATATAACTTAGAACAATGTGGCAACAATTCCTTATAAATCATCCCGCCCCCGCACACAAAAATCTCCTCGTCGGTGTGCTCATAAATCTTGATAAATTCAGCTAAATCCGTGATGGTCGCATCTGCCTCTGGCACCTCTTCATATGATACCACCATATTTTCCCGCCCAGGCAACTTATGCGGCAATGATTGAAAAGTTTTAAGCCCCATTAAACACCGGTGCCCTAATGTGGTTTTCTTAAAATATTTCAGATCGGCCGGCAGTGAAAAACACAGTTTGCCCGCTTTCCCAAGCTCTAAATTTTTACCAACTGCTGCAATAATACTAAACATTAGACCTCCTACGCTGTAATCGCCATTTTAATTTTACCCTGGTGCTGATAGTCCTCCAGCCGAATATCCCTGAGCTCTCGTGAGTTGTCAAACTTGAAGAAATCTTTCACCTTTGGATTGACCCATAGCTTCGGCGCCGGCAGAAAATCGCCACTCTTGCGGAAAATTTCATCTCGCCGCCTCAGCTGCTCCTCTATCCCCGGAATCTGATTTTCGTAAATGTGTGCATCGTTAATCGTAAAGGTTAGCACGCCCGGCTTCAGACCCGTGCTCTGCGCAATTAGATGGCATAACACAGCATACTGCGCAATATTAAACGGCAGGCCCAGCGGTACATCGCTAGACCGCGAATGCACCATCACGTTCAACTTATCCCCGGTCACAATCCACTCGTTACTCCAAACACAACTCGGCAACGCCGCCGTTGGCAAAAACTCATTCTGCCACAGGCTCATCACCATTCGCCGGTTAGTCGTATCGTTTTTTAGCGTGTCAATTAAACTCTGTGTTAGCTGATAGCGATTTACTACCCAGCCGTACGCCGTTCCAATTGTTCCGGCATATTCTTTCCCAATGTGCCGCCCCATATAGTCACCGTTTTTGTCAATCTCCCACTCGTTCCAAATCTTCACCCCACGCTCTTGTAACCACGACACCTTGTTGCTCTGTTCCTGCCAAATCCACAGCATCTCTAATACTGCCGCCTTGAACGCTACGAATTTCGTAGTCAAGATCGGAAATTCTTCTGATAAATCAAACTGCATAATCTGGTGCGGAATCCGAATTGTAGTGGCGCCTTCCTTTGCCTGCGCCAAATGATTCGGCATGGTGCTTGCCGTAGTGTTAGATCGTTTCTCAGTACCAGTTGTATGATAGTTTACCACCTTTTCTCCGTCGCGCAGAATTCGCTCACACAAGTTCAGGTATTGTTCATCAAATCTAGCCATTTACCTCCTCTTTTCTCTATTATAGCATAGAAAAGACCCCGGGCATAAAATCCCGAGGCTTTTCGTTGTAGTGATTAGGCCGCAATTGGTTGATAAACCCGTGTCCACTTGTTTTCTAGTAACCGTTCCCGCCATTCCGGCAGATTTGCTGTCTGCCTAGTGTCCAGATAAGCTTCCTTCCAAATGTTGAAAAAGATCGGAAAATCTACAAACCACTTGGTGTAGTCTATAAAATGTGCACTCCAAACGTCAGAAATCAACGTGGAACCCGTCAGCGCCGTATAAAACAAATCGCGCTCGCTGACAGTCGCCCCGTTCAGAGCCTTTTTCCGTAGATCTCCCGGAGAGCCAGCTCGCTCAAAGCACATCGCCGAAAGCACTGCTGCCAACTTATCCGCCATAAACATAATCTCAATCATGCGTGTCAGCGGATGAAGTGTCGTTACATATTCTGGCGTCCAAAGTTTTGCATCCTCCAACATCAGGAAATCGTGCAGAATTTGATCGCCATCGTTGTCCGGTAGCCCATCCAGGAACTTCTGCATCTGCTCAGATTCGTACCGCTTCTTTTTTAGCGGGTCCGCCGTGCCATCATCGTTTTTGTCACCGTTCTCGTTTTCCACTACATCGTGTACCAATGCCAATCTTAAAAGCCGCGCCTTCAGTTCGTCCGACAGTATGTCCGGGTAAAACATTAGTACCGACTGCAGTAGCCAAGTCACTAATGCTTCGTGCTCCAAATCATGCTCCGGCGCATTCAGTGGTAACCTTAAATCCGGCGTCTGCACTGTTGCCCCGCAACTGTCCACGCCACTCCGCACTACCGTCCTACCCGTCCAATACGACTTGTACTTCCCCCAAACCACTTGTCCAATATTTCCTTTCATCACCACACCTCCCGTCCTGCTGGCCTAATCACTTTTAAAGAGCTATCTCCATTATACAACAAAAAATGGTGGAGCATAGGAGATTCGAACTCCTCACCTCTTCCATGCCATGGAAGCGCTCTACCAAATGAGCTAATGCCCCAACGGGTTACTCCTATTTTATCACAAAATGTGCTAAAATAAAAGTATGAAAACGATTTTAACTGGTATCCGTGTCAACAGTCAGCCTACTTTGGGCAACTTCTTGGGGGCGCTCCTCCCCATGACCCGCCTAGCCAATGAATATAGCAAAGATCACAACATCAACATCTTTATTCCGGATTTGCACACCATCATCAGCGATGTAGACGGCTCTCTACAGGAAAACTTAGTCAATGAAATTAAATATTACCTTGCCGCCGGTCTGGAGATCAATGACAACGTACACATCTACCGCCAATCTTACATCCCGGCACACTCGGAACTCTGCTGGATTCTGGACTGTGTAGCTACCATGGGCGAGACCAGCCGTATGATTCAGTACAAAGAAAAGTCAGAAGGAAAAGATAGCGTCAACGTTGGCATCTTTAACTATCCAATCCTCATGGCAGCCGATATTTTGCTCTACGATGCAGAGTACGTTCCTGTTGGCGAAGATCAATTCCAACACATTGAACTGACCCGTGATATTGCTACCCGCTCTAATTACAAATTTGGCGAAATTTTCACCATCCCGGCCAAGACCGAGGACCAGGTCAAATTCATGCACACCATGACCGGCATCCGCATCCGCGACTTGCAAAACCCCGAGAAAAAGATGAGCAAGTCCACTGCCGCAGAAAACAGCAAGATTATGCTTCTAGACGCCCCGGAAGCCGCTCGGAAAAAAATTATGTCTGCCACGACAGATTCTGTCGGCAAAATCCAGTTTGACATGTTCAACCAGCCCGGCATTTCCAATCTCCTGCAAATAGAAGCCCTGATTACTGGCGTGCCTCTGCAGGATGTTATTAGTACCTGGACCGGAGAAACCCGCTACGGCGATTTGAAACAGAAGGTCGCTGGTAGCGTAGCCAGCTTCCTCACGGATTTTCAGAGCCGCCTGGCCGCTATAGACGACGAACAAGTCTACGAGCTCCTGGTCAAAGGAGAAAAATATGCCAATGACATCGCCAACAAGAAACTCCTGGAAGTCCAGAGAGCATTCCATTTACGCTAAACTATTGACAAATTTAATAATCTGTGCTATAATGGAAGCATAGCCCTCCAATAGAATACCCCGAACCAAAAGTCCGGGGTATCGTTTTTAGGAGAGTTCTTCTTCATGATAGAGTTCCACGTGGTGTGCTTTTGCCAAACTATCGTTCAGCGTCTGTATCACCTGCCGAAGCACATAGAGCAAATTCGCATATTCCGGATAGAGGTTCTTTGCCTCTCTCAACCGCGGCAGTAACAGCTCGTGTGTCTCGCGAATGTTTTTCACAATTGCTTCCTCAGGCAAATCCTCAATCGTCCCCAGATTATTATACCGATCAAACCCCTTGCAGAGCAACGACCGGATTTCCCGGAGTAGCTCCCGATAGTACCTTTCTTTCGTTACCTTCTTGTCCTCGCCAGGGAACGGCTTAATCGTCATATAGTCTACCCCGCGTTTTACCTCTTCTGAGCAGGGCAAATCCTTTGCCTCTACCCCTGTGTCCTCGCAAACATCATGTAGCAGTATCACCGCCAGCAGCTTGTCGTCACGCACCCCTAGTCCAATCGCAAAACACGCCATAGACAACGGATGCACAATGTACGGCTCACCGTCTTTCCGGGTCTGCCCCTCGTGCTGGTGTCGCATATAAGTCAGCGCCTGCTGCGTTTCCGGATAGTCTCCGCCAGAGCAGAATCCCCGCATAAAAGTAAACATCTTCTCTGTATTCTGTGGTTTTCTATACATAACTATCCCTCCTTTCTTAAAGAACTCCTCCCTATTTATAAATCTATTATATCATGTTATAATAATTTTATGATTATTACCGGCAAAAAGTTTAGTAAACCCGAACTTTCCCGCATTATTAACGGGGATAAGACCCCTCAGGCTACCGCCGAAAAGCCCGCAAAAACCCGCCTGGACCACTTTTTAACTAAAAAACACCAGAGCTACAACCGCTCCACTATTCAGCGTTTTATCAAACAGGGGTTCGTCACTTTAGACGGAAAAGTCATCACTAAACCCAACTTCCTCTTGCTCCCGGATCAAACCCCAGTCCTCACCGTCCCGGAAACAGAGAAAATCCTGCCGGACCTCCCTGTTATTTATGAGGACGAATACGTCAAGGTCATCAACAAGCCCGCCGGTCTGCTTTCTATGGCCAAGGGCGAGTATTGCCCAGGGCCTACACTAGAGGATTATGGTCTCCTAGTCCATCGCCTAGACCGTGCTACCTCTGGCGTAATGATTCTCGCAAAAGACCCAGAAACTCAAAAATTCCTTCGCAAACAGTTCCAGGACCGCAAATGCCATAAGACTTATTATGCTGTCGTAGTGGGCCACCCTAAACATCCAGAGGCCAACATTGACCTACCCCTGGCGCGCAATCTCAACCGCCCTACTACCTTCAAAATAGACCCCTCTGGCAAGCCCGCACAGACTTACTACAAGGTCATCAAATCTAGCGACCGCTACTCACTTTTAGAGCTCAAGCCTACCACCGGTCGCACCCACCAGCTCCGCGTCCACCTAGCTTATCTTGGTACACCAATTCTAGGGGATGAGGTCTACGGCACCCCCGCCGACCGACTTTTTCTGCATGCTTACTCCCTAGAAATCACCTTACCAGGCGGAGAGCGCAAAACTTTCACCGCAGAACTCCCAGAGGAGTTTAGCCGTGTTTTTTGACGACCCCGCCCAGATTCTCAGCATTGCCGCCGGGGAAAATGTCAGCATCTTCACCGCCGAGCCAAACGCCAACGATTTTCGGCCATTTCTCACTATCACCCCTGGAAAAACTGGCAAAATCACCATTGAGCAGGCCCGTGAAATGATTGCCGCAACTCAGACCAAACAGACCCATGACCAGTTTATTCTCATCAAAAACGCCGAAACCATTGACCCCGCCGCCGAAAACGCTATTTTAAAGCTGCTGGAAGAGCCGGGCGAGCACTATCATTTTATTCTCACCACCAAAGAACCGCACATGCTTCTCCCCACCATCCTCTCCCGTGCTAAATTATACATTTTAAAAACGCCAAACCCCCTGTCTACCCCTCCTGCCACTACCCCAGAAATCATCAACCTTGCCAAACGCCTCCTGGCTGCTACTGGCAAAGACCTCCCGCCCCTAGCAGACGAAATCAGCAAACAAAAAGACGGCGCGCGCGAGTACGCTCTGAAAATTACCGCCACTGCTATAGAACTGGCCTACAAATCTTATTTTGCTACTGAAAAACCCGTTTTCCTCAAAAAACTCCCGCATTTGCTGAGGCTTTATGAAAATCTTCAAGCAAACGGTCATCTGAAGCTCCATATTGTCGCGGATATGCTATAATAGTACTATGCTTGGCATTTTGTTGATTATTCTAGCTGCAGTGGAACTAGCTTTTTTCTTCCCGCTCA
>CAZLAC010000017.1:0-10860 GCA_964557405.1 uncultured Candidatus Saccharibacteria bacterium
CGTGAAGCTTCAGACATAATCGTTTCTGGTTTTCCAGATGTGATATAAGCTAATTAAGACGAAGATAAGATGGATTGCACAACTGAGTGGTTAAACTTTATCAAAAACCGCCGAATTTGGCGGTTTTTGATTTGGGCAGACAAATTTTTTGTTATGGAGGCTTGATTTTGAGCGCCGGGGGGGGGTACAATAAAAGTAGTAACTAGTGGGAGTTAGGTATTTTTACGCTGAAAAACCAAGAAAGGGGGTGAGCGGATGAACCTGGTGCTGAACAACGGTGAAGTTGTAGAGGTCCTGGACGGAAAAGTTAAATACGTGCTGGCCAAGTTGCTAAGTGAAGCGATGGACGAGATAGGACATCCGCTGACCTTTAGTGAGGCGCGGGCGTACCCGAGAATGCCAAAAGACGTCAATCTTTATGCGACGCAATTTGGTGATTTAGAGAGGGCGTGCATGGATGCGTATTATGTAGTGAGAAAGGAAGAGAACCCGGAGAGCCTGGTGGTGCAGCATGAGCTGTCGGCGGTAGCGAGAGCGGTTAAGTCGCGTGAGTTTCAGGCAGAGCTGATACGAAAGGCGGCTGAGGAGTCAAACGAAAGGATCAGGAGGTGGAAAATGGACAAGCGCGAGGAAGTGATGGAGCGAGTGATGCGGCTTTGTTTTGAACATGGGAACGACGCATCATGGATATCTGATGAAGCGATAAAGAGAGATCCGATTTTGGTGCACAGGGACGTGATGAAGGCTTTTGGTGGGGTAAAACAGCTGAAGGCGGAAGCAAAGAAGCGGCTCTGGGAGGAGAAGCACGGAAAGAAGTCGGAGAAAGCGGAGAAGAAGGATATTATGCCGGCGGCTCCGGCGGTAGAAACACCGGTAGTAGAGGTTCCTGCAGTAGAGGAAGTCCCGGAAAGTACGGAAGGAGTGGTGAAAATGGCGGAAAAACGGAAGTACACTAAGAAAACTGATGAACAGCTTTGGGCAGAGATACGGGAGAAAGCTCACGGATTAAGACGAGTGCCGACAGATGCGGAGATTCGTAGAGACAATGAATTGAGCGCAACGGGGACGTATTATAACCGGCTGGGGTCGGACTGGAAGGCGGTAATCGCACGAGAGCTAGAGAGCGAAATGGAGGAGAAAGACATGGCTGGAGCGACTGAAACTGCAGTAGAAGCTACTGCGCCGGAAGAGGTAGCGCAAGAGGTGGTTGAGACTGCGGAAGCGGCTGATACGGCTGATGTTGATGAGACTGCTGATACTGATGAGGCGACGATTGCGATACCAATCAAGGTGATTGTGCCAAAGGGAATAAAAGGTTCAATTCAGATCAACTTGGAATTTTAGCGAGTTAAACCCTGCCGTTTTAGGCGGGGTTTTTCGTGGTATAATGGGGGTAATGGAAGATGCTGAAACAGATACAAGAAATTTGCGTGACGAGTATAAAGGAATGGCCAACGAGGAGGTTTTTGAGGCGCTAGCACAGAGGCGGGCCGGGCTAGAGGTAGCAATAGAAAATGTGGCGCATGATTTTAATGCGGGGACGATTGTGCGGAATGCGAATAATTTTAATGTGTCTGCTGTACACATTATAGGTAGGAAAAAATATAATCGGCGCGGAGCGATGTGTACGGATAAATATATCACGGTGCAATACTGGCCGAGCACGGAGGAGTTTTTGAGAGAACAGCGAGAGCGGGGGCGAGAAATTATAGCAATAGAGAATAATGTACCAGGAGTACGTCCGCTGACGAGTAAGAAATTTGTACAAAATACTACGCTGGTGTTTGGAAGCGAGGGGGACGGGCTGTCTGAGGAGATGTTGTCAGGGGTAGATGAGATACGGGAGATCCCAAGTTATGGTTCTACGAGAAGTGTAAATGTAGGGGTAGCGAGCGGGATAGCAATGTATGAGTGGGCTAAACAGTGCCTAGGAGCCTCTGAGAGCGGTTCTGAGACCGGGGAGTGCTAGAGGTGGTAGAGGAAGCGGGTGAGAAAACTAAGCACTCTGGGGCGGCTCTAGCGAGGCTAAACCGGCGGTTTCCGTGGCTTAAAATGGTGGTTCTGCTGATAATAACAGTGGCGGTGGTTGCGTATGTGGCACTGAAGCCGATGGTGGAAGATGGGCGGCTGATTTTTGAGTTTACATTGAGTAGCAGGGAGATAGTGGCAGAGAGCGAGCCAGAGGTGCAGCCGGAGCCGGTACCAGTGGTACAACAGATACCGACGCCAGATTTAACAGGGAAGATGCTGATTGCGTTGACTTTTGATGATGGGCCGGATGCAGAGGTGACGCCGCGGGTTTTGGATATTTTGCAGGAAAAACAGGCGCGAGCAACGTTTTTTGTGCTGGGTCAGAAGATGCAGGGGCTACCAGACATAGTGCGACGAGCGGAGAAGGAGGGGCATGAAATAGAAAGTCATTCGTTGTGGCATGGGAATTTGAGCGCGTTTTCCAGGGATGAGGTGTTCAATGACTATAATAGTTCGCGGGAGATTTTCCAGGAAGTGCTGGGGCATGAGTTTAAGATGCTTAGGCCGCCGTACGGTGCGGTGAACAGCTACGTGAGGGAACTGCCGGTGCCACTGATGGCGTGGAGTGTGGACACGGAGGATTGGAAGAGCAAGGACGCGGGGTCGGTGCTGTGGCATACGCAGAACTATAGTTTTGATGGGGCGGTGGTACTGATGCACGATGTGCATCCGTCTACGGCAGAAGCAGTAGGACCGGTGATTGATGATTTGAGAAGTCGGGGGTATGAGTTTGTGACGGTGTCGGAGCTCGCGAATTTGCGCGGGGTAGAGCTGACGCCGGGGGTGATGTGGGGGAGGTTTAGGGTAGATGGGGAATAAAAAATAGACCTGGTGGGGTTATGTGGACTTGAACCACAGACCTCGTCATTATCAGTGACGCGCTCTAACCAGCTGAGCTATAACCCCATTTTCTGGTCTTTTTCTATTTTACTCTATCTTTTTTGAAAAATCAAGCGTATACTTAATGTATGGATTGGAATTTCAATATAGGATGGTTTATCTTAGGTTTAATGATTATGGTAGGCGGGACGCTGATGATGGTGTTCCACCGGCAGATTGCAGACAACATGGCAAGCGGTGTCGCATCGTATGATAAGGTGAAACTGTTTGCAGGGTTGGCGATTGGGCTGGGGCTGCTAATCATGATGAATTTGCATACGCTGATTTTGACGATTTTTGTAAATATTGTGTTTAAACGATAAAAAGCTTGACAATAGATTTTTGGTGGGCTATAATTGGAATTGTTGTAGTTCAGGTTGTACGGATTGTACGTATCACCGGTCCAGAGGGCCGGTGATAACCTTAACAAGACGGGGTAATAGCTCAGCTGATTAGAGCGCCGCCTTTGCAAGGCGGAGGTCCAGGGTTTGAATCCCTGTTACTCCACCATAAGATATGGGGTACTTCTCGTCCCCCCGAGAAGTACTCCACCAAGAAAAACGCCTGTGAGGGTGTTTTTTGATGGTGCTTATCAGATAATCGTGCTGCGTACGCTTTCCGAACTGCACTCGCAGCAAAGTAAACGAGCAAGCTCATTTACTTTGCTTGCTCGTTTGTTCGGTCATATATTTTGTTTGAGTATCCTCGCAGTTAGGTTATACTCAAGCTTAATATCATTATATATCACGTGGTAAATAAATGCAAGAGCTTTTTTAAATAATTTATACATAAATTATAAAATGTTTGGCGAATTGAACAAATAAGTGATTTACAGGGGTAAAAGGGTGGGTGTTCGGTTTTATTTTTATAAATTATAACATATTTTTAGCAAAAACATATTGACAAAACACAGGCACTATGCTATAATGCTTATATACACTCGAGAAGGGTGATGTTTAGTAATGTTAATTTGGTGGGCAGAAGAGGAGTCAGAAATGGCTGGTACTCGTGCTGGTGGCCTGAAGGCTGCTGCGACTAATCGTGCAAAATACGGTAAAGAGTTTTATGCACAGATTGGTCAGAAAGGTGGCCGCAATGGTCACACTGGCGGCTTTGCCGCTAACCCGGCTCTAGCGAAGATTGCTGGGGCGAAGGGTGGCCGGATCTCTCGTCGTGGTCCTGCAAAGAAACACTAAGGTTATATTGCGATAACTAAGAAATAAGACCCTTTTCAGGAGATACCTCGGACAATCTCCTGAAAAGGGTCTTATTTCTTAGTCTTAGTAGTATGCCCTCGGACAATCTCCTAGAAAGGCCTTGTTTCTTGACTTCAGTAGTATACCCTCGGACAATCTCCTAGAAAGGCCTTATTTCTTGGTTTGTGGTATACTAGATTTAATATGAGGTTTGACGATTATCAGAAAGAGATTATTAAATACGATATTGATGCGCCAAAGGACGTGCATGACCCGCGGGACCCGGGGTTTATGACGAAAGTGCTGGGGGTAGGCGGGGAAGCGGGGGAAGTGCAGGAGAAGTTTAAGAAGATTTTGCGAGATAAAGATGGGCAGATGACAGAGGAAGATAAGGGAGAAATTGTCAAAGAATTAGGGGATGTGCTGTGGTATTTGGCGACGATTGCGAGGTATTTAGACGTGCCGTTTTCTGAGGTGGCGAAAAAGCAGCTAGAAAAGGCACAGAGTAGACTAGAGCGGGGGAAACTAGGCGGGAGTGGAGATAACCGCTAGTAAAATTAAGCAGCAGTGTCGCAGAAGGGACAGTGGTAGGAGCCGTCGGGGGTTTGATACATGGTGAGACCACAAGTCTTGCAGGTAGTTTTAGTATGAAGCCAGTCGCGATAGGTGTCCAGGTGGTTTTCTACGAAGTCGGTGTCCCAGGCCCAATTTGCCGGCAGAATGTCGGATTTTTGGTACTTGATAAATAGCCTTCTGGCTGCGCTCCAGGCCTCAGATTCAATTTTTAGGCGTTCCACGGTAGTTTTATAGTCTTTGTGCTTAGACACGGCGTGACCGAGCTCGTGGAGCGTCAGAAGGGCAAAATACAGGGGGGGATATGCCGTTTCTGGCTCGTAAACAATGGTTTTAGGCGGTTTCCAAGTAAAACGTGCGCCGGGTTTGAGGGTAAAATCGGGGTAATCATGAGCGATTTGAGAGAGAAGATTGCGAGTGAGTGACGGCCGTGGCGCGGCGGATTTAGGCATTTTTGCCTTTTTGACTAGATTTTGCGTAGAGGTAGGCGCCATAGACGACGGATTCTTGGGGGTGTTTGGCGACTTTCAGAGGGGGAATTTTTGTATTGCCGTCCAGGGCGGAGCGGAGAAGGTGATAAAGAGAGCGGTGGAATTTAGGGAAAATTTCTGCTAGGGGGCCAGAAAGAACAATTTGGTCAGGTTTTTCTTCGCGGATGATATCTGCGATACCAAGGGAAAGGCGCAAAGCGATGTCTTTTAGGGTAGCGCGGTCGTGGATTTTGGTGACGTCGCGGTCTTCGTGGGCGGCGCGAATGGCTTTAGAGGAGGCGATTTTCTCCCACTCGGAGATTTTGTCGTTCCAGGGGTATTCGCGGTGGCCGGGCTCAAAAGGCGGGGTACGGTTGATGATTTTGCCGTCTTTGATTAGTCCGGCGCCGATGCCGGTGCCAAAGGTGAGATAGACGGTTTTTCCTTTGTATTTGCGGCACTCGTAGTAAGCGCCAAGACGACCGTCATTTTCGTAGAAAATTGGTGGGATACCTCTGTTATTTCTGAATAAATTTTTTATACAGTTGCCGAATTCTGCGGCAAAATTGAAGCCACGATTCCATTCTGGGAGGTTGGGAGCATAGACCGGTTGGTGGTGTTCAATGAAGCCGGGAAAAGCTACAACAATGGCCCGGATGCGCTGGCGATGAGTGGTGACAAGGAAAGAAGACAGATGATCTTGTAGATAATAGATGAAAAGATCGGGGTTTTTGTCGGTGGGGAATTTGAATGCTTTGAGCTTGCGGCCAGTAGCAGAAAAGAGGGTAAGCAGAGTTTTGGTCCCACCAATATCAATAGCTAAATACATGATTTAATTATAGCACTCTTTGGACGATTCGCGGTAGTTAGTATCGTAATAAGACTGCCAAAGTTGCTTGTACTCTGAGGTGTCCGGGCGGAGGTCGGAATTATTAGCTTCCACGGTGGCGTAAGTTTCGGCGCTGCTTTTTACTGCTTTGAGGCAGTTGGCGCGACGAGTGCTGATTTCGTTTTGGCGTTGGGCAAGGGCATAGAGTACTACGGCAACGGCGGCAATCAGGCTAATGATAATGACGGCAGTGAGGATGTTGCGGGCGCGTTTGTGGTTTGTGCGGATGTCTTTGGCACGGAAACGAGCGTCATGTGCGAGTTTGTGTTCTCCGGAAAGTTCGTAAATTTCTGCTTGGATGGTATAGAGCTCGCTGAGCTGTTGGCGATTGTGAGAATGGGCGTAAGTTTCGGCGATGCCGTCCAGGATGCGCTGGTATTTTTTGAGCTGATCCGGGGAAGGGGTGCGGCCGGATTGCAAAATTTGCTGGAATTTGTCTATTGCGGAGTCTAAGTCTAATTTAGTGTGAGAATTGGTACCGTCCATGATTATGTTAATTATAGCATAAACGGGACAAAGCAGTAAGACTATTTACAAAATTAGGGAAATTTGATAAAATAGGAGGAGTTTTATGCTACCAGGGCCGCAGCGTCGAGCCGGTGCATAAAGGAAGGAAAGTAATTATGGCAAAAGATGCCAAAAAAGTAACAATGGATGAGTTGCTGGCGGAAGCTGGTGATTCTGTAAAACAGGCGGTAGTTGGTGATACCATTACCGGGAAGGTGCTCTCTGTAAAGAAGCATGAAATTTTAGTAGATTTAGGCGCGCAGGGCGTCGGTCTAGTACCGCGGAAGGAAGCGTCTTTTGCGCGGAATTTGGAAGTGGGTGCAGAGGTGTCTGCTTCTATTATTGACACGGAAATGGACGACGGCTATGTACTGTTGTCTCTCAGAAAAGCCGTAAAAGATAAAGGCTGGGATGAGATTGCAGCCAAGTTGGAAGCCGAGGAAATCGTGGAAATTACGCCATTTGATGCGAATCGTGGCGGGCTTTTGGCGGAATACGAAGGGATTCGGGGTTTCTTGCCAGTTTCTCAGCTTTCCGCAGAGCATTATCCGCGCGTAGGTTCAGCTGATAAGGACGAAATCTTGCAGCGGCTGAACTCCCTAGTTGGGAAAGCGATTAAGGTCCGGATTCTGGACGCAAACAAGAAAGATAACAAGCTGATTTTCTCTGAGAAAGAGGCAGTGAAAGACGGTCTAGCAGAGCGCTTCTCTAAGCTCGCCGTGGGTGACGTAGTAAAGGGCGTAGTGACCGGCGTGGTGGATTTTGGGGTATTTGTGAACGTGGACGGAATTGAAGGTCTGATTCACATCTCCGAGATTTCCTGGGAGCGCGTGAACAATCCGGCTGATTACGTGAAAGTTGGCGAGACGGTTGAGGCGAAGATTATCGCGATTGATAAGGAACGTTTGAGCCTCTCTATGAAGCAGTTGGTGGAAGATCCGTGGCTGTCTGAGGTAGAGAATTTGAAGAAAGGCTCTAAGGTAGAAGGCACCGTGACGCGGATTACGCCGTTTGGGGCGTTCGTGCAGATTTCTCCGGCAGTGGAAGCATTGGTGCATGTTTCTGAGCTGGGTGAGGGGAATGATGTAGACCCGGAGAAGGTGTTTACCTTGAATGAGAGGAAAGAGTTTAAGGTATTAGATATTGACCGTGAGGGGCGGAAGATTTCTCTGACGATTGCCTAAGACACATATAACAGAAATACCCCTTACTCTAAAAGATGCCTCGGACAATCTTTTAGAGTAAGGGGTATTTCTGTTGGTAGTGCCTTAGATAATCTTGCCTCGGACAATCTTTCCAAATGGGGCTGTTTTTATCGGTAATGTCTTGAGCAATCGTACCTCGGACAATCTTTTGAAAGGGGGGATTTTAGTCTAAATACCTCGGATAATCTTTTAGAAAGTGGCTATTTTTATTGGGCGGGGTTTGGTGTATAATGGAAGTATGAGTAATACTTGGTGGACATTGGGGCGAGTGGGGCTGATTGTAATTGCGGTGGTAGCAGTGGTGGCTCTGATTTGCATGGGAATTGGGCGGCTGACGGGGATTTTTGAGCTGTCGTATTGGGGTGAGAAGATTGCGAAGATTTGTTTTGTGGTGGCGCTGTATGAGATTCTAGCTTGGCAAGCGGTGACGATGCTGTCACAGTACTGGGGAAACAGTTTGATAGATACGGTGAATGGGGTGATATTGGCGGTTTGCATTCTGTTTTCGCTCTGGAAAAGGTTTGGAGCAAGGGACAATACGGCTGCGACGAACGTGCTAAAAGTTGGATATGGGCTACTTGTAGCGATGGTGGTGTGGTTTGTCGTGTGGTCGCTCTTAAAAAATGGAGTGGTACAGGGCGATGTGGCGACGGCGATTTCTGAGCGGATGTGGCCAAAAATGTTCTTGGAATTTTGGGGGTTAAACTTTTAGAAACGCATGAAAAAGGCCGCGCAGATGACGCGCGGTCTTTTGTTAGTCCCCCAGAAGTGGGGCGAGTTCTACCTCTGTGTCATTGACAAAGAAGCGGAACTGGGAAATCCCCAGAAAAGTACAGGCGATTTGCCGAGGGGTACGGAGAAGTTCCGGAGAGTCGCTGATGAATTTGGTGAGATTAAAATCGTCACCGATAGTGTAGCGAAGCTCGGCCAGGGCGGGGCGGGAGTCCAAATGCTGATAAAGGGTGTATTCAACAGAGAGGACGGGGCGACGCCAAGTGGTCTTTTTGATGGCAGTAGCCAGCACCAGTGCAGCACTGACAAGAGTGTCCTTTTCCGGGCGGAGATTTGCGGGGAAAGGAGACGTCAGGCAAGCCAGGGCGCTACTGATGACGGTAGCATCTTCGGAGTTGAGTGCACCACTGTTCTGAAGCTTCTCCAGATAGTCAGCCTGAGACGAGGGAAAGAAATTGTACTGCAGAAGCATGGCGATTTTTAGAAGGAGTGTTTGCTTTTGGACGTAGTCCGGGGAATTAAACCCCAGAGAGATGCAATCTTCTAGAAAATGCTGACCATGGAGTGGTAGCGCTTGGTAGCCGCCAGACTGTTCCAGTTCGTCTACGATGCGTTGAAGCGCAGCCAGAACGAACGGGCAGAAGTCTGGAACATCTTGTCCATCGCCGACGGAGAGACCAACCCTTTGCATATCATGGATGCAGAACCAACCGGCATATTCCGAGCGTTTGACCGCATAAGGACAATCAGAACAATGTCTGATGGTGAGTTGAATTTTTGCAATATTTGCCATAATATACCCCCTTAAACATGGTAAAGAACGCAACGATATTGTCTTAGAGAGTATAGCATTTTAGGTTTTATTGCTCAAGCGTAAGGGGTATTCTAGCCGAGGAGCTTGGCGGAGGGGGATTTTTTGGCGAGGGCTTGGTCAAAGGTGTAGAGAGGTTCGGCATTTTTGACTTCGGCGCAGGCGGAGAGGAGGCAATCATTGAAAGACAGTTGTGGCTGTTCAAGATAGAGGGGAAAAGCTATAGCGGTGAGAGGATGGTCATAGATGATGTTGTCAGAGAAGTGGGTCAGGAAGAAGTTGAGGCGACTGGCGAGCTTTTCACGGGGGAAATTGTAGACCTTTTCTAGGACATAGACGGTTTCTATGAGGGCAGGAAGGAATAAATGAAAGATGTGGTTGTTTTCTGTGAGGAGATCTAGGACTTGGAGACGTTTTTCTGGGCTGTCGTTAGTGATGACGCGGACGATGAGGCTAGTGTCAAGAGAGGAGATAGACATCAGGCGGCCTCATATTTTCTGCGGTAGTCCGCTAAGACTTCTTTGACCTTTCCGTCGCGAAAAGCACGGACGGCGTCTTCCGCGGGGATTTTAGGAATAGCGGTGTCTGCACCAATAGCATCCAGCTTTTTGAGGAATTCGGTGTTTGAGAGGGGTTTTTTAATGGTGAGCTCGCCTTTTTCAAAGTCTACATAGACTTTGTCGCCGGTTTTTACGCCGAGTTTTTCCCGGGCGGCCTTTGTGAGGGTGATTTGCCCTGATTTGGTGATAGTGGTAGTATACATATTAAAAATTTTCCTTTTATTAAATGTAGCATAGTTTAATAAAGAATGCAAGTTTAATAAAATAGATATAATGATGAACTCTGCTATAATAGGCGGCTGAATACGAGCGAGGGAGGGATGGAGACGATAAAAGAGGTGCTGGCACGTTCTGCGAGAGTGCTAGGGCGGATAAAATCTGAAAATCCGGACGGAGCAAAGGTGCTAGTGGTGGGGCACGGAACGAGTTTGAAGACGTTGCATTTTTGTATTGTGGGGTATGATGACGACACGGATTTTTCGGAGTTTCACTTGAAAAATGGCGACGTGGCGGAATATGAAATTTAGGGTTCTGGTGGTATACTGGAACTAACAACAAACAGGATTTGTACTGATGGATGACGAAGAGCCAAGATATTGTTTAAACTGTGGGCGGGAGCTGACGAATGCTGCGGAGATGTTTATCTGCTGGATGTGCGAAGAGGAAGAAGCGGCAGAGCGAGAGGAGGCTGCGGAAGCCCGGGCGGCAGCAAAGGAAGATGACTGGCTAGATGAAGATGAACTAGACGAGGATAAGTTGGATGAAGATGACGAGCTAGAGGATGATTGGTCGGACGAGGAGGATGATGGAGGATACTAAGTATTATTGCGCGGGGTGCGGGCGGGAGCTTTATGGTGGTGAGGGGTATTACTGCCAGATGTGCGAGTGGCTACAGAAGCAAGGGAAGAAAGAGGCCGGCAAATAAAATAATGCCCTATGGGCATTGTTTTTGTGGCTCCCCGACAAACTAGGGTTCCGAACGGCATGCTACAAATATGACCAAGTAT
>CAZLAC010000018.1:0-10719 GCA_964557405.1 uncultured Candidatus Saccharibacteria bacterium
GTTTTTGTCAACTTAGAACCAGTGCTTTCTGCCTTCAGCTCATAAATAATGTGTCCAGAATATTCCGCGCACCCAAACAGCACACCATCTAATTTGTTCATGCCAATGTAAGTCCCGCCTTCCTTAAACATCGCATCGGACAGTACGCTTCCATTCGTCGCAAAACTGTTGTAGATTTTTGCCGAACCCGGAATATAACTCAGCGTTACCTCACTATAATCCGTTGTGAAATACGCTTCATCCCAGACTTCCTGCGGATTTGCATTCGTAGCAGAGATAATCGCACTCACCTTCCCCGTTTGAGTTGGCGTCACCACCGTTGGATACTGCGCCGAAACTTTCACTCCCCGCGCAATCCCTTTACCGCTCTCATTCAGAGAACTTTTCGCATTGTTATGATAGCCAATATAGACTTCATAAACTTTTCCTGGCTCAATTTTCAAAGTCCCGCCCGTAAAATTGTTCCCGGAATCTTTTTCTGCTACCCGCACAAAGTTCCGCTCATCACCCAACACCGGGTTGTCCGTAATTGAGTTAAACGTCACCTCGTCCGCCGGGTGCTGCATCGTATAAGTCGTCCGCTCCGGCCCATACGCCAGCACCGCACTCGGCAACATCGCCGCTACCGCCGTCACTGCCGCTGCAATCATCGGCAGAATCTTGGTTTTCTTTTCGGTTTTTGTTTTCATTTCTCCTCCTTTCTCCTAGCCATTAAACTCTCTATAGTAATCTGCCGCTTCGCTGTCGCTCATGTCGGAGTTATTATCCCCTTCTGACCGACTCTCCTCAGCCCGCTCATTGGCCTCTTCTTGACGTTGTTCACCTTCTTGGCGCTGCTGCTCAGCCTGTTGGTCTGCCTGCTGTTGCTCCGCCGTCCGGTTATCATCACTTCCGGCTTCCGTCTGGTTAGCATTGTCAATTGTTTCTTGCTGTTCCTGCGTTGGACCCTGCGCCGGCGTTTCTTGTACACCCTCAGTTGGACGCTCAGTCAGTCCATCCGCACCTTCCGGCACTACTTTCTCCTGCGATTCATCACCGGTTTGCATATTCCGCCGAATCGCTTCCGGGTCCTTTGCGTCATCGCTCGGACCTGGCCCTGGCCCTGGGCCTGGCCCCGGACCGGGACCCGGATCTGGAGTCGGGGTCGGCGTTGGCGTCGGCGTCGGCGTCGGTGTTGGTGTTGGTGTCGGAGTAGGTGTTGGTACCACTACTGGCACACCGTTTATCACTACTGTCTGTGGCATCACTACCGTTTGTTCAACTTGTTGCTGCACTACTTTCTTTTTCGGCTGTGCTTTATAAAGAATCGCTACGTTGTCGCATTCCTCCAGAAACAATACCGATTCAATTTGACTTGCCGGCACACCAAAGTACTCAGACGCCTTTTCCTTTGTAATCAACGCTTCGCCATCCGCATTATAGAGCATGAATCCGTGCCTGTCTTCTTTCTTCACTACGCTAGAATCTGCCTCTACGTTCTTGTCTATAGCTCCACTCTCTATTTCATCCGCCGATAGCTCCGAGTACACCGTCTTGCTATCGCTGACTACTTCTTTTTCGTAGAGTGAACCATATTTTCTACCAGCGTTTATCGTCTTTGTTTCAATCTTCCCACCGTCTGCAAAGTTTGCTATTTCATCGGACACCCGCGTCACGCCAGCATTAAACGCCTCGTCATTGTCCGTGTAGAAATCAGCCTGTTCGTTCACCCTGGCCAGCCCGCCGTGTTCATCACGCCTCTCACCCAAGTTATCATCCAGAATGGACAAAAGCTCATGTGAGTTTGCAAACAACTTGTTAAAGTTTTTCAGCGACTCTTTGTCTGATTCCGTACCCTTGTGTTCGCCGTCATACATCGGCGCGGAAAAACTGTGTTCACTACGTTTCCCACTTTGATAATATGTGTCTTCGCGTGACATATTAAACACACCATTTCTAGAAATCGTGTTCATAGAAACTTGTTCATCACCCAACGCCATAGAATACTGCCGCTCCGTCTCCGCGATTTCTCCGTGGTCGGTCTTCATCTCTGACAAGTCTACCGTCAAGTCTACCTCTTCGTTCGCAATTGCTTCATCTACTGCCTCAGCTATCGCTCCGGCGTCCGACTGATCAACCTCGTTCTCAGAAGTAGTCTTCACCGGCTGCGCCGCTTCCGCCGTTCTTGCCCGGCCAATCCCGCTAAACCATGCCGCACCCAGCGCTACTACTATCCCGGCCACCGCTGCCGTACGCACCAGTACGCGCTTGACCTTCCTAGCAAATGCCCTACGCTCTATTTTCCGCGCATCCACCACTTCGGCTCTCACCGGTTTTGCATCCATCGCATTCATTTCTTCCGCCGAAATCACCACCGGCTCGTCATCTTCACCCGCATCTTCCTGTTCCTGCTTAGCCCTATTACTCATTTCCGTACCAATAAATGCGTCCGTTCTTTCCCGCGGAATCTGCTTGCCCTGATTCTTGCTCGTCATGGCATTAGCTTTGTCTTTTACTTCTTCTTCCTTCTGGTTGAAATACTCTTCCCACTTATCAAACTCTTCCTGCGTAATTTTTCCATCCGCCAAATCTTGATTGGCCTTGCGACGGAATTCATTAATTTGTTCAATCCAGTCCGCCGCCACTTTCGTCGGGAATTTCCCGTGGTTCAGCATCTCGTCCCAATCATCTTCCGGACTAAAGTCAATCGTATAATCCGGCTTTTCGTCTTCTTTTTTATCTTCCTCAATTTCTCTACCCTGCGCGTCGTGTCGTTTCAGGAAGTTGAAACCGCTCAAATCCCCCGGCTTTTCTACCGTTTCCTCTACAAACTGGTTCAGCTTTTCGCCCAGCTCCGGTTCCGCAGTAGCCTCAACAGTCTCCGCAGCTTCCGCAGGCGTAGTTGCCGATTCGCCCTCCGCTTCTGCTGCTTCTGTTGCCTCTACCGCAACTTTTCCTAATTTCTTCCGTCCCGCTGCAATATATTCCGTAATAATTTTGTCCAGCTCTTTCCGGTCATCGTTCCGTACACCTTCGGCTGCCTTCGCTGCGCGTTCACTATCTTCCGTCAAATCCGAAATCTCATCCGGATTCTTCTTATAATAATTCATCATCATCGCCCAGCTCATTTTCAGCTGCTTCTTATCTTCCGGCGCCGGCTCCGCTTCCAAATCCTCCGGTTCTTTCTCGTCCTGCCGTACGCCCTCCGCATGTTCTTTCCACGCATTATAATAATCCGTGTTCACATATCCTTGCCCCTCTACATAAGTCATATTGTTCATATCAGTCGGCATGTCCCACAATGCATCGTCCATGTCCGGCATATTATTATTGTTGTTCAAATTCTCACCGTTCATTTTACTTCTCCTCTCCTAAGTATTCCGCCCGAAACTCTTTCATCACACCCGTCGCAATCTCCGCGGTATCAATCTCCGCACCGTCAATAATCGCATCCAAATCTCCGTCCTGTTCAAAAGCCGCTTTCAGCTCCTCAAACTTATCATCTGGCAACGCTTCCAAAATCGCCTCGTTGATTCTGCCGGTCAGTTCCGTTTTCAATTCATCACGCTTTGCACCGTCATTATCTTCTACGCCTTTGTCCTTAAGCAGCTGCTCAACATAAAGCTCCACCAGCTCGTCTCCCGTCAGGTTCTTCAAATCGTCATCCGACACCGGAGCCGGTCCCGACGGATTAGGGTTTGTATTGTCTATATTCATGGTGGGCCTTTCTTTTTGTTTTTTATTTTTGGTATTAAATATGACCTATTTGCCTCCTATGATACCGCTTGCGTTTTGTATTGTCAAGTATTTTTCCGCAAATTACCCCAAGAAAAAACCGAACATCATGTTCGGTTTTTTCATTTGTTTCTTAATTTACCGCCCGTTTTACGGGCATTACTCATATGTTTTCGTCAGTAACGCCATCTTACCAAAATTCTTAATCTTCTCCATTGTTTTATTATCTATTTCCTTATTTGATGGCTGCCAATCTGATTCGTGTTCATAGAACTCAAATGACATTTTGTTTTCCTTGTTTATTTTTATTATTCCCCCGGTTTATCTTATATTTTTTCCTTTCTTTTAATGTTTATATTGTTGGTGTTTTTACATATCTTTTCCTTTTTTATTTTTTATTATCTAACTGTCTTTTATGTTAGCACACTTTATTCAAAAAGTCAATACCTTTTATGCTTTATTTTCCCACCTTTGTCAAATTACCCCTGTTATTTTTCCAAAGAAATCGTAATCTGCTCGCCGTTCACTTTTACGATTTCATCATATTTATAGTTCTGTACATCCGTACCTGTGTGTAGTTCTGTCGCTAACACCTCGGAGCCGAGCGTCTCCTGCCACTTCTCCGGCACTGGAGTACCTACAAACAACTTAATTCTATCGTCTACGGACAACCCCGCCTTTTTCCGCGCGCTCTGCACCACCCGAATTAACTCGCGCACAAACCCTTCTGCACGTAGTTCATCATTCAGCTTCTTGTTCAACTTTATTGTCGCACCATGAACAACTTTTTTCACGTTCACTTCTTCCGCAATGATCTTCTCGTAGAACTCGTCCAGTTTTTCTCCGTCATAGGTCAGCTCCGAAAGCGGCTGCCGTACCTTGATTTGTTCCTCTGTATCAGACTTGTTCATCCGCTGCGCTAGGCCTTCTGTAATAATCTCCCGCGTCCGCGCCATCTCATCAATAACTTTTGTGTTCACCTCGCCCGCCGCCGGATAGTCCAAAAGATGCACTGATTGTTCAGAGCCAGTCATTTGCTGCCACAGCTCCTCCGCCATAAACGGCACAAACGGTGCCAGAATCTGCGCCAAATATGTCAGAACGTAATACAAAGTCGCATACGCCTCCATTTTATCCGCATCATCCTCACTCTTCCAGAACCGCCGCCGACTCCGCCGCACAAACCAGTTAGACAAATCGTCCACAAACGGCAATACCCCAGCCAGCGCCTTCGGCAAGTTGTACTCGCTCATCCCCTCTACAATTTCATCCCGAAGCTGATGCACACGTGAAACCACCCACTGATCCAGAAAATTAGCGAACGATTCTTTCTCGGGAATTCCGGAGCCTGCTGGCGAGGCATAGCGCCCGAGCCCCGTGAAGACCGCCCCTTGGGACGCGGAAGGCCGAAGGCCTACGGGCGCGAGGGACGCGACCCGAGAAAGACATCGCTCGCAATTTTCTGAATCAATATCGTCCACTTCCGCATACATCGTAAAGAAATCGTACACGTTCCAAATCATAGACAACTTCCGCGCTACGTCCGAAACGTCTTTATCAATCAACGCAAAGTCCTCCCCTGCCAGCACCGGACTGGACAGCAGCAGAAATCGCAAAGAATCTGCCGAATACTTGTCCATTAGCTCATTCGGGTCCGTGTAATTCCCCAACGACTTACTCATCTTCCGCCCGTCGTTCCCCGCCAACGTCCCAGTCGTAATCACATTCCGATAGGCATTCTTTGCGCCAGTCTTTGCCGCCGGCCCAAAAGCGCCAATCTCCGCCAGCGCCGTATTCACACAATGCACATAATAGAACCACGCCCGCACCTGCCCTACGTATTCCACAATAAAGTCCGCCGGATAGTTCGCCTCAAACTTCTCTTTGTTCTCAAACGGATAGTGCAACTGTGCAAACGGCATAGAGCCACTCTCAAACCAGCAGTCCAATACTTTCTCTATCCGAGTAAAATGCTCCCCGTCTATCTCAAACTCAATTTCATCTACCCACGGCCGATGATAATCAGAGAGCCGCACTCCAGACAGCTCATACAGCTCGTCGTATGACCCCACTACACGCACAGAGCCCTTGTCTCCCTTCCATACCGGCATCGCCGTTGCCCAGAACCGATCGCGTGACAAGTTCCAATCCGGCGCCGCTTCAATGTTCTTTGCAAAACGTCCGTGCTTCAAATACTCTGGGAACCAGTTGACATTCTCGTTCTGCTCCAGCATTAGTGCCTTAGACCCGGCTACGTCAAAGAACCAACTTGGAAACGCCCGATACATAATCCGCTGTTTGCTCCGCGGATTAAACGGATACTCGTGCTTAATATATTCAATCTTGTAAACAATCCCCGCCGCTTCTAGGCACTTCGCAATAAACTTGTTCCCGTCCCAAATCTGAATCCCGTTCTCGTCCGTATCACGCACGCCTAAATCATGCAATTTAGACGCCCATGGCTCAATATAATATCCGTTTTCGTCCAGCACGTCTACAAATTCCACCTCGTCCTCATGTAGCAGATAGAGCGCATAGTCATCCTCACCGTACGCCGGCGCAATATGCACAATCCCAGTCCCTTCGTCCTCCCCTACAAAGCCCCCAGCATACACCTTACAAGCCGTCCCGTCTATACTGGTGTACTCTAGCCCTACCAGTTCCGCCCCCTTAAACTTCTTCTCCGGTTTCCTTTCTTCGCCAAACACTTTTTCAGCCAGCTTGCAGGCTACGATTTTCCCATCATACAGCCCATATTCCATCTCCGGGTTCACCGCCAGCATCCGGTTTGCCATCAGCGTCCACGGCGTCGTCGTCCAAGCCATCAACGCGATTTCATTTGTTTTATTTTCAGATTTATTCAAGGAAGCAGGAGTAGCGGAGCGAGGCGTACTAGAGGTACGGCGAGCGAGCAACGCATCTGCTGACGCAGAAGAAACTGAAAATAAGACATACGCGCTAGGGTCAGTGACTTCTTGATACGCATCATTATCCATCGTCACCTCTGCTTTAGATACCGGCGTGGCAAACTTCGTATCATACATCAACACTTTCCGCCCCTCGTAAATCTTCCCCGCCGCATAAAGCCGCTTGAACGCCCACCACACACTCTCCATAAAATCCGGATTCATCGTCCGATACGCATTATCAAAATCTACCCACCGCCCAATTCGCTCAATCGTCCCCCGCCAAGTCTCGGAGTTAGCCACCATACTCTCACGCGCCTTAATAATATAGTTTTCCAGCGAAATCTTTGTGCCAATCTCCCGCCGGTCTGTAATACCTAGCTGCTTTTCTACAAAATTCTCCGCCGGCAATCCGTGGCAGTCCCAGCCCCACCGTCTCTCACACCGGTACCCATTCATCGTCCAATACCGCGGCACCGCATCCTTTACGATAGAAGAAAGCAACGTTCCGTGGTGTGGCATACCAGTAATAAATGGCGGCCCATCATAAAACACGTAGCTCTGTGCCGCATCCCGCTGCGCCACAGATTTCTCAAAAGTCTTATCCTTTTTCCAAAAGTCTAAGATTGCCTTTTCGTATTCCAGCGCCCGCCGCCGGCTCCCCGCTTTGTATTTCATGAGCTCTCCTTCACTCTTATGTTTAGTTTGCCATCCTCTATGACCATTTCCCGTTCTTCCTCGCTATAAATCCCGGGCAGGCCCAACATCGTTGTTCTTATTATATCATCTTTAAATAATTCATAAATGTTTTCGCCACACTTTTGATCAAAATAATTTTTCAGCTCGTACAAAAGCGCAAGATACTCCGCTGCGTGTTCCCTTTTATGCCGAGTAAAAACATGCACAAACCGCGCATCTATCGTCACTATCCCTGAAGTCAGCGCCATATTATCTGCTAGCTGCACCAGCCGGTCATAATCAGAAGTTTTGTGTTCAGTCATAAAATTTGTTATCAACTCTATATCATTCGCACTCATTTCGCGCCAGTACTCATCATACGCTACCCGCCCATAGCCATAAAACGTATGCGTCAGCGCCACTTCCGCCGGAATCGTGAGCCCCCGCTCGTTCAAAACTTCATATCCAGCTACCACATGGTGCATCCCGTTGTCTACCGCCTCGTAACGTCCCGTGTCGTGCAACAGCCCGCAGGCATACGCCATATCTACATCTATATCACAGCCGTTCTCGCGCATCTTTCGCGCCACTTCTTCGCAGAATCTTGCTGTCTGCTGGGAATGGCGCACCCACGGCCCCTTATACGGGTCCGTCCTCTGTTCCACCGCCCACGCAAAAACACTCTCAGCTTTCTCTCGCAGTTTATTCATCTCTATAATTATACAAATTTTTCTCTCGCAAATCAAGCATTTTCCCAACTTCCCCACTTGATTTCCGCCGATACAGAGAGCGCATAAGCGTTGTACAATAATATGGGGGCGCAATCTTCCCGGCCGGGGCATGGGAAATCAGCAAGCCTTACCGTCCGGAAAGAAGCCACTAGGATGCCAGGGGACATCTCTGCTTGGCAGAGTCAATTGGCCCTGTTGCCATTACGGCACTAAGCCACTCTGGCAGCATTCCAATATACCATTGTCCCCGCGAACTTTGCCTTGTTTACCACGTTTGGCCTGAGCAGCAACCGCAATTTCTGGAGTGCTACGCAGAACAATAGTTCCAATGCGTACAACCTCAACGTCAACAGCAGCAACGCCAACGTCAACAACAACAATAAGACGAATAACAACTGGTTACGCTGTGTAGCAGAGTAGTTATCGCTAGAGCAAGTTCCACTTTTTCCCGGCCTCCTCATCGCGCCCCCATCATAAAATTCAAAACCTATATTTCCACCCTACCTTATGAAACACCCTTGCCGCCGCTTTTCGCCCGCGAATATTCTTCATATACCCCAGATACGAAATAATTGACTCTACCTTTGTCAGTCCCATCGTAAACCTCCGCGCCGCCATATAGAAATTCGCCATCACCCGCTTTCCTGGCACCGTCCGCCCCGGATACACCACTACTCCTAAAAACGGCACTCCGTCCCTAGAAATCCGCACGTGCGTCTTTTTCTCGTTAATTTTCAACGCTAATCGCCTAATATATCTCCGTACTAGCTCCATATCTTTCTGTGCTCGCGGCAGTTCCTCTTTTGTCACCACTAAATAGAAATCGTCCACGTATCTCCCATAATGTTTATAGCCCAGTGTCTGAGTAATAAATTTGTCCAACTGGTCCAAATATATATTTGACAGCATCTGTGATGATAAATTCCCAATCACAATCCCCTTCCCTGGTGGCTGACAAAACAAACTCTTGTCCGGCGATAATTTCCGCCAGCTTTTCATTGTGCTCTTCCGCCGCACATCTTTCGTCGGGTCATCAAAAATCACCTCGCTCCACAAAAAGCAACACGCACCGTATAACAAATTTCTACTCTCTGCATACTGCTGGTCTAGTCCCCATTTTATCCTCTTATAAAGCCCCGCCCGCGGCAAAGACATAAAATACCCCGTCAAATCACTCTGTATAATATATACTTCCTTCGTATAATTTTCCGAAACCTCCCGAATATGCTGCTCTAGTCGCCGCACCCCGTACAGTGTCCCTTTCCCTACTCGGCACGAATACGAATCGTCTATCAGCCTCTCGTCCCACCACGCCGAATTTTGCCTGTACAAAAAATGATGCACCACCCTGTCCCTAAATGGCGCTGCAAAAATCTCCCTCTTTACCGGCCTGGAAATAATAAACGCTACTCCGCGGCTCGGTTTATACACTCTCGCCATAATCGCATCCCGCAGTATTATTAAATTTTCAAACAAAAATGTCTCAAACTTTTGCTCGTCCTCCGTCCCCCGCTTCCCTTTTCGCGCGTCTAGGTACGACTTATATAGCTCCTCTAGCAACCACTCAGCAAACAACTCTTTATTTTTTATCTTTTCCGGCGCTTCCATTATTTATTGCCTCGTCTACCAATGTCTGCGTTTCAATCAGCTTCCCCGCAAATCGCAAACACGCCCGCACGTCCATTATCTTCAACTCATCAATAATCGCCAAATACACCCGCACTGTCACTAAATCATCCCGAATCGCCGCAAGTGCCGTGTTCGCCTCTGTAAACCCCATCGCCATTCTGATATATTTTTCCACCATCTCCCGCGTCTTCCCCGCAAAATCATCCATAATATACGTTCTATCCGTCTGCGACGCTCCCCGTTGTTTCACTCGGGCTATCTCATTCAGTGCCCTCAGATGCGCAAACAAATTTGGATACATTACCTTAGGCAGAATTAGCTGGTTTAACTGTTCTTTGGCTAGCTTATCTTCATTTCGCATCAGTTCAATATCTTCTTCTGAAAACTTCTGCCCTAATTCAAAAATCTTCCGTTCTTTCCCATCTTCTACCAGTTTTATCCCAATTCCTTTCAAATCCCGCGTCAACGTGTCAATATCTTTGATTGACACTACCCCTTCTGCAAATTTGGAGAAAAAGTCCCGGTCCGGTCGTATCTGCGGGTCCTTCCCTATCCGCGGTGCTACGTGTTTGGCATAGAGTAGCGCCGACGTCCCGCCAAACTTCCACCACGCCCCCGTGGATTTGAACGCTACCAATTTTGAGCGATTTTTCTTCTCAAAATCAAACACCTCTGCTTTGATCAGCTCATGCCGCCGGCGCTCGGCCTTTGTCTCCGCAGCGGCTTCGCCGCTGTTGCCACCCTGGCGATTTGTCTTACTCTGATTTACCATTTCTATCCTAACTTTAATTTTAATTACTTGCGGGAGGGGGCGGCTACGCCGCCGCCCTATTCATAGGATACCGGGAAAAAGTGGAACTTGCTCTAGCGATAACTACTCTGCTACACAGCGTAACCAGCTGCTATACGTCTTATTGCTGACGTAGACGCCGGCGTTGCTGCCGTCGACGTAGAGGCGGTACGCAAGGGAACTACCGTCCTGCGTAGCACTCCAGAAATAGCGGTAGCTGCTCAGGCCAAAGTAACTGTATAATGTGCTACCTGAACCGTATTTGCTCGCT
>CAZLAC010000019.1:0-10534 GCA_964557405.1 uncultured Candidatus Saccharibacteria bacterium
GAGCCGGTGAATTTGATTTTTTGGGGGCCGCCGGGGACCGGAAAAACAACGTTGGCGCGAATTTTGGCGCACGAATATAAGGCAGATTTTGTGGAGCTCTCCGCAGTAACGGCGCACAAAAGTGACGTAGAAAAAGTGGTGGAACGGGCGCGGCAGAATTGGAACTTAAAAACGCGCACGGTGCTGTTTGTAGACGAAATCCACCGGTTTAACAAGGCGCAGCAGGATGCGTTTTTGCCGCACGTAGAGTCGGGGCTCATCATTCTAATCGGCGCGACTACAGAAAATCCGTCGTTTGAGGTAATTTCACCTTTGCTCTCCCGAAGCCGAGTAGTGATTGTTTCCCCGCTGTCTAAAGACGCAATTATCACGGTATTGAAACGGGCAATTAAGGCGGAGAAGGCCACCAAGCGGGTCGCTAAAGATGCCATTAGCTATCTGGCGGAGCTGTCCGGCGGGGACGCGCGCAGTGCACTTGGGGACTTAGAATTGGCCCTGTCGCTAAGTGAAAAAGTAACCATAGACACCGTGAAAGAAGCGGCTGGCCGGAAAGTGCCGGGATATGACAAAAAGGGCGATAAACATTATGACAATATTTCTGCGTTTATTAAATCTATGCGGGGTAGCGACGTAGATGCGGCACTGTATTACCTAGCACGAATGCTGGAGGCGGGCGAAGACCCAAAGTTTATTGCCCGGCGAATGGTGATTTTTGCGTCGGAAGATATTGGGCTGGGCGGAAACGGGGCTCTGGGACTGGCGCTAGATGCGTTTATGGCGGTAGAGCGCGTAGGGATGCCGGAGAGCGGGATTATCCTGTCTCACGTAGTCTGTGCATTAGCAATGGGTAAGAAAAACCGGGATTCATATGACGCCTGGATGCGAGCGCAGGATTTAGCGCACCGGACGATGGGTCTGCCGGTACCAACTCACCTGCGGAATGCGCCAACTAAGCTGATGAAAGATTTAGGGTTTGGCAAGGGGCAGAAGTGGGAGGCGGGGTTCCATCTTAATAAAAGTTATCTCCCGGACGAAATTGCTCATGAGAAAATCTATAAAAAATCTACGTAAATAATCTTGACTTTTTAACATAAGTGTGATATAATGAAAAGATAAGGGTGTTTTTGGTGCCTTTTATCCTAAAAATAACAAGGCATAGTCCTTTTTTATATATAGACGATGAGTTTCAAGTGTTTACATACAGGAGGTGGAAACGGTGTGTAAGATAATTGCTACAGAGTACGGAAAACTAGACGACAAGCTGAATGGGATCATGAGAAATAGCTCGCCCTCCCTAGTGGGGACCGTGATAAGAAACATTCAGCGGCTCTACGATGCGATTGGGTCTGGGCGGGAGCTTGAGGTGATAGTCACGAAAGATCATCAAACCTACATCCAGTTGCATGACAAAGACGGAACAATAATGATGACTGACCATTTTAGCAATGTTTTTTCTTTCGGGGATAAGACACCTGGACAGATAGCATTGCTTGATATGGTTGACGCTTTGGTGGGTAGCACCAACGAAGAGGAACATCGCCTCTTTGACGAAGCCAAAGATAAGGTTAAACACTCGCAAGCGTTCTGCTTGTCATTAAGATTCAAAAAATCATAACTCATCTACAGCCCAGGGCGAAAGTCCTGGGCTATTTTTCTGACATGAAGGCGCCGGATTGGCGACTCCAGAGCCGACTGTAGGGTCCTTTTTCCGAAGTAGCTCCCGGTGCGTGCCCTGCTCAACGATTTTGCCATCTTCTAGCACCACAATACGGTCCAGACCGGCGATTGTAGAAAGCCGGTGTGCAATTACGATACTAGTGCGACCTTTCATGAGCTGATTCAATGCGTCCTGAATTAGAGCTTCGGACTCGGAATCCAGGGCAGAGGTAGCTTCGTCCAGAACCAGAATTGGCGCATCTTTCAAAATCGCCCGGGCGATAGCAATACGCTGACGCTGACCACCGGAAAGTTTGATTCCCCGTTCCCCAACCAATGTATCGTAGCTGTCCGGAAGGTCTTTGATAAATTCGTGAGCATTTGCCAATCGTGCAGCATGCTCAATTTCTTCCTGCGAAGCATGTGGCCGAGCATAGGCGATATTTTCCGCAATGGAGCGGTGGAAAAGTGCGGTCTCCTGCGGAACGTAGGCGATACTTTCCCGAAGGCTGGTCTGCGTCACAGACGCAATGTCCTGACCGTCTATAAGAATTGCACCGTCCGTGACGTCTGCAAAACGGAGCAATAATTTAGTAAGGGTAGTTTTGCCAGAACCGGAAGTTCCAACCAGGCCAACACGTTCGCCCGGCTTAATATCCAATGAAAAATTGTTAAAAATAGCTTCTTTGGCATCATGGTGCTGGAAAGAAATATGATTAAAACTAATTGCGCCGTGCTGAATTTCTAGCTGTCCAGCATTTTTCGCATCTACTACGTCGTCTTTCATATCTAGAATTTCTACCATTTCTGCGGAGTCACCAAATACGCGGTTCATGCTCTTGAAAATGCTGTTAAAATTCCACAGGTAGCTAGTGATGGTACCAGAATATTGAAAAACAAGGATGAGCGTACCGAGCGTGACGCCAAAAATCGGCTGACCAAAAAGCAGGAAAATTAGCACGATTGCAGAAATACCAATATAAACAAAATCAAAGCCAATGTTACGTTTGATTTCAGCAACTAGTAAATCATTTGTGGCGCGAGAAACGCGGCCGGAGAACTTTTCAAATCGTTTGCGCTCGTGGTTTTCGCCAGCATAAGATTTTACGGAAGTGATGTTGCTAATGCTATCCGCAAGCTGGCCAGTACGCTTGTTTTCGGCGTTGGCCATTTTGAGATTAAAAATAGAAATTTTGCGAAAGGCTAGGTAGGCCACGACTACAAAGGCGATAATAAAGAATACCATGCCGGTAGCAAAGAGCGGTACACGGGTATATAAAATAGCAATAGCGGTAATAATCGTAACCGTAAGCGGGACGATATTCCAAACGAGCTCGTCCATAAAACGTTCATAGGCACCAACAAATTTATTGGTCTGGGAAACGAGCGAACCAGAGAAGCGGTCGTTGTGGAACTGCATACTCTGCGCAGCAATAGTATTAAAACAGAGATTAGACAAGTGGTAAATTGCATAAATTTCCATTTTCCAGTGGCAGTACACGCGCAGCTCGCCCAGTGCAGTAGCGACGAGTCGGGCAATAATGAAAATGATCGCCTCCGGGAGAATTTCGTTTACGGCGTAGTTTAGCTCTGGATTGGCAGTGACTTTGGCAATAATATCCGCAAGAATATAGGTAGAAATTACTTCGCGCCAGAGAATCACGAGCGGAGTAGTAACAAAAGTGCCAATGACTAAACCCTTGTGCTGCCACTGAGCGCTGAAAAAGTAGTGCAGCGTGCGCCGAACATGAAAATCCTGTTTGTGGTTTCTATCTTTTGACATATATATTATTGTATCATATAATATATATTATAGAAAACTAACTGTGGAGATTTTATGGCAGATTTTAACAAAATCTTGACCCCGGGGGATTATGAAAATGGTATTATTAACGTAGTGGTGGAAATTCCGACTGGTTCTAACCACAAAATTGAGTGGGACCGGGAAAAGGCGTGCTTTATGCTGGACCGGGTAGAGCCAATCGCTTTTGCTAAACCTTGTAACTACGGTTTCATCCCGCAGACTCTGGACGAGGATGGAGATGAGCTGGACGTTTTACTAATTACCGACCAGCCACTGACGACTGGAATTTATACTTCTGCACGGGTGCTAGGCGTAATGAAATTTGTAGATGACGGTGAAGTAGATGATAAAATTATCTGTGTACCGGAAGATGACCGCAACAACGGCGATACTTATCAGACGCTGGAAGATCTGCCAAAGCGGACTTTGGAGCAGATTGAGTTCCACTTCAACCATTACAAGGATTTGAAGAAACCGGGAACCACACACGTAGAGAAGTTTGGCGACGCAGCCGAAGCCAAGCAAGTTATTGCCGATGCAATCAAACGGTGGAACGAAAAATAACTACAGCTCGTCAGCACTAACGCGGATTTGCTCAGTAGTGTCACGGTCACGCACAGTGACCGTGCCGTCTTCTAGGGTGCCAAAGTCAATCACAACGCATTTAGGCGTACCGATTTCATCTTGTTTGCGGTAGCGTTTGCCAATATTGCCGGAATCGTCCCAAGTAACATTGCCGTATTTCTTCCGCAGCAGTTCGTAGACTTCACGAGCTTTTGCTACGAGCTCAGGTTTGTTTTTGAGTAGCGGTGAAACACAGTAACGATACGGCGCAAATTCCTCTGGGAGGTTCAGTAGCACGCGCTTTTCCCCGCCAACTTCGTCTTCCGTGTAAGCGGCGGTAAGGACGGCCATAATTAGGCGTTCTACACCAAAACTTGGTTCAATCACGTGCGGGACAAAGGCTTCGCCGGTAGTTTTGTCACGGTAGTCCATACTCTTTCCGGAAGCGCGGGCGATATTCTGCAAATCAAAATCCGTGCGATAGGCCAGGCCCATCAGTTCTTCCCGGCCAATCGGGAAGTCAAATTCTATGTCTATGGTGCGCTTGCTGTAATGTGCGCGGTCGTTTGCCGGGACCTCATATTCATGAATCATTTCTGCCGGCAAGTGCATGACGTTTTCCAAAAAATCGTGACAATTTTTAAGCAGTTGGTCAAAGTTTTCAGACCAGGTATCCGGCGCAACAAAATATTCAATTTCCATTTGTTCTAGCTCACGGCAACGGAAAATAAAATCGCGCGGAGAAATTTCATTACGAAAAGCCTTGCCCTGCTGAGCGAGACCAAACGGCAAATTAGGATAGACTGTATCTACAACGTTTTTATAATTGGTGAAAATACCCTGTGCAGTTTCCGGGCGAAGATAAGCGATAGAAGTGTCGTCCGCTACTGGACCCACGTGCGTAGCAAACATCATGTTGAATTGTTTAATCGGGCCCCAGGCAAAATGACCGCAGGTGGGGCATTTGGTCTGTTTTATATCAATATCTTTCCGGGTAACGCTTTCGGTGAAATCCGGGTCTAGTTTGTCGGCGCGAAAACGTCCGTGACAATTCAGACATTCAATTAATGGGTCAGCAAAAGTGTCTACGTGGCCGGAAGCCTGCCAAGTGCGCGGATTCATGATGATGGCTGCATCTATGCCGTAAATATCTTCGCGGCTTTCTACCCAGTAGTTCCACCAGGCCTGCATGATTTTTCTTTTCATGGCTACGCCCAGCGGGCCAAAATCCCAGGTTCCGGCCATGCCGCCATAAATATCACTGCCGGGAAAAATAAAACCACGGCGTTTTGCTAAACTTACAATATCTTCTAATTTGCTCATAGTCTAATTATAACATGATTTGGCAATATAGAGAACGCTATCTATAAGGGCATCTGCATCCTTGATGCGCAGAATCGTAGGCAAGTCTGCCGTGACCATGAGACGCAGAAGTTTGATATGGTTAGATTCGATATCGCCTCGTTCGTGCGGAGAAAACGACTTTTCCAACTCGTTCCACGAATATTTTAATTCGTTTTGTAATTTTTGACCATTAGTATCAAAATGTAAATTAATTTGTTCGCCGGAAATACGACTGAGATTTAATAGAAACCAAGCTTCAGTGAGTTTTTGGTTTTGATTTTGGTGCAGCGCAGCAAGACAACTTTTTGTGAGAGTATAAAGTTCCGGGCTATCAATTTGGTCGGAAAGTTTAGCAACGTTTTTTAGCATGCGAGAGGCTAGCTCTAGACGATCTAAATCGCTCATAATACCGCTATAAAACCCCTGTAAACGGGCCGAAGTGAGAATGCCGAGCGCGTCCGAGGAGTCAGATTTGAAATGCGCGGTAATTTCCGAAACACAGAACATCTCTATGCCCCCGGCCAGTTTGGACTTTTCTTTGCGTGCGCCCTTAGCAATGACGGAGAGGCGGCCTTGTGGCGTAATGAGGTTTAGAATGCGGTCGGTTTCGCCGTATTTAGTGCGACGCAAAACGATAGCCTCTGTACGCAAGTCGTTTTTAGCCATGAACAAATTCCTTTAAGCAATTTTTAATATCGTCGGGCGTCATAGTAGCTTTGTTTAGCACTCGTTTGACGCCATAATGCGACAAATCCTGATTCTTAAAATCAAGTGATGAAACGATGATGATGGGAATTTTAGCGGTGTCTTCGTAAGAAACCATTTCGTTTAAGAACGTAAATCCATCCGGACCAGTGAGTAGGATATCCAGAAAAATTAGTTCTGGCAGCTGGCTGCTGAGTGCCTGCATAGCAGAAACTGCGTCATGAAAAATCTGTACCGGCTGTTTGACCTTCCTGCAGGCCATAGCAATACACTCGGCCATAATTTCATCATCTTCAATAATATAAATCACTACTTTGATTATACCACGAAAAACCGGGGTCTATGACCCCGGTTCAAGGTGCTCCGGTGTATCCGGCGTGGTTGGCGGTTCTGATAGCTTTTGCTCCAGTTCCGGCGGAAGTTTGAGCGGCCCTTCAGTAATGTCGTACATGGACGCGTCTGGGTTAGGCCCGACGCCGAGCTTGTACATCTCCATACCATGTTCGTGCGTGTCCTGCAGAGCCTTATAATAATCTGCGACTTCCTTGTCCCAATCAATACTGTAGCCAGAACAATAGCGCACGAAGACGTTATCAATACCACCGTCGTTCATCTCCGCGACAACGGAAGTGAAAAGTCGTGGCGACTCAGCTTCGCACGGCATGATATTATGGACCTTGACGAGATAGTACGGAGCATTATGACTGTCATAAAAATCCGAAACAAACACGTTAAAATGTCCATGCCGGCAAACGATAGCGTAAGTCGGTACCTTGCGCTTTGCGGCTTCGCGGTGAGCTCTGGCATAGTCTAGATCCAGCGGTAAGCGCGGATTTGACGGGTCCAGATAGCGAATGGAGATAGGCGTAATTTCTGGCGTAGCATCCGGAAAAATGTTGGCGCAGAACGCGGCCGTCTGCAATAAATCATTCCAAATGATATCGCCGTCTTGATAAACCTCATCGCCATAATGATACTGCTGAGTCTCGGCATCGTATTTGACGATTAGACGCCGGCTGATGACAATTTCTCCGTTTTCGTCTACGCGGACCGTAGCGCCCTCGCCATAAGCAGCCTTGATCGATTCCGGATCGTTCAGATCCACAAGTTTGACTTCAGGCTTTTTGGTTTCAGGTTCCTGGGGCTTTTTGGCGGCCCTTTGACGCTTTTTAGCGTGTTTCCTAGACGGTTTCTTGAGCTTAAGCTGGGGTAGATTCTCCACAGCTTTGGAAGCCCTAAGCGCCTTTATGCCCACACCAAGTAACATATCACTAAGAAGATTACCCACAAGCATCACTCCCTTCTAGTAGGTGCTAAACAACAGTTTCTAATTGTATTATACTAGTTTTGGAGAATTTTGGCGAGCTTTGCGCGGAGGCCGGTTTCTTCATCGGCGCCAGCCAGAGTGTCCAACGCAACCCTGAGCAAGCCAAAGGCTGTGATAAATGAGTAGTCTAAGTCGTATTCGGTGTGATTCTCTATGCCAGGAATGTCCGGGTCATCCAGTAGATGTATAACCGGGCGGCGCGAAAACGGCAGGTCTTTGAACCAGTCGGTCATGGCAAGAGTTTCTTGGAGCTGCTGCAGACCGGCACCGCCGCCGCAAAGTAGGATTTTTCCAGGAAGCATTTCTACGTCAAAATCTTCTAGGGCCAGCTGTACCCCGCCGAGCCAAACGTCCAAATTATCCATCACGGCACTCATGACTTTTTGTTCTTCGGTATCTGTGAGGTTGATGTGTTGCGCGGCCTCCTCTACGGTAGTTTTTTCTGGCTGATCCAATGGATCTTGGGAAAGTTGAATCTTGATGCGCTCTGCGGTGTCATAATCCACGCCAAGTTTTTCGGAAATTTGACGAGTAAAGCTCTTCCCGCCAATGCTAAACATCTTTGTCCCCTCTACGCCGCCGTCATCCACCACGGCGATATCTGTAGTGCCACCACCAATATCCATCACGATAGCGGAGAAATTGCTGTCTACGTCGTCTCCCAAACAAGCCCGGCAGACTGCAAACGGTTCTACGGCTACAGCCAGTAGGTCTAGGTTTAGCTCGGCGCAGACTTTTTCTATAGCGGAAATGTGCACAAGTGGAGCAAAAGCGGTGTAGAACTGGATGGTGAGGTCGCTACCTTTGAAACCGATAGGATTAGCTACTTTGTAGCCGTCTATGGATAAGCTGACGATGGCGGAGTTGATTAGACGAACTTCTACATCATCGTTGTCAGTTTCCAGTGCGACTTCTTTTCTAGCCTTTTCGCCGGCACGGTCCTGGACACGTTTAATAATGAGATCCATTTCCTGTTCGGTGATGGGTTTGTTGCCATTACGGCGCTTGTAGTGCACTGTGGAAGTGTTCCCTTTAATCAGTTCGCCAGCAATACCCACTACGGTGAGTTTACTCATCACGCCGGCTTGCTGCTCAGCCTGGGCCAGAGCTTTTTCGCAAGTGGCTACCACGGCCGGGATGTCGGCAATGGCGCCGGCGTACATATTGCTGAGCGCCTGGCGAGCTTTTCCAATACCAATAATCTTTAGGGTGTCGCCCTCTTGACGAGCAACTACGGCTTTGACAAAGGCAGTACCAATATCTAGGGCGAGAATAACATCTTCTGAGGACTTCTTATCTTCCATGCTACCATTATAGCATAAACTTTATTCTTCTGCACTTTCTTCTATGGCGGAAAGCAAGGAGTCCTCTACGTTTTGTTTCTTTTTCTTCTTAGGAGTTTCCGCAAGGGTGATGTCTAACTCGTAACCGGTGAGCTTAGAAGCAAGGCGAACGTTTTGACCCTGGCGGCCAATGGCGATAGACTGCTGGTCTTCGGAGACGTAGACGGTGGCCTTTTTGTCGTTAATTTCTACCTTGATGATTTCGGCTGGGCTAAGAGCTTCGCGAATATACTCGGAGATATTATCAGACCAGTTGACGATGTCAATTTTTTCTTTGTCGCCAATTTCATTCATGACGGCCTGGACACGCACGCCGCGACCGCCTACAAAGGTGCCAACTGGGTCAACGCCAGGAACGGTGCTAGCAACGGCGATTTTGGTGCGACGACCAGCTTCGCGAGCGATGGCCTTGATTTCTACGGTACCATTCTCTATTTCAGGAACTTCCTGGCGGAAGAGATATTCAATAAATTCAGCCGAGCCACGGGACAGAATGAGCTGTGCGCCACGATCGTCACGCTCTACACCCTTGATATAGACCTTGATGCGAGAGCCAACGGTGTAGTATTCGCCGTCAATTTGCTCGCTTTTTGGCATGATACCGGAAGCTTTGCCCAAGTCAATCCGGACGATGCGAGGCTCTACACGGGAGACTACACCGGTCATGACGGTGCCAATTTTATCTTCAAACATATCTAGTACGGCGTCACGTTCAGCCTCACGCAGATGCTGGATTACGACTTGTTTGGCGGTCATACTGGCAACGCGGCCAAACCCTTCTACTTTGTGCGCCTCCTCTATGGTTTCGCCGATTTCTTTGCCCTTTGCCTCGGACTGCGGGATTTCCGTAGCGGGGTTATAAGCCAGGCCGTCCTCAATCACCTCGCGAGTGACAAAGACTTCTGCGGTGCCGTCTTTCATGTTTAGTACGGCGCGGACATTCATGTCTTTGTCACCGTTGTCCTTGCGCCAAGCAGCAGCAATAGCGGTCTCAATCACGCCAATTATGGTTTCTTCTGGCAAGCCTTTTTCCTCGGCAATAACTTTGACCATGGCGGTCATCTGTTTTAGATCTAATCCTTCCATTTTACTCCTTTTGAGCCGTGCGGCTCCTTTTCGTTAAAATAGCCGGCCCTCTTCAGGTCGGTCAATATCTGTATGTATTTATTGTAGCACAGGTAGGCCCGGAATGCAAGGGGCATGCTGCAAAAAAGACGTAAAGCCACCCGTCAGGGTGGCTTACACGTATAATTTGGCACCTTGCTAGTTTCCCGCAATTGCAGTATAATCGCCGCTACTGGGCTTGACTTCTGTGTTCGGAATGGGAACAGGTATTTCCCCAGCGCTATGGGCACCAAGTTGCGCGCTCCACTTGATAGTCAAGCGAGCTGTTGATGTCCATACGATGCCAGACAACTTTGAAATTTACTTGCTTCAGTGCAGAGTCCCTTGCGGGAGGTCAAGCACCGATTGCTAGTTACGTCAATGTTATCAAACTTTTACCGCACATGCAAGCATGAGCGACAAAAGTTTGATCATAAAAAGGCAATGCCTCTGTTAGTACGCTTCGGCTACACACATTACTGTGCTTCCACCTTGCGCCTATCAACCAGATCTTCTTTCTGGGAGGTCATAGGGAATTCTTATCTTGGAGTGGGCTTCGCGCTTAATATGCTTTCAGCGCTTATCTCTTCCGAACATAGCTACTCGGCAATGCAGTAGGTGACCACAACCGATACACTAGAGATTCGTTCACCTCGGTCCTCTCGTACTAGAGGCAAATCTCCTCAA
>CAZLAC010000020.1:0-9443 GCA_964557405.1 uncultured Candidatus Saccharibacteria bacterium
GGAATAATTTAGATTGCGAGACGATTTATCTATTGCACAGGAAACATAGAATGAGAATGGGGGCAGAAATTACGAGGTTTTATGAAATGTTGCAGGTGGTGTGTGAAAAAATGGGCGTGATGGAAAAAGGGGAATTTTTGGAAAGGGTAAAAATATTGACGATGCACCAGAGTAAAGGACTGGAGGCGGATTTGGTGATTTTGCTAGAAGTAGAAGACGGTGTGATGCCGGCACTACATCCGGACGCGGCGTTTTATATGATTTTTGGTGAGGATGAGAAAACGGTGCAAGAAGATGCGATGCGGCTATTTTATGTAGCGATGACGCGGGCGCGGAAAAAATTGGTGGTGATGCGGAGAGGGGAACTTGCGACGGCGCAGGACTTTGTGAGTTTGATGAAAATTGGGGTATAATAGAGGTATGCCGGAACTACCAGAAGTTGAAACAATTAGAAGAGGGTTGAGTGATTTTGTAGTGCGGAAAAAAATTCGGAAGGTAGAGGTATTGTGCGAAAAATCTTTTATTGGGCCGAGTGAATTAGCTTGTGCGGAAATTGTGCAAATACGACGAAGAGGAAAATGTTTGATATTTGATTTTAGCAATGGGGTGTCTATGATGGTGCATCTGAGGATGACGGGGCAGTTGATATATAGAGGCTCCAAGGATGTTTTTGCTGGTGGTCATCCGAGCGAGAATTTTGTGAGTGAGCTGCCGAACAAGCAGACGCGGGTAGTGTTTGAAATGGCGGATGGGACGCTGTATTTTAATGACCAGCGGAAATTTGGGTTCTGTAAAATAGTGCCAACAGAAGAAGTAGAACGGGACAAGTTTATTGCGAGTTTGGCGGCGGAGCCGTGGGAAATTGATGTTCAGGAATTTTATGGACGGTTGCAACGACATAAAAATTCGCCAATAAAAGCGGTGATATTAGACCAGAAAGTGATTTGTGGGCTAGGGAATATCTATGCGGATGAGGCGCTGTTTGATTCGGCGATACATCCGAAAACTTTGGCGGGAAAATTGACGCTAGATGAAGCGGCGGGGCTAGTGAAGTCGGCACAAAAGGTGATGGAGTCGTCAATTGATTCCGGAGGGAGTACGATGGCAACTTATGTGCGGGCAGACGGGACGAGAGGGGACTATTTGGAGAAATTCGCGCAAGTGTTTAGGAGGGAAGGACAGTCGTGCCTGCGGTGTGGACACGAAATTGAAAAAATACGAGTAGCGGGGCGGGGAACACATATCTGCCCGCATTGTCAGAAGGAGCGGGCATGATATATATATTATATGGTGATGACCGGATACGGGCGGAAAAAGAAATGCGGAAGATTTTGGGTTCGGATTATGAGGTGTTTGATGGGGCGGAATTAATGGCGAATGATTTGCCATCTATTTTTATGGGGAGGTCGTTATTTGCGGAACACAGAAAAATTTTGATTAAGAATTTGGGGGAGAATAAGGAAAATTTTGAGAAATTGCCGGAATATTTGAACAGTACGCACGAAGTGGTGATTTGGGAAGAAAAAATAGACAAGCGAAGCGCGACATATAAAAAAATAAATAAGATGGTAAAACTACTGGAATTTAAGCTACCGGAAAAGGTGGACAGGAACTTGGCGTTTAATGTTTATGATGCGGCACTAAGGGATGGAGCGCGGGCAGTGAAGATGCTGGAGAAGGTGGAGGCGGAACAGGATCCGTATATGATGCTAGGGGCGTTTGTGTGGAAGGCAATAGATAATTATAAAAAATATGGCGGCAAAAAAGAGGAGAGAGTTCTCAAGGAACTCTCTCTGGTTGATATGCAGATGAAATCTACTTCTTTGCAGCCGTGGACGCTTTTGCGGTCTTTTTTGCTGCGGGTTTCTTCGTTGTAGCAGGCTTCTTTGCGGCAGGTTTTTTAGCTGGAGCCTTAGCCGGAGCTTTTTTAGCAGCGGCGGGCTTAGCGGCCTTTTTTGCGGCTGGTTTGGTGCCGGCAGCCTTAGCGATTTTAGCGAGGCTAGCCTTGCGGCGAGAAGCGGTATTTTTCTTGATTAGGCCTTTCTTGGCGGCTTTGTCATATTCGGACTGAGCCTTAGAAAGATTTTCTGCGGTAGGCTTAGCCTTGAAAGCTTTGAGAGCGGCTTTGATGGTTTTCTTGATATCTTGATTATTCTTGGTGCGCTTGACGGATTGACGAGCGGCCTTTTTAGCGGATTTGATAATCGGCATTCTAATTCCTATTATTTAACTTAATACTTCTTATAAATTATACACAATTTTTTAATTTTGTAAAGAGTTGTATTCTGAAAACCTTTATGGTAAACTTGTAATATATATTAGGTCATATATAGGGTGAAATAAAAAATGGTAGATTTGCCAAGCGATACAACAGATAAGACTAACGCTCCGGAGAAAGGTGCAAAAGCAAAATTGCCAGATGCACTAGAGAAGGTAATTACGCGGATAGATGGGGCGGATAGTATTTTGGTAGCGCTGTCAAAGGACCCAAGTGTAGATGAGATGGCAGCAGCGATTGCGCTGACGATGATATTGGATAATTCCGGGAAGCACGCGACGGCAATTTATTCCGGGGCGACGCCAAACGCTTTGGAGTTTTTGAAGCCGGAGGAAACGTTTGAGCCGGATACGAACTCCTTGCAAGATTTTATTATCGCCCTGAACAAAGAGAAGGCTGACCATTTGCGGTATAAGATTGAGGGGGATTTTGTAAAGGTGTATATTACACCGTACAGGACGACTTTGACAGAGAAAGATTTGGAATTTGAGCACGGTGATTTCAATGTAGATTTAGTAGTATCATTGAACGTGCCGAGTGGGGAAGATTTGGATGCGGCGTTGTCTGAGTACGGACGGATTATGCATGATGCAACAGCAGTAAATATCACGACGGGGGAGCCGGGGCGGTTTGCAGAGATAGAATGGAGTGAGCCGGAAGCGTCTTCTGTATGTGAGATGGTAGTGCGTTTGCAGAGTGAGATGAAAGATAAGGCGGCGCTGTTAGACTCACAGGTAGCAACGGCGCTACTTACGGGGATTGTAGCGGCGACGGAGAGATTTTCTAACGAAAAGACAAAGCCAAAGACGATGGAGCTAGCATCGCGGTTGATGGCGGCGGGGGCGGATCAGCAGTTGATTTCTACGAATTTGACAAAGAGCGGAGTGAAAAAGTCAGCGGCGGAAGAAGAAATTGAGAATTTGAGCAAGGAGCCAGGAAGCTTAGACGTGAAGCACGAGGGGGAGGAGACTGAGACTCCGGTTGCCGCGGAGACTGAGGCTGAACCCGTGGCTGAGACCGAGGAGACGCCGGCGGAAGAGCCTGCTGCTCCAGCGGAAGAAGCGCCAACGGAACTTGAAGTTCCGGCTGAGACGGCAACTGAACCTGTGGTTGAGCCTGCCGCTGAATCCGCTGCGGCGCCTGCTATGGAACCCGAAGCGCCTGCGGCACCGGTGTTGACGCCGGAGCCAACGTTGACGGTAGACCCGACGGCGGAAGTGACGGCTGAACCAACGCCGCAACAGCAATTAGATGAGGCAATCCAGCCGCTTGCGGCGCCAACGCCAACTTTGGAGCCAACGCCAACTTTGGAACCTACGCCGGAAGTGGCAGTGCCAGAGGGAAGTGAAGTGGCGGCGCCAGTGGTGCCACCAGCCCCAATAAATACCGATGCAGTTTATGGAAGTGCTACGGCTGCGCCGTTGTCCGATACGCCAGTATTATCTGCGCCGGATGCGATTGCGATGGACACTACGGGTGCGGCAGCGAGTGGGCCGAGTTTAGCAGGGGGTTCGGTGTTGATTGATAGAGATAAAGATTATAGCAAGATGATGGATGAGGAGTTGGCGGAACCGGCGCCAGTCCCACAGCCAGTTCAGCCAGTGGCGGACATTGCAGCGGGGCAGAACCCGGCAGCGATGGCGGCGCCAACGGTTTTGGAAGCGCCAGAAGTAGCCGGTGATACGATTTTGCCACCCCCACCAGCTCCTCCGATTGATCCTACAGCTTTGACGCCGACGGAGGTACCTAGTTCTTTAGGGTTGCCGTCAGAGATGCAGGCAATGCAGACACCGGTTGCTGAGCAGCCAGTGCAGCCGGCGGGGGTACCAGATAATTCTGCGCCGATGGACCCGGGGGCTTTCCAGATTCCGCAGGCATAGACGTGATATAATGGGGGCATGGATGAGATTCTGTTGATTGATAAACCGGCCGGCATGACGTCGTTTGGGGTGGTGGCAAGAGTGCGGCGGGTTTTGACTGAAAAAGCGCGAGCTGAAGCGGCTATGCGGGGGCTGACGCCGCCAAAACGAGTGAAGGTTGGGCATACGGGGACGTTGGATCCGTTTGCGACGGGACTGCTGATCTTGATGACAGGGAAGAAAACGCGCGAGTGTGCAGGGTTTTTGAAGTTGGATAAGAAATATGAGGCGACGATTTGCTTAGGAAAGGTCTCTACGACTGGGGACACGGAAGGTAAAATTCGGGATACTTTTTTCGGAATCCAGACTCGCCCGAAAATGTCATACGCTGGCAAGCGTCAGGAATATACATTTTCGGGCTCGCAGGTGGATAATTCCTCAAAAAGTATCCCGAATTTTACCGATGTGGCCGCAGTTGTTAAGAGTTTTCAGGGGGAGATTACACAGCGGGTGCCGGCGTATAGCGCAGTAAAGATAAATGGGCGACGGGCGTATGATTTGGCGCGGAAAGGAATTGCGACGGAGATGCCGGAGAGAAAGGTAACGATCTATGATATAGAAATTTTGAGTTATGAGTGGCCGTATTTGAAGATTGCTTGTCATGTGTCGTCTGGAACGTATATTCGGACGCTGGGGGAAGATATTGGGAGAAAGCTGGGTGTAGGCGGGTATTTGACGGAACTGCGGCGGACGGCAATAGGGAAGTATGAGGTTTCGCAGGCGAAGAAGTTGGAAGAGTTGGGTATTGAAAATTAAACAGGGGTGTGGTATAATGTCAGGTATGATTACTAAAGATAAGAAGGCTGAAGCGACGAAGAAGCTGGCACGGAATGCCAAGGATGTTGGTTCTCCAGAAGTGCAAGTAGCTATCCTGACCGAACGGATTAAGGAAGTGACTGAGCACGTGAAGGTGAACAAACATGACTTTATGGCGCGCCGTGGTTTGATGCAGATGGTCGGTAAGCGGAAAAAGTTGCTCAAGTATCTTGAGAAGACTGACTTTGAGACTTACAAGAAGACTGTGTCTAAGCTTGGTCTACGCAAATAGCTATCATAGACTGTCACTTGGTCGTGAGATTTACTCCGGCTCGGTGAAAAGGGAAAGCCCCGTAGCTGATGCTGCGGGGCTTTTCGTTGGGTGCAGAGAGAGACTAAGTGTTAGTTCTGCCTTTGGAGCGCTACGCCGATCTGCTGGTAATAGAATAACAAGTGTGCGGGGTCAATGATTTGACCGCTGCGTTCGTGCTCTCCTAAAAGCAGTGGTATGGTGTACCGAATCATTCTCCGGTACTCTTCCAGATCTTGGTTGCTTTTGACGTAGCCGTCTACGACTTTCAGATAGACATCAATGAGACGGTTCTCGTCAAAATCAGAAGGACAGCGGGAGTCTTTGATGAAGTCCATGCAGGCCACGCCGTCGCGTGTTCGGTGCAAATTCAGGCAAACCGGTGCCTGGTGCTCCCGGATAAAGTATTTCTTTACCGGGGTGTATAACTTGAGTAACGTGTAATCGTCCAATTTCTCGGACGCTTCCGGACTGATGTGAAATTGCTCGCCGGTTTTCTCAATTTTGCGGACTACGAACTCCTTGTCCTGTTGCGTTGCTAAACAATTTTCTTCCATGTTACGGGCCCTTTCTGTGAAAACGGTTTCTATAGTTACAACTCTCTCTGCTAAGGTTCACTGACGTAATAGGGAGTGATGACCGGTAGTTCGTGCACAAACTACTTATAAACAGGCCATCGTACGCCAGTGTATCTATTATAGCACAGATGTTCTAAAATGTCAATGGTTTTCTGGTTCTGCTGCTTGTCTGGCTAATCTGTGGTATAATAGATATAACATTAACATTGGGAAGACGGCAGAGATCTGGGCTGAACGTGTTTCAGAGTGGATTCCTGGTGTTTTCCCGAGGAAAGGTTTTTATGGATATTATAAACCCGAGTGGGAAGAAAATGATACGGCTTTCTACCACGTTGTGTGGGAAGGAACTGACGTTAGAGGTAAATAGAGTAGGATTTAGGACGACGTCTAGCGTGCTCGTGACTTATGGGGAGACGACGGTGCTAGGGAGTGTGGTAGTGTCTGAGAAGCCGACCGAGGCGGACTTCTTTCCGCTCTCTATTGACTATGAAGAAAAATTTTATGCAGCGGGGAAAATTTCTGGAAGCAAATTTATTAAGCGTGAAGGGAAGCCGGCGGATGAGGCAGTGCTGATTGGGCGGTTGATTGATCGGCCGATTCGCCCGCTGTTTCCAAAGGGTTATCGGCAAGAGGTGCAGGTAGTGGCGACGGTGCTTTCTATGGACCCAACATTCCGGCCGGATGTAGTGGGGATGATTGCGGCGTCTAGCGCATTACATAATGCGGGGTTGCCGTTTGACGGGCCGGTAGCGGGGCTGAGAATTGGCCGGGTAAATGGGGAGTTTAAGGCCTTCCTAACGCCAGAAGAACGGGAAGCTTCTGATTTAGACCTAGTGGTAGCCGTGAGAGGCGAAAAGGTAGTGATGGTAGAGGCGGGGGCGAACGAAGTGCCGGAAGACGTAATTATTGAGGCGATGAAATGGGCAGTAAAGGAAGTCCAGCCAGCGCTGAAGTTGCAGGAAGAACTAAGGGCGGCAGTAGGAGTAGAGGAATTACCGTATGAGTTAGTGCTGCCGGATGCGGAAATTCAGGAAGAGGTAGATGCCTGGACGGCGCCGAAATTTGCGAACGGCGCAGTGCGGGGGAATGTACTGGAGCGGCAGAAGATTCTGCAGGATTTTGAAGAAGAGATGCACAAAGAGTTTGCCGAGAAATATGGCGAGGGGGAGACAGAGGAAGAAAAGACTGCGGATTATGATGAACGTCTGAAAGCGGAATATGCGGTGGCGTTTGAACTGTCTGCGCATCATGAAGTGCGGCGGGGAATTATCTCTGACGGGGTGCGTCCGGACGGACGGAAGTTGACCGAGGTGCGGCCGCTATCTTCGCAGGTAGATGTTCTGCCGCGGGTGCACGGGTCTTCGCTCTTTACGCGGGGTCTGACCCAGGCGATGAACATTGTGACGTTGGCGCCACTAAGTTTCTCACAGATTGTAGACACGATGGAAGTGACAGATGGAGAGCGACGCTATATGCACCACTACAATGCGCCGTCCTATACGGTAGGGGAAATTGGGCGGTTAGGCAGTCCAGGGCGCCGGGAAATTGGCCACGGATATTTAGCAGAGCGAGCATTGCTCCCAATGCTGCCGTCTAAGGAAGAATTCCCGTATGCAATTAGAAGTGTGACAGAGATTATGTCCCAGAATGGTTCTACGTCTATGGCGGCGACGTGCTCATCTTGTATGGCGCTGATGGATGCAGGCGTACCATTGAAACGGCCGGTGTCTGGTGTAGCGATGGGGCTAATGGTAGATGTAGCGCCGGGGACGGAAATCACGGCAAAAGATATTGACAAGGCCTATGTGCTGACAGATTTGATGGACGCAGAGGATTTTGCGGGTGATATGGACTTTAAGGTGACCGGGACGACAGAAGGTATTACTGCTTTGCAGATGGATATGAAAGTGCATGGTTTGCCGGTAGAGATTTTGGAGAAAGCGATTAAGCAGAGCCATGATGGGCGGATGTTTATCCTGGACCATATGCTATCAGTGATTCCGGAGCCACGGAAAGAGTTATCTAAGGATGCACCACGGATTGAAAAGCTGATGGTGAAGAAAGATAAGATTGGCGCGATTATTGGTAAGGGCGGGGAAATGATTAATAAGATTACTTCTGAGACCGGTGCGACGGTAGATGTAGGGGAAGATGGTTTGGTGACGATTGCTTCTTCTAATGGTGAGGCACTGGACAAGGCGCTTGAGTGGATTAAATCGTTAGTAGAGGAGCCGGAAGTGGGGAAGATTTATGATGGCACTGTGGTGACGATTAAAGATTTTGGGGCATTCGTAAATATTCTCCCAGGAATTGATGGGATGTTGCATATTTCTCAGATTTCTGATAAGAGACTGGCAAAGGTTGAAGATGCGTTGTCGGTGGGGCAGAAGGTGCGGGTGCGCCTGGATGCGATTGACGATAAAGGGCGGTTGTCCTTATCTATGCGCCATATAGACTAATTGTGCTATAATATATATATGGCTAAAAAGCGCAAACGAAAGTCTACAAGAGAGGTAGCGCCGGAACATGAGTTGCCGGGAGGATTTTGGCGGCAAGTGTTTGCGGTGGTGATGATTGCGCTGGCGATTATCTTGGTGATGACGTGGTTTGGGAGCGGGGGGTCGCTGCTCAACACAATACACAAGGGGACATACTATGGGATTGGAATTGCAGCGTATTTTATACCGGTGCTACTGGTGTATCTTTCTGTGAAAATTTTTCGGAGTGCGGACAACCGGATTCCGGTGGTGATGTGGATAGCTTCCATTCTGATGATAGCGTGGCTTTCTGGGATATTTGGCTTGCCAACGATTGGTAAGCCGGAGCCGACTGGTGGTATAGTGGGGGAGTGGCTGAACGGTCTAGCGACGCAAATTCTGGCGCCGGGTGTGGCTGCGTTTATCTATGTAGTTTTAATATTTATTACAGCGATATTTATTCTGCAGGTTTCTCCGGCGGCGGTGTTTAGAGGGCTACTGAATATGCTAAAGACCGGGCGGAAGTCGGAAGATGCGGAAAATGCGCGCACGATGCGAAAGGCGGCATCTGCGAATGCCGAGGAAATTGATTTGAAGATTTCTGGAGCACCAGAGGTGTCCGGGCGGGAGAAGTTGAAGGTGAGTCGTGGAGTAGCAGAGAAGTCGGCGCCGGCGCCGGTGAAGGAATCAGAGCGGGCGTTAGTAGCGGTGAGTGATCCGAATTGGAAAATGCCGCCAATTGATTTGTTGGAAAAGAAAAATTCTCCGGGCGAGCCGGGAAATGCGCAGCAAAATGCATTTATTATCAAGAGTACACTGGCGGAATTTGGGATAGAAGTAGAGATGGAGGGGGCAAATATTGGGCCAAGAGTGACGCAATATACCATGAAGCCGCCTTCTGGGGTAAACCTGTCTAAGATTGTGGCGCGAGACAAAGAGTTGGCGCTGAATTTGGCGGTGGATAAAATTAGGATAGAGGCACCGATTCCGGGGACGCGACTAGTGGGCGTAGAAATTCCGAATGTGAAGTCGGCAGACGTAAGATTGCGGGGAGTTTTGGAGAGCCCGGAGTGGAAGAACGCTACGGATCCGCTGACTTTTGCGGTGGGGAAAGATATTTCTGGA
>CAZLAC010000021.1:0-9060 GCA_964557405.1 uncultured Candidatus Saccharibacteria bacterium
CACACGATTTCGAGTCGTGCGCCTTCAACCACTCGGCCACGCTTCCACCTGTGATTATACCAAAAAGTTATGGCATTTTCAAACAATCTGTGGTATAATATATCTCATCACCATCCGGTGTGCACGTTTAATTTCTAGGTGGAGTTGCTACTAGTCAGAATTTAGCTCTTTGCTAAGCTACTATAGCAATGTCCACACCAGGGAATTAAATAAGTTGAGTGCCCGTAGCTCAGCTGGATAGAGCGTCAGCTTGCGGAGCTGAAGGTCGTAGGTTCGAATCCTGTCGGGCATACCATATTAGAGCCATTTGGCTCTTTTTTGTTAATATGATATAATCAAACTATGAGCAAAGATACCAAATCCACTAAATCCAGCACCACCAGTAAAATCAAGGCTAAGCTTCTTGGGACCTACTACGGACACCCCATCAAAGACATGAAACTCATCTGCATCACCGGTACTACCGGGAAAGTTGCTGTGGCACATTTTGTCCATGAAATCATGCGCGAAGCCGGTCAGCGTGTCGCTGTCCTCGCCTCCGATGAAACCATCAAAGTTGGTACTTTGCACAAATTCTTTAGCGACGCTTGGAAAGCCGGCGCCAACTACGTTATTGTCACCACTCCCGCAGATAGCCTAGAAAAAGGCGTCTTCTACGGTCTACCCATCCACATCGCTGCCATGACCGATTTTCTCACCGCCGGACTAGGTTCTCCGTCTGCAGAAGAATACATCAAAGACACTACCACTCTCTTTGACATGAATCCAGAAATCGTTGTCCTTAACACCGACGACGCCAACTACCATGATTTCAAAGAATTTGCCGGTACTCAAGCCACCGTCACTTATGGTCACGACCATTCCGCCGCCGTAGACATAGAAGATTCTAAATTATACAAGCACGGCGCAGAAGCTCAGCTCAACATCTCCGGCACCCGTTTTACCGTTGCTACTTTCCTTACCGGCGAACCAGCCGTCTCCTACATGGCCGCCGCCGCCGCTATTGCAACTTCTCTTCACATCGCCCCTGAGTCTATCGTAGACGGCATCGCCTCTTACGACCCAGACAACGAAACGCCTGAAGAATAGATCAGCCTTATCCCCGCATCATCCTCTTCAGCGCTCTTTCTGTTATCCGGATATCCTCAAACGGATGCGGTCCATCCGCCCTAAGAATCGTCTTCTCATGTCCCTTACCCAGCACCAGCACCAAATCATCTTTCCGTGCCAGTTTCATCGCCGACTCTATTGCCTTTTTTCGATCCAATTCTACAAACAAATCCTTCCCACGTATCTTTCCGGCCTTTTCCGCTCCGCGCACAAACTCCGCCGCAATCTCCCGCGGGTCCTCATCGCGCGAATCATCCTCCGTAATAATCACTAAATCACTATATTTTCCACCAATCTCCCCCCGCTCAAATCGTGTGGTCTCATCTCTACGTCCCGCCCCACCAAAGATTGAAATCACCCGTCCCTTTACCCCCCGATTCACAGAAGCATACACTTTTATAAATGCATCCGGCGTATGTGCATAGTCCACTATCACCCCAAAATTCTGCCCCACATCTATCCGCGTCATCCGCCCCTCTACTTCCTCCAGCGCCTCTATCCCAGCCGCCACTTTTTCCGGAGACAAACCTAAGTACAGCCCTACACTCGCCGCCGCCAGGGAATTATACACGTTAAACTCCCCCGGAATCTGCGTTTCTATATCAAACTCTGGCACATTATGCATCCTCTTGTCTGCCCGCCGAATCCTCACTCCGCCGGTCTCATATCTTACTCCATACACCCCCATTTTTATCCTCCGTGCCTGCAACTTTCCGTTCTTTATCCCATAAGTCGTATATTTCTTACAATCCTGCATAAACCAAATCCCACTCGGATCGTCCCCGTTCACTACCCCAAACCTTGCCTTCTTAAACAACTTCCGTTTGGTATCACGATACTTTTCAAAAGTTCCGTGATAGTCCAAATGATCATGCGTCACGTTCGTCAGCACGGCTATCTCTATTGGAATCCCCATCGTCCTAAACTGCGCCAACGCATGCGATGTTACCTCCAACACCAGAAACTTCGCTTTCTGCCGCTTTATCTCTTTTATCCTCTTATTGAGCGTAAACGAATCTACCGTCGTCATGTGTTCTATCTGTTTATGTAATCCATCTACCCCCCATGCCACTGTAGTCATCAGCCCAGTCTTATGTCCTGCCTCATTCAACATTTTCCAAATCATAAAACAGGTGGTGGTTTTTCCGTTCGTCCCCGTTACCCCTATCACTCTCATCCCCTTTGCCGGACTATGGTAAACTCTTGCTGCCGTGAACGCTTTCAGCCAATGCCACGGCTTCACCAAGGTATTATAATGCGGAATCGTATCCTGTAATTTTGTCTTTACACCCATATCACTCCTATTACCTACATTATAGCGCAAATCTCAAAAACCGCCAAATTAGCACTCATGGCTTGACAGTGCTAATTAACAGGTATATACTAGATACAAAGGAGTACACACATGGCTATCAAACCTTTATCAGATAACGTTGTAGCTGTCAAAGAACAGCCTAAAAACACCACTAAATCCGGCATCCTACTCGGCGAGTCCAAGGAATCTCCTGACTACGCTATCGTAGAATCTGTCGGTCCGGACGTCAAATCCGTCAAAAAAGGCGACAAAATCGTTTATAAACAGTATTCTACTACCGATATAAAGATAGAAGGGAAAGAATACGTCATTGTCAAACAAGAAGACATCCTCGCTACTCTTTAGTGAGGCTACAATTCCATTATATCACAGATTTATTAAAAAGTCAAACATAAGGAGTATCACATGAAAAAAATCTTTTACGAAGCCGATGCTAGGGACAAAGTCCTTAGTGGTGCTAAACAACTTTATGACGCCGTCAAAGTCACTTTTGGTCCAAAAGGCCAGAACGTCGTCATTGAAAAGTCCTACGGCGCCCCCACCATCACTCACGACGGCGTTACTGTCGCTGAAGCTGTTGACCTTGGTAGCACAGAGGATAATCTCGGCGAAAAACTCGGCGCCAATCTCATCAAATCCGCCGCACAGAAGCTCAATAAACTCGCCGGCGATGGCACCACCACCGTCACTGTTCTCACCTATAACATCCTAAACGAAGCCAACAAACTCATTGCCGCCGGCGTCAATCCTATGGAGCTCCGGAAAGGCATAGAAAAAGCTGGCGCCGAAATCGTCGCTAAAATTGACCAGCTCGCCGAAAAAATTGAAGGCAACGACAAAAAAGTCGCCGAAGTCGCCACCATCTCCGCTGGAGATGCCGAAATCGGCCAGCTCATTGCCGAAGTCATCAGCAAAATCGGCAAAGACGGCGTTGTCACCGTAGAGGCCGGCCAAGGCCTAGAAATGGAGCAGGAAATTGTAGAAGGTTTCAGCTACGACAAGGGGTTCAGTTCTCCGTTCTTTGTCACTGATGTCAACCGTCAGGAAGCCGTCTTTGACAAGCCTCTCATTCTCCTTACAGACAAAAAACTATCCGCCAGCAACGACATTCTCCCACTCCTAGAAAAATGCGCCCAGGCCGGAAAGAAAGACCTCGTTATTATTGCCGAAGACGTAGAAGGCGAAGCTTTAAGTCTCCTTGTTCTCAATAAGTTGAAAGGTGTCTTCAACTCTCTCGTCCTCAAAGCTCCCGCTTTTGGTGATCGCCGCAAGGAAATCATGGAAGACATCGCCATCCTCACTGATGCTACCGTTGTTTCCGCAGACAAGGGTCTCAGCCTGGAGGAAGTTGGCCTAGAAGTACTCGGTTCCGCCAACAAAGTCATCGCCACTAAAGACGAAACTACCATTATCAAAGGCGCTGGCGCTCCCGCCAACGTCAAGGCTCGCATTGAGCTCATTCATAATCAAGCCTCTATTGCTACTAGCGACTACGAACGCGAACAGTACGAGAAGCGCGCCGCCGCTCTTCTCGGCAAAGTCGCCGTCATCAAAGTTGGTGGTGCTACAGAAACAGAAATTGACGAAAAGAAGTTCCGTGTAGACGACGCCGTCGCCGCTACTAAGGCCGCTCTCTCCGAAGGTATTGTTGCCGGTGGTGGTGTCACTCTGGTCAATCTTGCGAACGAGCTAACCGGTGACGACAATGGCACCAAAATCGTCAGAAATGCCTTAAAAAGCCCATTTGTCCACATCACCGAAAACGCCGGCCTTAATTCCCAGGCTCTCCTAGCCGAAGTAGAAAAAGCTAAGCCCGGCTACGGCGTAAACGTTATGACTCCAGAAAAGGGAATTGTGGACCTAAAGAAATCCGGTGTCATTGACCCCGCCCGCGTCACTCGTGAAGCCGTCCAAAACGCCGTCAGCATCGCCGCCACTACTATTACTATGGGCGCCATGATTGTAGATGTCCCCGAACCCAAGCCAAACACTACCGCACCCGACATGTCCGGCATGTACTAATACCGCCCGATGCAACTTAGCAGTAAACAACTAGTTTCCAGCGATACCTCGGACAATCGCCGGAAACTAGTTGTTTACTGCTAGGCTAAACCCAGGGCAGAACTCGTCTGAAGTACCGCTAAAGGCCGGGCTAGGCCAGGACCTAAAAATAACTAATTTCAGTGATTGTCCGAGGTATCACTGAAATTAGTTATTTTTAGGTCCTATCTTAAACCAAACCTAGTCCTATGCTAGATTAATCAAATACAACAGTGCTTCCGCCCGCTCCTTTTCGTCGGCAATTCCTTTCACTGCCTCATATGCCGCCCCAATCATAGAATTATCATGCGTTTCATCAATCATCTGCTTGTAAATCTCCCATTTTCTTTCAGAGGACATCTCTACCTTATCCATCAACGGGAATAAATCACGCATCATATCAGTTTTTACCGCTTCCACATTCGTTTCCGGCGCTACTGGTTCTAACGTAGATTCCGGCTCAATCGTTGGTTCCGGTTCTGCAACCACTGGCTCCGGATTTACTTCTGGCACAGCCTGTTCTGGTGCAGTCGGCTCAACTGCCGGTTCAGCCGCTGGCTCTACCGCGGGAGCTGGCTCAGCGCCTGGTGCCGGTTGCGGTGCTACTGGTGCAGCCTCTGCTCCAGGCATTGGCGGCATCGGTGGCATTGGCGGCACTCCCATCTGATTCTGAATCTTTGCCTCTAACTCAGATGTCGCCGCAGTCGGGTCCACCGGTGCAGTTTCAGTCTTTGCAATATCATCTATTGCTTTTTGTAGCTCATTATCATTGGCCTGGTTAATATCCATACCCACCTCTCTATTTATATTTAATAATATATGACCTAATTTTCTACATTATAGCACAAGTATTATCAAATTTGCAAATTAAATTCTCAGAATTCGCACTAATTTGTCCAAAAAGTCCAATTTCACTTCTGCCATTGGCAGACGCATCCCAAACCCGTCTACAATTGCTTCACCATTTTTCTCCGGGAAATACACTGTCACTGCAGGATAAAATCGCTTTTTTGGCGTCAGTACAATCGCAAACTTACCTCCATCTTGCAACACACCAAACGATTTATACTCCTCAAATTTATACAACTTGTCACCCTCTTTTAGCCCCTCTTTCGTAATGGCATAATTCAATTTCCGCGGCGGACGCACCGAATACAGAATCAACGCTACTACCGACAACACAATTAACGCTGTAAATGACCACCATTGTAGCCAAATTGACAGCGCTACCAGCACTAACCCAACTGCTATCAAGCCTACGTACCACCCACCGGTCTTATCATGCGTAATGTATTCTTCTGCTTGCCAGCTCACTTCAGCTTTATTCATATGCTTTCATTATACCATAAATGTGCTACAATATGGGTAAATAATTCAAGGAGTTTCTATGGCAGAAATTTTAGACATCAGCAGTAATAAAGTAAAAATCGGCAATGAAGACGGCACCGTCACCACCGTCACCATTGCTTCCATTAAATATGCTAATCCTCAAGTTGGCGACAAAGTCAAAATCTATAAAGACGGCAAAAACTACATCGTCGCCAAATCTACCAGCGGTAGCGCCGGGCTCATTGATGACCACAAAATCAACAAGCATCTCTTTGTCTGGGCCTTCTCCTTTGCACTGGGCGGTTTTGGCGTAGACCGTTTCATGCGCGGTCAAATCGGCACCGGCGTTTGCAAAATCATCTTTGGGCCGTTTACCCTCGGCATCTGGTACCTAGTAGACTGGATTATTGCCCTCACTCACGCCTACAACGGCAATGACAGCGAGTTCCTAGAGTTCAACGAAGACGGCAGCTACGCCAACTAACCAACAAAAAATGGCGGAGGGAGGGAGATTCGAACTCCCGCTACAGGTTACCCCGTACTAACGATTTAGCAAACCGTCCCCTTCAGCCACTTGGGTATCCCTCCGTCCTCTATATTCTATCACAGATACAGCTAAAAGACCAGCCCTAAGCTGGTCTTAAAGCTTGCCTAAAACCGCCCCCAGTGCTACAATAGAGTAAATATCTTTAACTGCGAGAATTAAATGAAACAAGTTACAAAAACTATCATCCAAATCATCACCGGAGCCGGTGCTGTGGTCTCTCTCATGGCCGGAAAAGCTATGGCTCTCTCTGTCCAAGATGGCGCCTCCGCCGCCCGCGCAGACGGCATGCCTGCAGACCTCGTTGGAGAAAATGGCGTCTTTACTCGTATCACTAACACTATCCTTTACGCCGTTGGCATTATTTCTGTCATTATGCTTATCTACGGCGGCCTCCGTTATATTCTCTCCGGCGGAGACAATAAAAAGGTCACCGACGCCAAAAACACCATCCTCTACGCCATCATCGGCCTTATCATTTCTATTCTCGCCTTTGCTATTGTCAACTTTGTCCTAAATAGCATGGGCATCACCAGCCCTATCACCGAATAATCACTTGCCCACCTCTAGTACCGCCATCGCTAGATGTTTCGCGCCAGCTTCCTGCATTTTCTTGCTCGCCGCCAACATTGACGCCCCCGTTGTCCAAACATCATCTATCAGTAAATACATCTTTTCCGCATCCAAATCACCATCCACCGCATATGCCTCCGCCGCCTGTTTCAGGCGCATTTTTTCACTCGCCCCTACCTGCACCGATTTATTCACTCTCTTTAGCACCGGTTGGCACAAAAATCCCCGTTTCCGTGCTAACTTTTTTGCCACGCTTAGCATATGATCAAAGCCCCTCTCTCGCACATGCTTTCCAATCGTCGGCAAGGGAACTATCACTACCTCCCTCCCCTCGTTAAAACCTTCGTGTATCATTTCCGCATAAAGTCCCGCTAGCACCTCCGCCATATCTCGCACCGCTTGATACTTATATTCTTTCACCAGTTCCGGCAACATCCCCTCTCTCCAACCATACACAAATGTTGCCTCAAACGGCAAATTCTTACAGTCTAAACATCTTTTTTGTCCTTCCGCAATCGTTCTATGACATTTTGGGCAAACGTTCGCGTGAGCCTCTTTTATGTAATTTTTACAACGTTTGCACAAAAGCTCTCCCATAGCCCCACAACCCCTACAGGTATGCGGACAAAGCAGGTCTAACGGCCCATAAAATGTTGTATTTTTTACAGCAAAACTCATATTTCCTCTTGATTTTAACGCAAAGCACCTTTATAATAAAGCATAACAATAACTAGTGGAGGATGAGCAATGGCTCGTACAAACAACGATGACATGCTGATGGAAGATGAACTTGCCGCTGCCTTCTTAGGCGACGACGAGGCTACTCCCGCACCAGAACCGGCAGAAAAGCCAGTTGCTGTGGAAGAACCAGCAGAAGAAGAGGGGGACGAGTGGGACGATACTAACGAATTTCCAGGACAGCTCGCTGTGGATGTTTACGAAACCGCAGATAAGCTTGTCGTCAAGGCCCGCACTGCCGGTATTTCCAAGTCAGACCTTGATGTCAGCATCTCGGACAACATCCTCACCATCTCCGGTGTCCTAAGTGGCGGGGAAGACGAACAGACTACTCGTTGGCACATTCAGGAATGTTACTGGGGTGAATTCTCCCGTACTATTGCACTCCCGGTCCAGGTCCGCGAGGACGAAAACAGCGTCAAAGCTGAGCTCAAAGACGGTGTACTCACCATCACCTTTGAGAAAGAGAAAGTTGAGGCTCCTATTAAAATCAATATTGAATAGGAGTCAAGCTCCATTCATAAAAATCACCTCCCGCGGGAGGTGATTTTTACATACCGACACCACTTATGGTGTCGCAGTAAATACGCTAGACAATACAAAATTCACAATCGCATAGGCCAGTAGCGCCACCATCAGACCAATCACGCCGTACAAAATCGTATCCTTAGCTTTCTTCGTCTTTGCTGGGTCACCTTGAGACATCGTGAAGTTTACCCCGCCTAACACAATCACAATCACTGCTACCAGCCCCAGCACACCAATAATTACATTAATAATCGTCTGCACCGTCCCCATCAGAGTGTTTTCCGTATCTGCTTCGTCCATATTACACTGCGCAATACTATCTACCCGCGCTCCAGCCCGCTTAGAGCCCGGAGGACAAGTGTTCCGACTCCCGCCACTCGCATATGCCCCGGCCGGCACTAACACACTTAGCATGACCGCCGCTGCCACCGCCATCACCGGTAACACAGGGTTCCTCGCCAAAGCCCTGCGGCGTGTGCCCCTCGTGCGTGCAGCAGCTGGCCGGGGACAACCCGGATCAGCTGACGCTCGCGCCGGAAAAGGATAAAAAAACGATCGGTGTCGGCCAGATCCGTTCTTCCATCGCCTGGCTGTCGGTCAGGCCCTACGCGGCGAAGCGGCGCGTGCTCGTTATTCCCTCCGCGCACCTGATGACACCGGCGTCGCAGAACGCGCTCCTCAAGACGCTGGAAACCCCGCCCGGCGGAGACGTGATCATATTGACGAGCGACAAGCCGGATCAGCTGCTGCCCACGATCATATCCCGCTGCCGGGTGATCCGCTTCCCCGCCCTGGGCGACGACGACGTGCGCAGCGTGCTCGCCCGGCGCTGCCTCGCCTGAGGGCAGTCCTGTCACACTCCGCGCGGAACTGAAGCTGGAAG
>CAZLAC010000022.1:0-7074 GCA_964557405.1 uncultured Candidatus Saccharibacteria bacterium
GCTGCTTAGCTGATTGACTTTTTAGGAAAAGCGTGATAAAATAAATCAGTTATGCAGAAGGATAGAATTAGAAATGTCGCAATTATCGCGCATGTAGACCACGGCAAAACTACTCTAGTAGACGGCCTACTGAAGCAGTCTCATACTTTTCGGGACAATCAGGCTGAAATGCAGCAAACTCTCATCATGGACAGCATGGACCAGGAGCATGAGCGTGGTATTACTATTACCGCTAAACAAACCGCGGTCTTTTATGATGGCTACAAGATCAATATCATTGACACTCCGGGGCACGCCGATTTCTCCGGTGAAGTTGAACGTACGCTCAACATGGCAGACGGCGTTCTGCTAATTGTGGACGCCCAGGAAGGCCCAATGCCACAGACCAAATTCGTCCTTCAAAAAGCCTTAGACCTAAAACTCAAACCAGTTGTTATCATCAATAAAATTGACAAACCCGCCGCTCGTATAGACGAAGTCAAAGATGAGATTTCTGACTTGTTCCTAGAGCTTGCTACGGACGAAAGCCAGCTAAACTACCCAATTTATTACGCTATCGCGCGCGACGGTCGTGCTGGAAAGACTACGAACCTAGACGATGATTTGCACGTGATTTTTGAAAGTATTATTAATGATATCCCTGCTCCGCAAATTGACGAAAACGAGGGCAAAGGTGCGCAGTTATTAGTTGCAGCACTGGCAGCGGATAGCTATCTTGGTAAATATGCCATTGGTCGCATTACGCGCGGAAAGCTTAAAAAAGGTGAAAGCGTAAAGGTCCTGCATGATGGTATTGCTAAATCTGCTAAAATTGACCGACTTTTCACCTACCGCGGACTAGGGAAGGAAGAGGCCCAGGAAGCTTTTGCCGGCGATATTGTTGCCCTGACTGGCATTCCGGATGTCATGATTGGCGACACTGTTGCAACTGGCGACAATCCCGAAGCTCTGCCTACGATTGAACTGGAACCGCCTACGCTCAGCATTTATATTGGTCCAAACACCTCTCCACTCAAGGGCCGTGAGGGCGAGTTCACTACTTCTCGCCAAATTGCCGAGCGCCTAGAAAAGGAACTAGAAACCAATATTGCTCTCAAAATCCAGCCAGACGGCCTAGGCTATAAGGTCTCCGGCCGCGGGGAATTGCACCTCTCCGTCCTAATTGAAACCATGAGAAGGGAAGGCTACGAGCTGGAGGCTGGTCGCCCGGAAGTGGTCTATAAGGAAATTGACGGCATCAAACAGGAGCCAGTGGAGGAGCTTACCGTAGAGGTAGACAGTGAATTTGTTGGCCCAGTCTCTCAGGAAATGGGCGTGCGCAAAGCCGAGCTCAAGTCCCAGGAACTCACCACTTCTGGCAGTACTCGTTTTACTTACGAAATTACCACTGCGGCGCTGATTGGTCTGCGCAACAATTTGCTCACTGCTACTCGTGGCACGGTTATTATGTCTTCCCGCCCAATGGGTTATAGACCAGCAGACAGCAAATACAAACCAGAAAGAAACGGCGCTCTGATTTCCTTTGAATCTGGCGTTTCTACGGCCTACGCTCTGGACGCGGCCCAGGCTCGCGGCACCCTCTTTATCCCGCCGCAGGTGGATGTTTACCAGGGCATGATTGTTGGTTTGTCCAACAAAAAGGATGACCTAGATATCAACATCTGCAAGGAAAAGCAGCTTACTAATATGCGCACGCACGCTAGCGACGGGGCTATTCAGCTAACTCCGCACACACAGCTATCTCTGGAGCAGTGCCTAGACTTCCTGCTGGATGATGAACTCCTGGAAGTTACCCCACAGAACCTTCGTTTACGCAAGCGCCAGCTTGATCCTATTAAGCGCAAGCGTGAAGCCCGCCAAGGGTAAATCTGCTATTGATATTTCTCATAAAGTATGCTATAATAGAATTATAGGCATTAAATTGCCTGTGACTGTAGTTGCGGCCGTGCAGAAAATCGGCCGAGTTTTTTAGAAAGGAAAGGTGATTCTATGAAATACCCGACTCCGGCCGATTTGTCAGTACAGCCCAGCGACCAGGAACGCGCTCGCAGCCAGACGTTGGACAAAATCCATAGCTATCTTAAGGCTATTGATAGCTCTCTGGATCAAGCTTTTCGCCAATGTTACAGGGCAGTGACGCATCTCTATCTTGATGGAATTTGGTTACCACATATTTTGGAACAGGAACTATTGGATCAGCTTGGTGGCGAACTTGCTTACGGTCAATGCTACGAGGCGGCCGCACTGGCTATGCTAGCCCTCCGCAGCAACCAGTCTGCTCGGCTAGTCTATGGCACGGCCATCTATAGCACGAAGTCTGGTAAGCGCTGCGACCATGCTTGGGTAGAGTTTTTCGTCCAAGGCGTACCGCTTGTGGTAGATTGGGCATGGTTTCCGGGGGAGCTTTGCTTTCCGCGCGTCATCTATCAGTACGAGCGGCAGGTTCAGCCAATCAGAGTGATGCCCTATGCGGAATTCTGGTCTGGTCAGGTCGCCCGTCGGCTCCACGCCGTCATGCAGGACGCAGGGCATTCATATGTCTATCCGTGGTTGATGTCGTGGCGTACGCTAGAAGGCGAATACGAACCGGACTTAGTCGGCAAATTCAACGCATTGAATTTAGTCCGAACTAAGGCATTGCGCGGCCAAAAGCACGATTACAAGTATTGTTTTGAAACTATGTTTGAGCTTGTAAACGCCCCTTCCACTTTCAAAATTCCAGAGCTTGCTCTGGTGCTCTAAAGCAAAACCTCCGCTCCGGCGGAGGTTTTTCGTGCTACAATAAAAGTATGCTTATAGATACCCACTGTCATATCCATGATCGCGATACCTATGCTTATGCTGTCAAGCGCCAGCAGCCCCAGGGCAACCATCAAACCATAGACGATTTTACGCCGGAAAAGATTATTGCCCGTGCAGCTGAGGCCGGAATTGGCAAAATGGTCTGTATTGGCACTACGCATGAGGACAGCCTATGCGCCAGTGCCTTTGCCGCGCAGCACGACAACATCTACTGGTCCTACGGCATTCACCCGGAGGAGTGTGAAAAGCTTGTGTCCGAGAACGCGTGCGACCAACGGGGAACACATAGCGCAGCGAGCCCCATAACGATGGGCGCGAGCAAGTGGTTCTCGGATGCGAGCTTTTTGCACGCTAGTCGGTTGGTTGCCGTGGGTGAGGTTGGCCTGGACTACCACTCGGACGGTTACAATCGCCCGGCGCAGATTAAACTACTGGAACAGATGTTGGAGCTGGCCCAGCAGCATGATCTACCTCTGGTTTTCCACGTCCGCACGGACGCCGCCTTCCGCGACTTCTGGCCAATCATTGACAACGCTCACATAAAACGCGCCGTGGTCCACAGTTTTTCCGATGGCCAGGAACATCTGGAAACCGCTCTGGAACACGATTTCTATATTGGCATAAACGGTTTAGCCACTTTTGCTAATCTTTATCCCCACGGTCTCCCGCCACTGGACAGAATTCTCTTGGAGACGGACGCACCCTTTCTCGCGCCCGTGCCTTGTCGCGGTCAGGTCAACGAGCCGGCACATATCAAAGATATTGCCCAGTGGCTCGCAGACAAAACTGGTCAGAGCCTAGACGCAGTTGCTACTCAAACCACAGAAAATGCCACAAAACTCTTGCGTTTCTAAAACTACTTGTGTATAATACTACAAAGACGCGCGCGGCACTGGATTGAGCCAGACGCGCCTTTTTTTGTTGCGTGGTGAATTACTAAAATCCCCAATATATGTTATAATATATCCATGATTTATCTTGACCATGCTGCCGCTACGCCAGTTAGCAAAAAGGCAAAAGCCGCTATGGAACCGTATTTTTCGGAGCTCTTTTTCAACCCTTCCGCTCCATATCTTCCGGCCAAGCAGGTCAAAGACACTTATAAAAAAGCCAAAGACGAAATCGCCCATACTATTGGCGCAAAAGGCGCAGACCTCATTATCACTGCCGGCGCTACGGAAAGTATCAATCTTGCTTTTACCGTTGCAGACAAAAACCAGCAGATTCTATATCTCAGTGCTGAGCATACCGCCGTCCGCGCCGCTGCGGAAAATCATCCGCACGCAGAAATTGCCGTAGACCAGACTGGACGCATTATTCTGGACGACCTAGCCGCAAAAATTACCGAAAATACCGTTCTCATCTCTGTCGCCTTGGCCAATAATGAGCTCGGTACAGTCCAACCTATCGCAGAAATCGCCGAACTTATCAAGCAGGAGCGGGATGCTCGTCGCGCCAAAAACAATTCGCTTCCGCTTTATCTTCACTCTGATGCTTCACAGGCACTAAATCTCCTGGACATTAATGTTGCCCGGCTAGGCGTAGATTTGCTCACTATCAACGCTGCCAAAGTTGGTGGTCCAAAGGGCGTAGGCGCACTATATTTGTCGCACCAGGTCAAGCTCAAGCCAATTGTCAAAGGCGGTGGCCAGGAGCAAAATCTTCGCTCCGGTACCGAAAACGTCCCCGGTGTGATGGGGTTTGCCGCGGCCGCTACGGAAACTAAAGAACATCTTAATGGCAATCGTAAAAAATACCAAAAACTTGCCGAACTATTGAAAAATGAACTAAAAAATGCTGTAATTACCCCACAATTTCTTGGTAATAAAAAGCACAGCCTAGTTAATTTTGTGCCAGTTTGTTTCCCAGGAATAGACGCCGAACGCCTAATTTACAAGCTGGAAGAGCAGGGAGTCTATCTTTCTACAGGGGCCGCTTGCGCTGCGTCAAAGGGCGAAAAATCCCACGTCCTTTCTGCAATTGGATTGTCAGATGAAGAAATTGCCGGGTCGCTCCGGATTTCACTTGGCGTATTAAACAACGAAGACAACATTAAGCAAGCAGGAGCGTTAATCGTCCAGGCTGTAAACGAAGAAGCAGAAAGGCTGGGGTTATGAAACAGGAAACTGTTTTTGTTGGTTTGTCTGGCGGAGTAGATTCGTCTGTCTCCGCAGCACTCCTGAAAGAACAGGGCTACCATGTTGTGGGTGTTTATATGAAAAACTGGTCTGAGAATCTTCCGGGCATGGAATGCCCCTGGGCAGAAGATTTGGCCGATGCCAAACGTGTTGCCGTAAAACTCGGTATTGACTTTTTAGTTTTTGATTTTGAGGCAGAATATAAAAATAAAGTCGTAGATTATATGTTGTCTGAGTTTCAAAAAGGCCGCACGCCTAATCCCGACATCATGTGTAACCAAGAAATCAAATTCAAACTTTTTTATGATGTTGCACGGGAAAAGGGCGCTGATAAAATCGCTACTGGCCACTACGCTCAGACAGACGGGAAAAACCTTCTCCGCGCCAAAGACGGCAATAAAGACCAAACTTATTTTCTCTACCGTATTAGCCAGGACGCCATTGAACATACTCTGTTCCCAGTTGGAAATATGTACAAACCAGACGTAAAAAAGTTAGCAGAAAAATACGGCCTGCACAATGCCTATAAAAAGGAATCTATGGGCGTATGTTTTGTCGGGGAAGTCGGTATGAAAGATTTTCTACGCCAGTATTTCCCGGAGACTCCTGGAGCCATCAAAGATGCTCAAACTGGCGAGATTTTGGGCTACCACGAAGGCGCAATTTTCTATACCATTGGCCAGCGCCACGGCCTAGAAATTGGTGGCGGATTGCCATATTATGTGGTAAAGAAAGACATAAAAAATAATATTGTCTATGTTAGCAAAAACTTAAACCACGCAGACCTTTGGACGAATGAGCTAGAACTAGAAGATATAATCCTGCGCCAGAAAGCCCAGATTGTCTACGCAAGACTCCGTCATCGCGCCGAGCTCATTCCCGCCGAGCTCACTGGCACTAAACTAATTTTTAAAGACCGCATCAAAAAACCAGCTTCTGGTCAATCTGCCGTTCTCTACGGCGGGGAAGATGCTAAAATCTGTCTAGGCGGCGGTGTCATTAAATAGCATCATCAAATATCACAACGAAAAAAGGGCGGCCATCGCGGTCACCCATTTTTTCAAAGGTGCTGTAGGTTAGTTATCTTTATACTTTTTCAACGCATCCTTGATGCTGTCCAGGGAATAAGTCGTGTTTCCCACCCAATACCGGGTCTCGTACTTGTCTCCCTTTTTCTCTACTTCCATAAACACGTCCATATAGTTTCGCCCGGACTTATTCATGAAGTGCAGATTTTTCTGTACCAGCGTATCGCTGTCCATCATATCAGACACCGTCACGCTGTATTTCTTGTCCTTTGCCCAGTCCTTCAGCTCGTTGGCCTTCTTCTTTGCCTCATCAAAGAGCTTGTTGCTCGTCCCGGAAGTTCCGGAAGATCCAACCGGTATCTGCCCGCTGGTATAGCTGGGTGTTGTAGAAACCGGCGGCGCGGTCGGCTGAGTTGCCGGCTGCTGATAGACGAAGTAATAATAACTACCCGTCCCCGGTTCATAGAACACCGCCTCACCATTCGGTCCGGACATCCCGGCTACCTGCACCAGAGAGCCGTAGTTTATTCCCGGAGGATAAACCCACTGCGTCTCCGCGTGCGCCGATACCGACAGCCCCATCACCATACATAGGGCTAAAACTGCAGTAACAATTTTTCGTACAATTCTCATTCTCATACGCGTACCTACCTTTCTCAAAAGAACCGCGGCTTTTAGCCGCACAACAGTATGATATATATTATATCACAGGCGTCAAAAACCACCTATCTTTTCATTATAGCACACTTTATATAAAAAGTCAAGACCTACCAGCTACGCCTCAGCTATGCTATAATTATCCCTATGAACGCATCAGAAATTCGTCAAAAATTCTTACAATTCCAAGAGGAGCGTGGGCACAAGGTTATTCCGCCGGCGCCGCTCGTCCTGGAAAATGACCCTACTACCCTCTTTACCGGCTCCGGGATGCAGCCGCTTCTGCCCTATCTTCTGGGTCAACCGCACCCGGCAGGGAAGCGCCTCACCGATTCTCAACCTTCTATGCGTCTGCAGGACATAGAGGACGTGGGTGACCCGCGTCATACCACGGTCTTTGAGATGCTGGGCAACTGGTCCCTGGGCGATTATTTCAAAAAGGAACAGAT
>CAZLAC010000023.1:0-228 GCA_964557405.1 uncultured Candidatus Saccharibacteria bacterium
GACGAACACACTGGCCGTCTCATGCACGGTCGTCGCTACAACGAGGGCTTGCACCAGGCTATAGAGGCCAAAGAGGGCGTTTCCGTCCGAGAAGAGTCCATGACCCTTGCTACTATTTCTTTCCAGAATTTCTTCCGTCTCTATCACAAACTCTCCGGCATGACCGGAACCGCCTATACAGAAGCAGAGGAGTGCCAGCAGATTTACTCTCTGGACGACAACAAAAGC
>CAZLAC010000023.1:238-6907 GCA_964557405.1 uncultured Candidatus Saccharibacteria bacterium
CTCGACCTTTCCGTCCTCAAACTGCTTCAGGAACTCGGAGGCGCCGGAAAAGGCAACCTGGTTAATGTATTTCTTGACCTCCTCGCCGGTAGTTCCAGCAGATTTACTCTCTGGACGTCATCCAAATCCCGCCCAATCGCCCTATCGCCCGCGTAGACAAAGACGATCTCATCTACCGCACCGAGGCCGGCAAGCTCCGCGCCATCGTTGCAGAAGTAAAAAAATACCACGACAAAGGTCAGCCCGTCCTGGTCGGCTCCGCCAGCATCGTCAAAAACGAGCTTATTGCTCAGTACTTGGACAAAGCTAAAATCCCTTATGAAATCTTAAACGCAAAAAACAACGAACGCGAAGCCGCCATCGTTGCCAAAGCCGGCGAAAAGGGCGCCGTGACGCTTGCTACTAACATGGCCGGCCGTGGTACAGATATTAAACTAACCGATGAAGTGAAAAAACTCGGCGGGCTCGTAGTCATTGGCTCCGAGCGCCACGATTCTCGCCGCGTAGACAACCAGCTCCGTGGTCGTGGTGGTCGCCAGGGTGATCCCGGCACTACCCAATTCTTCGTCAGCTGCGAAGACGACCTCATGCGCATTTTCCAGGGCGACCGCATCGCTATGCTGATGCAACGCTTGGGCGTAGACGAGGACACCCCTGTCCAGACCAAGAGTGTCACCAAAACTCTGGAAGCCGCCCAAAAGCGCATAGAGGGCTTCAACTTTGACTCCCGCAAAAACGTCGTTCAGTATGACAACGTCATCAACCGTCACCGCCGCGTAGTCTATCTCATGCGCCGGAAAATTCTGGAAGGGGAAGAAATCTACGATGAAATTCATCGTCTCATGAAAAACGCCGCCGCGGACCTCACCCAATTCTCTAGCCGCGTCAACAAAAACTTCGCTCGCGATTTCAAATCCGTTTTCCCGCAGTTTGAAGACGATCTCATAGAGGGCATCGGTCTGCTCCGCAAAGAAAAGGACCGTTACAAACTCGCTCTTTCTGCCATTGAAGAAGCCTACAGCGCTCAGGAAGCCGAGTTTACTTCCGAAACCATGCGCAAAATTGAACGCGAAGTCTATCTCAAAGTCCTAGACACGCTCTGGATGCAACACCTAGAGAATATGCAGCATCTCCGCGAGGGCATTCACTGGCGTAGCGTTGGCCAGCGTGACCCGCTAGTAGAATACCGCACCGAGTCCCAGAAACTCTTTGATGGTCTCCAAAAAGCTCTGCGTGAGGAAGTCCTCCGTATTCTCCTCTCCGTCACCAAACAGGAAGCCGCCGCCACTAACATCACCGACGGCGAAGAATACGACACCGAACTCACCAAGATGGCCGAGGGCAGCACCGAAAAGGGCGTCAACGAAATCAGCAAAGGCGTCAAAAACCTAGACAACGAGTTCAAAGACAAACCCGCCAAACAGCCCGCCACCAAAAAATCTACCAAGAAAAAATCCACTAAACGCAAGAAGTCCAATTCTAAAAAGAAACGCAAGAAGTGAAACACGAAGTCACAGAAGTTGAACTAAAAAACGGCGCTAGAGGGCTGCTGATTGATGTCCCCGGCGCCAGCGTGATGAATTTCAAAGTCCAATTCCGTGCCGGGCTCCGCTATGCTAAAACCCCGGAACTCTACGAAATCGCCCACGTTGTAGAGCATCTGAGTTTTGGTGCCAACGAAAAATACAAGGACGAACAAGCTTACGAAACCGACTTCACTAAAAACGGCGCCTATCACAACGCCTGGACATCTGATTTTTCCGTCTGCTACGAAACCGAATGTGCCGATTTTGAGTGGGAACGCATTTTAGATTTAAAACGTGTCGCCATCACCGCTCCGCGTTTCAACGAAGAAGAACTCAACTCCGAAAAGTCCACCGTAAAAACCGAACTCACCGGCTACATGAACGATTACTCGCGCTTGCTCTGGCCGCGTCTCCAGAAAGCCATTGGCGAGTCCGCACCTACTCTGCAGGAGCGTATCAAGACTTTACCAAACATAGAACTAAAAGACATCCGCGAGCATTACCGCCGCACCCACACCGCCCGCAATATGCGTTTTATCATCGCCGGAGACCTCAAACACCGCAAACGCAAACTCATCCGCAAGCTGGAAGAATGGGAACTAAAAGAAGGCGAGCGGTTTGAAGTTCCAGAAGACGACCTCCACTCCTCCGACCCCGTTCTCATCCGCCGAAAGGACGCATCCAACATCACCTTTGGCTTTACCTTCGTCACTCCGCGCCATTTGAACGCTCAGGAATTCCAGGCCATGTGCTGCCTCAACCACATCCTCACTGGCACCACTTCTAGTCGCATTTTTGGCAAAGCCCGGAAGCGCGGCCTAGTCTATGGCATTTCTTCTGGCATTTCCGACGGTTTTCACAACACCTCCTGGGATTTTGACGGCGAAGTCAACGAGGAAAACGCCCCGGAACTTTTTGCCCTTATTCAGAAAGAGCTGGAAAAAGTCTTGAACGGCGACATCAAAGATTCCGACATAGAGGCCGCAAAAAGCTACGGCATTGGCCGCTACCAGATGGGCGCTCAGACCGTTGGCCAAATCGCCGATCACTACATGAACGATTACTTCCTTACCGGCGAAATCAATCGCTATGACGCCGTCCCAGAAATTCTCAAAAACACCGACAAGCCCACTATCGTAGAGCTCGCCCGGGAATTTGTCGGCAGCAACATCACCGCCCTCGTGGCCGTTGGCAGCGTAGAAAAGCCTGTCATCACCGCTCTCGCCGACCAACTTAAATTCTAACACTGTGCTATAATAATATATATGAAAATTGCTATCCTAGGTTACGGTGTAGAGGGAAAAGCCGTAGAAAAATATTTCAGCTCCGAGGAAACCACTGTTTTCAACGATTTTGCCCCGGAGGAAGTAAACACTTTAGATTTGAAACCATACGACCTTGTTTTTCGCTCCCCCTCTGTCCACCCTCTGAAGCGCCCGCTCAAAAAACACACCAGCATCACCAAGTATTTCTACGAACATTGTCCCTGCTCTATCATTGGCGTTACCGGCACGAAGGGCAAAGGCACCACTTGCTCCATGATTACCGCCATTCTGGAAGCCGCCGGACACACTGTCCACCTCGTCGGGAACATTGGCGTCCCCGCTCTGGAAGTACTAGATAGCATCAAACCGGATGATTTTGTCGTCTACGAGATGAGCAGTTTTCAACTTTGGGATCTAGAAAAATCCCCGCACGTTGCAGTAGTGCTCCGGATAGAGCCGGACCATCTGAACGTCCACGACGATTACGCCGATTACGTCTCCGCTAAATCTCACATTGCCGCCTATCAGACCCCGGACGATTTCTGCATCTATTACGAAAACAACCCGGACTCTTGCCGGATTGCGGAAAAAAGCGCGGGTACAAAATACCCCTATCCTTCCATTATATCACACTTTATGGAAAATGTCAAGCTTTCCGTCCCAGGCAACCATAACCGCGAAAACGCCGCTGCCGCTACCATTGCCGCCGCAGTCGCCTGCGGGATAGATCCGTCCGATATTTCTCAGGAGTTTTTCACCACCGCTAAGTCCGCCCTGGAAAACTTCAAAGGCCTGCCGCACCGTTGCCAATATCTCCGCACTCTAAATGACGTAGATTACTACGATGACAATTATTCTTCTGCTTTCCCAGCTACGGATGTCGCCCTGGCCGCCTTTTCTGACCGCCCACTCGTCCTAATTGCCGGCGGAAAAGACAAAGGTGTACCGCTGGGAGACCTCAAATCCCGCATTTTTGGCGCCAAGAACCTACGCAAAGCCATTCTCATCGGCGAGACCGCAGAGGCCCTAGCAAAAAGCGAAAACCCCACCAAATACCTCATCACGGAGACCCTGGCCCAGGCCGTTGCCACCGCCCAAGAAATCGCCGAAAACTACGCCACTCCAGAAAATCCTGCTGTCGTCCTAATGTCTCCGGGCTGTGCCAGCTTTGATATGTTCAAAAACTTCGCCGACCGTGGCGAACAATATCAACAATTAGTCAAGGAGCTACACTAATGGTTTCAATCAAAGATATTTTCAAAAAACCTGCCCCGGAGACGCCCTTCACGGGCAACCAAATCTCCCCGGACAACCCGGCTTATGACTTCAAATTCCTGAGCTATTATTTTGATAAATACACCAATACCGCCACTTTCACCTACCAGGGTATAGATAACACCATTTTCAGCGAAAAGGTCCAGTTTGCCAAACCCCCTCAGGGTTCCCGTTTCAACATCATGGAAAAACCGGAACTAGACGCCCTCATTGACCGTGCCATTTTCCTAGCTTTCATTATGATTGGCACTTCCTACTTCAAAACCCACCCCACTCCCAACGTCAAACTTGACACCCCTATAGACGAATGGCAAGCGGCTTTCTTTAACAAGGTCTATCAGGAGGGCCTGTCCCAGTTCGCCTATCAAAACGGTTTCACTCGCGACCAGCTCGCCCATTTTACCCCCACCATCAAATCAGAAGAGCATTTTATGGAAGACATTGAATACCGCGGTTCCGGCATTTTAGCCCTGCAGTCCGGTGGCAAAGATTCTCTCCTCACCGCCACTATGCTCATGGAAGCTGGGCACAAATTTACCCCCTGGTACGTCTCCAACAGTGACGAGCACACTTATCCCGAAGTCATTGACCAGATTGATTTCCCCGTACTCAAAGCTTCCGTTGCCCTCCGGCACATAGATTTAGACCACTTAAAACAAGCCGGCGGCTACAACGGCCACGTCCCCGTCACCTACATCATAGAATCTCTCGCCATTGTCCAGGCCATCATCAACAACCAAAACACCATCATCACCAGCATCGGCCACGAAGGGGAAGAGCCCATCACTACCGTTGGCGACCTTTCCGTGACACACCAGTGGTCTAAGACTTGGGAAGCTGAATCACTCATGGCCGAATATATCAGCCGTTATATCACTCCGGCCATTCGCCTGGGCTCCCCCATCCGCAAATACAGCGAACTCCGCATCGCCGAACTTTTCACCGAAAAATGCTGGGAAAAATACGGCTTCTCTTTCTCCTCCTGCAACGTCGCCAATTACAAACAGCTCGTAGACAACAAACACCTGCACTGGTGCGGCAACTGCCCCAAATGCGCCAATTCTTATCTTCTGTTCTGTCCCTTCCTCCCGCCGCAGCAGCTCCAGGCTCTCTTTGCAGACGAAGATTTGTTCACCAAAGAATCTCTTTTCCCAACTTTCAAAGGTTTGCTGGGCATAGAAGGCGTCATGAAACCGTTTGAATGCACCGGCGATATTCCCGAACTTCGTTTTGCCTACCAGAACCGCCAGCCGGGCTACGCCGCTCTACCATTTGAAGTCCCCGGCAGCGATTTTGACTACCGTGCCGAATACCCAGAGCAGCCGTTTATTGCCGAACTTTTCAAAACTCCCGAAACTAAAACTCCCGAGTCTGACCCATCTGATTCGTCAGAGTCCCAGTAATCTCCGTCAGTCGCAGCACCGCTAAATCTTCCTTGCTGGAATCTTTACCCATCATTTCATAAAGCTCGCGCGCCAGTTCGGCATCCTCTACTGGCAATGCCTTAGCCTTAAATCTCAAAATTCCCTTGTCCATGCTATAAATCTCTATCTTAGGGTTTGTCAAAATCTGCTGATAAACCTTTTTCGTAGAGTTTGTGCCAATATAAATCTCCCCATTTTTCATGCACGCCCCGTCAAACGCTCGCACGTGCGGCTGGTCACCCTCTACTGTTGCTAGATAATACACCCCTGATAAAATGTCTAAAATATCTTCCATATCCCTATTATAGCATTTTTAAGGTTTTAAGGTTTCTTTAAGTTCCCGCCGATATAATATATAATATAAACAAGGAAACGATTATGAGAATTTTATACGTAGAAGATGAAAAATTTTTAGCTGACGCCGTCATTCACGTTCTTGGCAAATCTAACATTGCCGTAGACTGGGCCGCAGACGGGGAAGAAGGTCTGGACAAAGCCGTTAGCCCTATTTACGATGCTATTATCTTGGACGTCATGTTACCCAAATTATCCGGTCTGGACATTCTCGCCGCCATCAGAAAACGCGGCATCAAAACTCCCGTCATCATACTTTCTGCACTCTCGCAGGTAGAGGACAAAATCAAAGGTCTCAACGTTGGCGCAGACGATTACCTGGCTAAGCCTTTCAAAACTTCGGAACTTATTGCACGTCTAAACGCCCTCACCCGCCGCCCACCACTCCAGGCCGAAAAGGAAATCCATTTTGAAGATTTATGCCTAGACCTCCAAAACCACACTCTCAATAATCTCCCCCTTACGGAAAAAGAGTTTGAAATCATGGAAATGCTAATCAAAAATCCCGGCACTGTCCAGCAAAAAGAGCACGTCCTTGCTCGAGTTTGGGGCACGGAATCCATCGGCGAAGAAAACTACGTAGAAGTCTACATTTCCTACCTCCGCAAAAAACTCAAAACCTTAAAAAGCAAATGTATTATCAAAACTTTGCGTAATCTTGGCTATAAATTAATCGTTAAATAGGATTCATATGTTTAGAAAACTCCGCAACAAAATCGTTCTCATCAACATGGTTTCTACCACGCTTGTGCTTTTAATCGCCTTTAGCGTCATCTACATTGTCGCCGCCGAAAACGCCAAACGCCGTCCTTTCCCGGATGCCAC
>CAZLAC010000024.1:0-6446 GCA_964557405.1 uncultured Candidatus Saccharibacteria bacterium
CCAGCCCCATCATCGCTATGCCGGCGTGACTACTTTCAAAACCGGCTTTGGCGGCACCGTGACCGAATACATCCCCGCCCAAGACATCATTATTCACAAAATAAAATACCAAAAAGTCAAGCTAATAGAAACCGTGCGTAAAAAAAGGAGACATTTATGAAAATCATCACCGCCGAAAGCAAGTCTGATTGGGACAAGTTTGTCACTAGCCACAAAGAGGCCAATTTCCTCCAATCCTGGGATTTTTATGAGTTTTATCAGAGTCGTGGCAACGAAATCGTCCGCCGGATTGCCGTAGAGGACAATGGCAAAATCGCCGCCGCCTATGCCGGGGTTGTTGAACACGCTCGGCGCGGTCGTCATTTGGCGATTGCTGGCGGACCAATCTTAGACTGGAAAAACCAAAAACTCGTTCAAAAAATCTTTGATGACATTAGAGAACAGGGGAAAGCGCACCACTGTGTTTTTGTGCGCGTCCGTCCACAATTAGAGCTCTCTGACAGTTCCGAGCGTCTCTTCCGGCAGCTGGGGCTCAAAAAGGCCCCGATGTACCTCTCCGTAGAATACGCCGGTGTCCTAGATTTGACCAAAACCGAGGAGGAAATTATGGCTGGCATGCGCCAACGTCTCCGCCGCGCCCTTAGAAAGGCCGAAAAAAACCATATCACCGTAGAAAAGTCCACTGACCCAGCAGACATCCACGAATTTTATCAGATTCAGCTCCAAACTGCCCGCCGCCACGATTTTGTAGAGTTTTCAGAAGATTTCCTGACCAAGCAGTTTGCCGCTTTTGCGCCTCATGGGGAGGCTGTACTCTATACTGCTAAATACGAAGGCGAAATCTTGGCCCAAAACTTCATGATTTTCTACGGTAATGAGGCATCTTATCACTACGGCGTCTCGTCCGAGCTTGGCACCAAGCTCTCTGGCGCTCCGCTGCTGCATCTCACCGCTATGCGCGACGCCCGTGAGCGCGGCATTGGCCGCTATAACCTCTGGGGCATTGTAGGTGAGGACGATACTAAGCATCGTTTTTATGGCGTCTCTGTCTTTAAACGGGGGTTTGGTGTGGATGAGCTCAAATACCTTCCAGCCCACGATTTAATCCTTGAACCTCTGAAATACAAAAAAACCTGGGCGATTGAAACTGCCCGTCGCAAATTCCGCCACGTCTAAACGTGCTTAAACGCACTAAGTCATCAGCTGATATAGCGCAATTCCGGCCGCTACTGACACGTTAAACGATTCTTTCCGTCCCCGCATGGGTATTTCTACAAACGCGTCCGCCTCTTTCCGAACATCCTCTGGAATACCATGCACCTCCTCTCCTAGCACCAGCACGATTTTCCCGCCCAACTTATCTTTCAGTCCAAATTCATTCAAAGGGTGAAGCCGTTTATCACGCAAATTGTTCTCTAGCTCAACAATCTTATACCCCCGACGCTTGTAGCTACGCAGTTTTCCAATGATGTCCGGCGTCCATTCCAGCGCTACCATTTTTTCTGCCCCTAGTGCGGTCTTGCCCACTTGCTCCTGGATTTTCTCTGCTATATGCGGCAGTACTCCCGGTCGCAGCCCCGGATACGGTGTGTAGCCCGAAAAAATCGCCCGCTTCCCGCCGAACCCCTCAAAACTCCGCAGTATAGCCCCTACGTTATAGACCGAACGGATGTTGTGTAGCACCAGTACTAATTCCATAAAAATATGATACAATAGGGAACGAAATGTTGCAACTAGATTCTAATGAGCCCACTAAAATTGCCGCGGCCCTTGCTTCCGGCGCGGTTTTGGCCGTGCCAACAGAGACAGTCTGGGGATTCACCGCCGGGCTAAACTCCGAAAAGGCCATCAAAAAACTCATCAAGATAAAAGACCGCGATGTCTACTCCGGTAAGATTTTTACCCTAGTACCGGATAGCCTAGCCAGCATTGCGGACTTTGCTGTGCTTTCCCCAGAGGCAAAAGCCCTGGCTAGACACCATTTTCCTGGCCCTCTGACCCTCATTCTCCCTAAAAATCCCGCTTTTCATCACCCCTATTATGACCATTTTGACACTATTGGTCTGCGTATCCCTGATACACCCCTGTTTAGAGCGCTCTTACCAGCCACCGGCCCGCTCCTGCTCACCTCTGCTAACCGCCGTGGACAGCCCGTCGCTTTCACCGCCGGGCAAATCTCCGACAATTTCCCGGAATTAGACGGCATTATCAGGGGCAAGTCCGGCGGCGAACTCCCCTCTACCGTGCTAGATTTTACCGGAAAAAGCCCAGTAGTCCTTAGACAAGGCGGGCTAAAGGTGATATAATTAAAAAATGGAAAGATACGACCCGCTCAAAATTGAACAGAAATGGCAAAAAATTTGGGAGAAAGAGGAGACTTTTCGGGCTGCCCCGTCCGGGAAAAACCTACCAAAAGACCTCAGCACCCCTAAAATGTTTCTAGCAGAGATGTTTCCTTATCCCTCTGGCGCCGGTTTGCACGTGGGTCACGTCCGTAACTTCACCATCGTAGATGCCCTCACCCGGTTTTATACTCAGCAGAAAATGAACGTTCTTCGCCCCTTTGGCTATGACACTTTTGGCCTCCCGGCAGAGAACTACGCTATAAAAACCGGCATTTCCCCGCAGTCTGCTACAGAGACCAACATCAAAAACTTCCGCAAACAGGCCAAAAAACTCGGTTTTGCCATTGACTGGTCTCGTGAGATTAACACTTCCGACCCGGAGTATTACCGCTGGACCCAGTGGTGCTTCCTGCAGCTCTATAAAAAGGGCCTAGCTTATCGCAAAGAAAGCTACCAGTGGTGGTGTCCAGTGGATCAGACCGTCCTGGCCAACGAACAGGTAGAAAATGGTCATTGTTGGCGTTGTGGTGCAGAGGTAGAAAAGAAGAAAATGAAGCAGTGGTTCTTCAAAATCACCGCTTATGCTGATGAACTTTTGGACGAAATTGATGCCTTAGACTGGCCCGAAAAAATTAAGACCATGCAAAAGAACTGGATTGGCCGGAGTGTTGGCGCGGAGATTACTTTTGATAGCATCAAGGTCTTTACTACCCGTCCAGACACCATTTTTGGCGCCACTTTCCTGGTACTGGCTCCGGAGCATCCTCTGATAAAAGACCTCGTTACTGCCGACACACACGACAAAGTAGAGCAGTATTGCCAAGCCGCCCTGAAAAAGTCCGAAATTGAGCGCCAGGAAAACAAGGAAAAAACCGGTGTCTTTACCGGCTCTTACGTCAAAAACCCCGCTACCGGCGAAGATATGCCGGTCTGGGTGTCCGATTATGTCCTGATGGGCTACGGCGAGGGCGCAATTATGGCCGTTCCGGCACATGACGAACGCGATTACGAGTTTGCCAAGAAGTTTGATTTGCCTATCAAAGAGGTGATTGAACGGCCGGACGATGCTAAAGACGAGCAGTGCTATCACGGCGAGGGCCGTCTGATTAACTCCGGCCATTTCAACGGTACTCGCACCGAAGACGCCCGCGAACAGGTTGTAGCCTGGCTAGAACTCCAAAAAATCGGTCACAAAAAGACCACTTATCGTATGCGTGACTGGCTGATTTCTCGCCAGCGCTACTGGGGCTGCCCCATTCCGATTGCTTATGACAAAGACGGAAACGAGCACCCTATCCCAGAAGACCAGCTCCCGGTGATTATCCCGGAGGTAAAAGATTACCAGCCGGACAAATCTGGTCGTAGCGCCCTTGCAAAGGCCAAAGATTGGCTGAGCGTTACGATTGACGGGGAAGAAATGACTCGGGAAACAGACACCTTGGACGGCTACGCTTGTTCGTCCTGGTACCTCTGGCGTTATGCTTCGCCACACGATGACAAGCACGCTTGGAATCCGGAGGCGATTAAATATTGGGCGCCTACGGACATCTATGTTGGTGCGGATCACGCCGTGGCACACCTCTTGTATATTCGGTTCTGGTGTAAATTCTTTGCCGACCAGGGACTCCTACCTTTCCGTGAGCCAGTCAAAAAACTCCTCTATAACGGCTATATCAACGCTCCCGACGGCAAGAAAATGAGCAAATCTAAGGGCAACGTGATTGACCCGCTGGACGTGATTGACTCTGGCTACGGTGCTGACACCCTCCGCACCTATGAGATGTTTATTGGCCCGTACAACGAAGACGCCTCTTGGGACACCAAAGCTATCGGCGGCGTCTACCGCTTCCTCAACCGCTGTTGGACGCTGTGCTTCGGCGGCGACGGGCCGGGCGAGCGTGTCAAGGAAGATGCCGCAAGCCTTGCGAATCGCAACCGCACCATCAAAAAGGTCACCGAAGACCTCCACCATCACGGTTTCAACACTGCTGTTGCCGCGCTGATGGAATATGTCAACGAGCTCTACAAACAGGGTGCAGACACCGCAGATTTGATTACCCTTGCTAAGCTCTTAAAACCCTTTGCCCCGCATCTTGCCTCAGAAATGCTGGAAAAGCTGGATTCTGACGATGAATGGCCAACTTGGGACGAAAAGGCCCTGGAAGAAGACACCGTAGAGGTCGTTGTCCAGATCAACGGCAAGCTCCGCGCTCGCTTACAGGTAGCAAAGGACGACCTAAAAGACCACGCCAAACTAGAAAATCTCGCCCTAGAAGACGAGAATGTCAAGAAATTCGTCAGCGAACCCCCTCTTAAGGTAATTATACCACAGAACGCTAGAATTGTCAATATAGTAGTCAAAAAATAGTGCTCAAGAAGAAAAAGCGCCGAGCTAAGTGGTAAAAACCGTAGTCCGACGCTTTTTGAGAAAGAGAGGTATTCAGTCAACCAAAACTTTGCAAGCCTCGCGGTATCTTTCTGCGGTGAGCGACAGAATCTTATTCGGAATGGTTATATTGGTGTCACCACGTTCCCGTGCCGCCGCAATATAGTTCCGGATAATCTGTTTGTCGTATGAATCCTGCTCCTGTCCCGGCTCGTAATTAGCCGCCGACCAGAACCGCGATGAGTCCGGCGTCAGCAACTCGTCCGCCAGCAGAATCTTTCCGTCCCGGTCAATCCCGAACTCAAACTTCGTGTCCGCAATAATAATCCCCCTTCCAAAAGCGTACTCCGCCGCCTTCTGGTACAGTAGCAGTGAGCGTTTCCGCAGCTCGTCTGCTACGTAGTGCGGCTCCAGATCAAACTGTTTCACTGTGCCTTTTACCTCGTCTGCCAGCTGCTCAAAGGTGATGTCCTCGTCGTGCTGCCCCTCCGGCGCTTTCGTCGTAGGGGTAAAGATCGGCTCTGGTAACCGACCGGAATTGACCAATCCTTCCGGCAGCTTTACCCCGCAGATTTCCCGTTCTCCCGCTGCATACTTTTTCCAAGCCGAACCAGCGATATATCCCCGGACAATCAACTCTACCGGCAGCATTGTGAGCGATTTCATCAGCGTAGTCCGCCCAATGAACTCCGCTCTGGACAGAAAATCGGCATTGGCAGTGTTGGTACTGATAAAGGCATTTTCCACTACGCTCTCAGTGTGCCTGAACCAAAACGCCGACATTCGGGTTAGATACCGCCCCTTGTCAGGGATTTCTATACCCAACTTCTCGTCAAATGCGCTGACGCCATCCCCCGCTACCAGCGCGACCATGTCGGCCTCTTTGTCCTGGAACACCTTTCTTACTTTTCCTTCCTGTACTAATGACCACATACAATTCCTCCTTCTCGTCTGCTAAACAACAAGGGCCTTACGCCCTACTTTTCCACCATTATACCATATTTCATAAAATCCGCTTGCTAAATCCCGGAATAAGTGATAATATAGTACATAAATATAGAAGTAAAAGGAGCATTTAATGCCTGAACCTAAGAAGCAAAGCAGCGCTCGTAAAACCGGCCTCCGCCGCAGTCACTTACGCTTGACGCTTGCTCGCGCAGTTAATAAGAAATCACCGGTCAAAGCTTACGAAACAGCTAAAAAGACCCCTCATTTAAAAGTTAAAACTAAGAAAAGCGGTAAATAATGGCAAGCAATCGGCACCTCGGTAGAATTATCACACTCCAGAGCTTGTATGAATATGAGTTCCGGACAAAGGCGGGCGACACCACAGCCGATCTTGACACTATTATCTCTAAAAACATTGAGCCTTACTCAAAGGCCCTTGGCGACACCGAATTTGTCTACACTCTTACGCACGGCGTAGCGGAAAAAATGGACGTGCTGGACGATGAACTTCGCCCTCTTGCGCCGGAATGGCCGCTAGAAACCATCGCTGCGGTAGACCGTAATACTTTGCGTATCGGTCTGTATGAGCTGGAGCAAAAATCGGTCCCCCCAAAGGTTGCCATTAACGAGGCTGTAGAACTCGCTAAGGCGTTTGGCTCGGATAATTCATCTAAGTTTATTAACGGCGTGCTGGGAACGGCCTTCCGCAACTTAGGCTTAGAGGAAGATTCAGAGGACAATCATGAACAATCAGAACCAGCGCCGGA
>CAZLAC010000025.1:0-6289 GCA_964557405.1 uncultured Candidatus Saccharibacteria bacterium
AAGACAAGCTAGACGGGCGTATTACTCCAGAAAAATACGACGAATTAGTCGAGAAAGGCGAAAAGCGCATGCTAGAAATCGATGAAGAACTAGTAGCGCTCGAAAAGAGTTACGAAGGTTCGGAATTAACGGTATCTAATCTGTTCAAGCTAGCCCGTAATGCAGACGAACTGTTAAAAAGTTCTAAACCTGCCATAAAAAACCAAATTCTTCGCCTTCTACTTTCGAACTGCGAAATTCAACAAAAAAGACTCCAATTTAACCTGTTAGAGCCGTTTACTTTCATAAAAAAATTGGACTCTCGTCCAAAATGGCTCCCGGGGCCGGGCTCGAACCGGCAACCTCGAAGTTAACAGCTTCTTGCTCCACCATTGAGCTACCCGGGAAGGTAATCTTATTATACTCCGGCTAGGCTAGTTTGGCAAGAGGGAAATGGTAAGAAAGAGCGCGGTAATCTTGACTTTTTAGTAAAAGTGTGCTATAATGGAATTATAGGCTTTAGCGGTATGTCTGCGGAGCTGATGTACCTTGGAGTTTGATTTTTAGCTCTGAGTGACGAAACTTGTTGTTGGGCGTAAGCCTAGATTCATTATTTTACGAACATGGGGGTAAGATATGAAAAAAGATTTGGTTGAAAAAGCAGCAGAAATGGGTATGACAGAGTATGAGTACGAGCAGTGGAGGACGGAAAGGAGAATCAAGACAGCGCAGAAAGTTGCGGTAGTAGGACTTGTGATTTTGGTGGTGCTGACGATGATTTGGCGGACGACACCAATGAGTGAATATGCTGATGATCCGGCGTACAGAGGGAATGCTTTCGTAGGCGGAGGCAGGAACGACACCGCGGGACCGGGACCGCAGCAGCTGATTGACCCGCAACAGATTGAAGAGCTAAATTATTAAACGAAAAGGGCGCCAATCTGGCGCCCTTGTTACTTGGCGTGATATAATAGGGGTAATGACATACTTAGACTATGCGGCAACGGTGCCGCTACTCCCGGAAGTGATAGAGGCAATGCACAAGGCGGAAACGCAGTTTTTTGCGAATGCGTCGGCACTGCATACGCCGGGACATCTGGCGATGAATGAAATTGAGGAGACGCGGGAGCTGTTGGCGGAGTTGATCAATGCGGAACCGGAGGAGGTTATCTTTACTTCTGGGGCGAGCGAGTCCAATAACACCGTGGTTCGGACGTTTGAGGGGCACGAAATAGAGACGTCGCCATTGGAGCATCACTCAGTAATAGAGGCGGCGCGGATATATAGAGGTGAGAAAAAGCCAAAGTTGTACTCCTTTATGCTGGCGAACAACGAGACAGGGGAGCTGCTAGACCTGCCAAAAGTCCCGGAAGGAGATTTTTTGCATTCGGATTTGACGCAGGTATTGGGAAAGATGCCGATAGATGTGAAGAAGTTGGGGCTGGACTACGCAACGTTTTCTGCGCATAAAATTGGCGGGCCGATAGGGGTAGGAGCGCTGTACGTACGAAAGGGCGCACCGTATAAGCCGCTGATTATTGGGGGGAACCAGGAGAAAAAGCGGCGGAGCGGGACGTATAATACCGTAGGGCTTGTCGGGTTCAAGGCGGCACTGCTGCATCTGAAACGGGAGAAAAGCTGGCTGAGATACGACACGGAAGTGCGGAAGTTGAGGGACGACCTAGCACGGCGGATTTTGGACGAGGTGCCGGGAAGTAGTTTGAACACAGATATTGCGCGGGGGAAGTCGTTGCCAAATATTTTGAACACATCTTTTAAGGCGGCAGAGGGGGAGTCAATTCAGCTCTATCTGGATGCGGAGGGAGTGATTGTGTCTACGGGGAGTGCCTGTGCGGCGGGGGATATAAAGCCGAGCCACGTGTTGATGGCAAAGACGGGAGATGCAGAGGTAGCGCATTCGTCAATACGGTGGTCGTTTGGGCTAGAAAGCACGGAGAAAGATGTTAAACGTGTGATGGAAGTGCTGCCGGGAATTGTAGAGAGATTACAAAAAATTAGTACAATAGAAATGGAGGAAAAATGACCGAACAGGAAGGACAAGATTGGGTGTATTCAGAAGTAGTGAAGGATCACTTTCTACACCCACGGAATTATCTAATGGGGGACGAAAGCAAGTTTGATTATGACGCCATGGGGCAGGTAGGGAACCCGATTTGCGGGGACCAGATGCGGATGTACATAAAGGTGAAAGACGGGAAGATTGCCGATTTGCGTTGGAAAACGTATGGCTGTGCGAGTGCGATTGCTTCTACGTCGGCGCTTTCGGAACTGGCCAAGGGGCGGACGCTGGACGAGGCGCTGAAGATTGATGCGCACGAAATTGACGATTACCTAGGGAATTTGCCAAAGCATAAGTTTCACTGTTCAATACTGGGGCACGACGCTCTGCGCGCCGCTATTGAGAAATACCGCTCACTGTGATATAATAGTGGGGTTATGGATGCTCAAGAAAAAGTAATTCAGATTGCTGGATCTATCACCGTGGATGAACTTGCCACGGCGCTTGGGTTGTCCGTCACGACTTTAGTAGGGGAGCTGTTTAAGAACGGCATTGTAGCGACGATTAATCAGCGGCTAGACCTGGAAACGGCGCAGATTATCATAGATGAGCTAGGGATTTCCGGGGTAAAATTGGAAAAGAAAAATACTACGACACAGATTTCTAATGAGCGACGGGAGTTGTCGGATAAGGCTGTAGAACGGCCGCCGGTGGTAGCGGTGATGGGGCACGTAGACCACGGGAAAACTACGCTGCTAGATACGTTGCTACATAAAAAGACGGTAGAGGGGGAGGCCGGAGGGATTACGCAGCATATTAGTGCGTATCAGTTGGAGCATGACGGGAGATTGATTACTTTTCTAGATACGCCGGGGCATGAGGCGTTTGCGGCAATTCGCCAGCACGGGGCGATGCTGACGGATATTGTGGTAATTGTAGTGGCGGCGGATGACGGGGTGAAGCCGCAGACGGTAGAAGCGATTAAATTTGCACAGAGTGCGAACGCAAAAATTATCGTAGCGATTAATAAAATTGACCGCGAAGGGGCGGATATTCCGCGGACGATGGCGGATTTGTCTGAGCATGGATTGCAGCCGGAGGAGTGGGGCGGAGACGTAACGATGGTGCCAATTTCTGCTAAACAGGGGACAAATTTGGACAAGTTGCTAGATATGATACTGTTGACAGCGGATTTGGAAGAATTGAAAGCAGACGTAGATATTCCGGCGGAAGGGCTAGTGATAGAGAGCCATATGGAAGTAGGGAAAGGTAGCGTGGTGAATCTGCTGGTGACCGGCGGGGAACTGAAAACCGGAGAGTTTATGGTAGCGGGGAGTGCGTACGGAAAAGTGCGGACGATGTTGGATTTCAAGGGGAAGCCAAAGGGCAAGGCGGGTCCGTCTACGCCGGTAACGGTGACTGGATTTAAGGAGCTGCCGAATTTTGGTGATAAATTCTCTGAGGCGCCGGACGAAAAGACCGCACGGAAGCAAGCGCTGATCAATGCGCAGGGGGCGACGGATGCGGCGGCTAGCGCCAATGTCACCTCTACGGATCTTCTGCGGATGATGAACACGGCAGACAACTCAAAGGTGTTTAACGTGATTATAAAAGGGGACGTACTAGGGAGCGTGACGAGCGTGGTGGACTCTTTGAAGATGATTGACACGCACGGAGAGATTACGCTGAATATCGTAGCAACGGGCGTAGGAGACGTGACGGAAAATGATGTGTATATGGCGGTAGGGGACAATACCGTGATTTATGGGTTTAATGTAAACGTGCCGGTGAATATCAGTAAAATGGCGGCGCGGGACGGGGTGTCAATCCGGAATTATAAGGTGATTTATGAACTACTGGACGATGCAAAAGCGGCGATGGAAGATTTACTGGACGCAGAGGTAGTAGAGGAAGAAGTGGGGGAGATGAAAATCCTAGGGGTGTTTAGGACGGAAAAGACCGCAGTGATCGCGGGTGGGGAGATTCTGAAAGGAGAAGCTCAGCCGGGGATTTTTGGGCGGGTGTATCATAATAAGGAGCTAGTAGGTGAAGTAGAGGTAGAAAGCGTGCAGAAAGAGAAGATGAGCGTTCCGGAGCTCGTAGCCGGGGAGACTGGGGGAATTGCATTTAAGACAGAGAAGAAATTGACGATTGTGGTAGGGGATAGAGTGAAGTTCTTTACGCGCGAGACGCGGAGGAAAAAGTTGTAAAAAGGTATTGCTTTTTGCGAGCGACTGTGCTACAATAGAGATGTGTCACAGTTCTGATTAGTTAGTAATATAGGTTACTAATGACTAATTAAGAGAAGAAAATGACGCTTTTAGGGTCAGTTTCTCCTAGTTAGTCTAGTAACGGAGCTGTGACACCCCTAGAGGCGTCATTTTTGTCCTGGGTACCTCCGGCAAAAGTGCGCCTCAGGGGTGTCTAACTAAAGGAGGTGTAATGAAAATAAAACAGATTCGGTCGGGAAAAGTGGCTATCGCAAGTTTTGCGGTAGTTTTGATTGCGACACTAGCGGTGGGTATCATGACACCGGAAATGTCCCCGATAGATTCGTCGGCGGTACAGCAAGTGGCTTTGACGACGAACGGCGGGCAATATGAATTGACCGTGGATGCGCCAGATGTGGCTCTTGATTTAGGCTCTACTACACCCTCTGGGACCTATATCAGCACGCTGGCGACCACGAACATCTATACGAATGCACCAGCGGGCTATCAGCTGTATTTTTCAATGAGTGATAATGCTAATCATGACAATAGATTGTATTTAGGCGGGGACACAACGGATGCTTATATTTCACCAACGGCGGGGACGTTTGATAATCCAGCAGTGTTGTCTGATAATACGTGGGGCTGGGCGATGAAATCCGCGGACGTGATTTCTGAGCAAACGGGTTCTTTTGATTCCGCTTACGCTACACCAACGCCGGCAGTGACGTCTAAATGGGCGGCGATGCCAACTTACGGAAACGACCATATTCTAGCGCGAGACAGCGGGCCAACGGCGGCCGCAGGGGAAGATATAGACATATACTACGGAGCGTATGTAAATACGGCGGTAGCGGCTGGGACGTATAGCGGGGAAATACTCTATACGGCATTGGCAGATACGGCAGTGCAGGATAACATGACAGTGAGTCCGTCCTATATTGAGAGCACGGGGACACAGATTACGCTAGCGACAAGTCTAGCAACGACAGCAGCGGATTTAGGAACAGTGACAGTGAAAGTGGGGACGACGGATTGTACTGGAATTACCACTAGTACGCAGAATGGGTATCTAGTGGTGACTTGTACGGCGCCGGATTTAGCGGATGGAAGTTATACGATCACGCTTTCCGTACAGAAGTTCGGGAAGACGCTAACGACAGAGATTGAGTACAAACATATTGTACGAAGCTTTACGGTGACGACGCTGTCGGAGACGAATCTATCTACACAGAAATCGTTCTATGTAGATACGGATATTAGCTACGCAACATATTATAATTACTTAGATGCGCCAACGGCGAACACCGTGACAGTAAATAACGCAGCCTGTGCCGGGACGGTGACGGCTAGCAACAACAACGGAAACATCCGCTATACTTGTTCATCTTCGCCAAAGAATCTAGTAGGGGAGTACGATGTAAAAGTGAATGTGGTAAACACATATGATAGCACGACGGTGTCCGCTACAGCGGGAACACAGGCGACCTATGCGGTGAGCGTAGGGAGCGGGGAAATGAGCATTAGCCCGAACAGTGTAGCACCGAGCACATCACAGGCAGTGACGATTACGACGACACTGGGAATTGGTACGGGTATCACAACGAGCTTTGGGACGGTGTCGGCAACGATAGACGGAACGACCTGCTCCGGGGCGAGTGCAAGCGTAGTGAACAATGTCCTAACGATTTCCTGTACGGCACCGAGTATTGCGGCGGCCGGGGCAAAGAACGTAACGGCGGCAGTGAGTGGGTATAATTATAGTAAGACGTCTAATGGGATTTATACTGTACAAAGCCCGACTTGTGTAGGACAACTGGGCGGGACGGATCTAGCCACGGGTACTTATAAGGGATATAGTGCAAAGATTATGAACGGGGCGTGCTGGATGACGGCAGATTACCGCAGTTCTGTAAACTGGACTACGATTATGAATGGGTCTAGTAGCAGCACGACGCCGTATTCCGTACAGGGTGTCTGCCCAGACGGGTGGTATGTGCCAGTAAAAAGCCAGTTTGATGGACTAGCGAGCAAATACGGTTCAGGTAGCACATTATACAGTTACTTTGGCCTGAGCAGC
>CAZLAC010000026.1:0-6027 GCA_964557405.1 uncultured Candidatus Saccharibacteria bacterium
GCCGCCAAAGCCGGTTTTGAAAGTAGTCACGCCGGCATAGCGATGATGGGGCTGGCCAGCCGGGGCAATACCCCAGAGATTGAAACGAGTTCTACCCTGTGTTTTAGCATCATTCATAGCATGCCAAAGAAGAGTGTAAGCGCCGGGGAGTTTACGATTGAGGTCGGTGCTGGCGGCCTCAAAGTAGTCGGCCTCAGCCCCGTAGCTCAGGATTAGTCCCATAGCAATGATGTCGGTGTTTTGGTAGGCGGTGTAAATTTGTGCGTCGGCGCCAAAACAATCACGGTAGGCCAGGAGGTCATCCAACGTCGGCGGGATGAAGTGCTGGCGAGCGGCAGTTTCGGACTGAATCTGATGAAAGCGGCGGAAAGTTTCTTCGGAGTTATCGTGAGAAACGGTCAGACCCAATTTCTCTGCGCGGCGGACTTCGTAGCGAGTTTGGCGGCGCATGTTAGCTAGTAGAGTGTCTTTATCTGGGGTCAGGTCAATCAATACGGTGTGTTCGGCGTGGAGATGGAACGGAGCAGGGACTGCGCCGGTACGCCTAATAATCGCCTGATTTTCCGGGGTATTTAGGAGCTGCGGGCGAAAACGCACGAAAACACAGTGATTTTCCCGGGCAATTTCTCTGATACGATTAAAAACCTGCTCCACGACGGCAGATTTACCCCAGTCAATCAGGGGCCCGCCCGGAATTTCCAGATAACGTCCACGTTTGGCATTTTTAACAATCATCAGCACCGGAAAACCGGCGATTTCTTCGGTGATGACGGTGTGACCGACTTTCTGATTCACCGCCGCCCAAATCTCCGACTGCAGGAAGTTTCCGGATGAATTTACCTCTGTTTTAGTCATGTGCACCCTCCTTTTCGTACTTTTTAATGATGGCGTAGGCATTTCTGAGGTCGTCTCTGTTGTACCAAGTGGGGATGTTGACGATTTCTTGGGACAGCTTGACAGCCTGCGGGCATTCGTCCTCTGGGAAATGTACCTTTTTGTAGTAGCGTTCCGGGGAGACTGGACAGTCATACCAAGTGTCCTGGAAAATGTACCCCTGTTTTTCTAGCTCTTTTAAGACCTTTTCCCGGTCTGAAACCAGCCGAAAATCGCGCATGGGCGGGCGGTTTTTGGGCAAATTTTTGAGGATTTTTAGGGCGCGGCGAGATTGCCAGAGTGTAGCTCGGCGAGCAAAGGACAGTTCGGCGTCGGCAGACTTTTCAATAAAACGGATTTTGAGAAGAAAAGCAGTCAGAACCCGACCTAGGTTGTGTTTTTTCAGAGAGAAATGGTATAAACCGCGGATAGAAGCTCCGAAAAGTGGGTAAAAACGCTCCCGCAGGCTATCAGAGAGGCGCGGACGCTTCCGGGGCTGCTTACAGGGAGCAAGCGTGGTATCTCTGAGCACTAATGTGCCACCAGCGATGACGTCAACTGACTTTCCCTTGCCAAAACTGAGAATAGTTGCGTCACCTACCGTACCACATTCCCGACCGTCCGGATAGGAAACTCCGGCGCAGTGAGCCAAATCCTCTATGATTTTCAGATTGTGCTCCCGGGCAATTTTCTCCAGCGCAGCCATATCTACGGGGTGGCCTAGGTTATTTTGGACAATGATAGCACGGGCATCGGGGTAGTTTTTTAGGGTCTTTTTTAGTTCGTGCGGTCCAAAATGCAGCGTATCGGGAGAAGCATCCGCAAAAACCGGCACACAGCCAGCGGATTTGATGGCCTGGACGACAGCATAACAGGTAAGGCTAGTGATAATGACCTTGGAATCTTTGGGGACGACGGCTTTTACTGCGGCGGACAGAGCCGAACGACCAGTGTGATAGACCGCAGTATGCGGGAAGTCGGTGTCATAGCGAGCGGCCAGATGTTCCCGCAGACGACTAGTGTCCCCCGGCAGGCCAATCGCAAAAGTATGACACAAAATGTCATGCGCGCGATAATTGCCGGCTTGCCCTAGAAAATACATCAGCCCGCTACCTTCTTTAGTACGGCATAAATCGTGCGGGCTAGGCCCTCTGGGTCGGAAATATAGGGAGCATGGTTCCAATTTTTGCGCAGAATCAGGGTGCTGCCTTCTATTTTTTTGTGCATCTCTATGGCTTGGCGGGGCGGAGTGACGTTATCTTGTTCGCCCCAGATAATAGTAGCCGGGGTCTTTACCTGTGAAACGTCTAGGCTCTTGTCCGAATCAAGCATATTAGCTAGGGTCTGTTTCATGTTTTCTGGCGCATGGTCATAATCAGAGGCGCCCAGCAGTTTGTGGACGACCTTTTTCAGAGGTTTAATTTTTTTGAGCGGAGCGAGTTTTTTGCTCATAGTGCGAGCAAGGTCACGTTTTTTACTGACTTCGTAAATTCCGGCAGCGTCTAGGAGGATGAGATGTTTCAGCTTTTCCGGCTTTTCTGCGCAGAGATTCAGCAGAATCCGCCCCCCGTTACTATGCCCCAGCGCAATTGCGCCGTCCGGAATGTTTTTGTTGGCCCATTTAACGTAGTCCTCTATGGTCCAGACTTTTTTGGATGGTTCGGTGAGACCGGGAACGTGTAGCATTTCCACAGTTATACCATATTGTTTCAGAAATGCAATAGTGCGTTTCCAGGGGTCAGTAGTATAGGTCCAGCCATGAATGATGTATAATTTCTTCATCAGTGTAGTCCTCTCTTTGCCCGGCGTTTCACCGCGGCTTTTTCCCGGCGAGGAAGTTTGGCGGCATCCTCTGGGTGTTTTAATAGTTGCTCAATGACCCACTCAAGGTATTGACTACCCTTAAACAGAATGGTTTCTTTGCCGGTGATGTGCTGCCGAATGAAGCTGAGAGCGTCGTCCGGCTCCAGAGTAGAATAGACGTTGATGCCCTGTTTTTCTAGACGTGGCAAGGTGTATTCGTGCGTGCGCCGGCCGACCAGGACAACTTGCTCCGGATGGACATCGGCGATGACATCGGCGAGTTTTTCGTGCTCAGTCTGCTCAATCTTTCCCTGTTCCACCATGTCGCCAATCACTAACCATTTGTGCTTAACCTTCATTTCTTTGACCATTTCCAGGACTGCGGCAACACTGATGAGGTGCGCATTATAAGAGCTGTCAATGATTTTGAGGCCGTTTTCACCCTCAAAAAAGCTACTACGACCCGGCGGAAGCGGTAGCTCAGAAAAGTCAGTATTTAGTTTTACGCCTAAGTATTGACAGAGGTGCTCCAGCATAATTAGCTGGATGGCAAGGTCCCGTGGCTGAGGGCTGTTGAAGTGAAATTTGGTCTTTTTAATAGTAAAATCAGTGTGGTCCGGAGCAATTTCGTAGTTTTTGAGATCTTTTTTGTAACATTCGGTGACCTCGGCGGTGATGTGGTGATGCTCGCGAACCTTTTTTATGGCCTTTTTCATCAGGGGGACGTCTCCGTCTATGTAGATATGTTTCCTGGTGTATTGCGGGAGCATAGCAAATTCGTGCGTGATGGCTTTGTCCACGTTCTCAAACTCACCGGCCTCTACCTGCCCCTGGAACTGGATAGCGTGCGAACGGCCCAGCGAAACCCAAAGCGTAACCTCTGGTCTGAGCCAACTGGCCAAAAACTCTGTCTCGTGCGGACGCTCACCGTCTATTTCTACGACGTAATACTGCTCTGCATGCTTGTAATAGAGGGATTTAATAGGGACAGCGATAAAGAGATAGAGCCAGCGGAGCTTGCTACCGGTGATACCCCGAAGCCCCACTAAATCAAAGGAGATACCAAAGGCAGAGTTAGCGTCATGCGAGTAATGGGCCTTTTTGCCGAGCTCGTATTCTACTAGGTGTAGCATAGTGGTTTTGCCAACGGAGCCAGTGATAGCAATAATCCGCGGATGCCAGCGGTTCAGGGCGTGCCGGGCAAAAAAGCGAAAATATCCAGCTACAATGAAATAGAAGCGTTTTTTAAACCGCTGAAAAAATGTCATATGTCCATTATACAACAAAAAGGGCCGAAGTGCGATACTCCGGCCCAGGTCGGGGGTAAAACGAATATATTCAAGTCCCGATGTCGTGCCAGACGGCGAATGAGATAGCGTCATCGGTCACATAGTGACCGCCCTGGCACGCGGCCAGAGGGCAATCCTCGGAGGCTTCTTCGGCGAGTTCCACTACCCGGCGAAACTCCACATAGATGTTTGCCGTGGCAGCAAAGGCGGAGGAGTAATCATAGACATATTCTCCACCCATATCGGCGGCGGTGCGAAAGTTCTGTCCGTCTGAAACGTTACATTCCAAATAGCAGTTGTAGATACCTTCGCAGTTTTCGGTATAGATGCTCCACGTGCAGGGGCGATTGTGCCACTCCTTTTGCCAGGTCAACTGCCACATCTGTATTCCGTTGTCCGGGTTCCGATAGGCGGCTACCTTGACATCAGTTGCGCCGTTGTCGACCAGGTAGACTTGATAGTCAAAGACATCACCGTTGGTGTTGCCTCTGTCGTCCTGGTGGTGCCAGTCGTCTTTGACCAGCTGTTCATGTGCCGCATCTCTATTTCTGGACTGATAATCTTTTTCTAGCCAATTGATTGCTAGATAGGCAATTATGGCGATTACCAGCAGTGCTATAACCGTGAAAATCACTAGGCCAACGGGCCTGTCCTGTACTTTCTTCATAAGCGTCACCTCCTTTTCAGGTGCTTTGTTATGCTCCACCCCCGTAGAGCAAAAACAACGGTTATACTTTCATTATAGCACACTTTGTCTAAAAAGTCAATACGTGGATAGCATCTGAAACGCCCCTTCTAGGAAGATACCTCGGACAATCTTCCCAGAAGGGGTGCTTCAGATGCTATGCCTATATCCAGATGAGACGCTACATATGCAAAATGCCCTATCTGTGGAGATTGTCCGAGGTATCTCCACAGATAGGGCATTTTGCATGCGCGATGTGTCTACATCTTGATTTCGGCGTCGACGCCAGCTGGCAGAGAGAGGTTCTGGAGAGAATCAATCGTCTTAGGGGTAGCGTTAGAAATGTCAATTAGGCGCTTGTGGACCTTCATCTCAAAGGCTTCGCCGCCGGTCTTGTAGACGTGCGGAGACTTCACGACGGTGAAAGTGCTGCGCTTGGTCGGGAGAGGCACTGGACCGGAAACGGAGGCGCCGGTGCGGATAGCGGTGTCCACGATTTGCTTAGCGCTAAGATCAATCACGCGATGATCATAAGCTTTGAGGCGGATACGGATAGTGAGACCAGTACCCTGGTTTTTGGTAGTTTTCTTGGCTTCTGCCATAGAAATGGTTCCTTTCTAGCTAGATAACCTCGGAAGAATGGAGTTTTTCTAGCCTAATGTTAATAATTAGTAAGATAAGTATAGCATAAATTGATTTTTATGGCAAGGATAGCTACAAAAATCCCCCGATTGCTCGGGGGATTTTGCTGCTTGGTGCAACTATTTGATGATTTTGGTGATGACACCAGAACCAACGGTCTTGCCACCTTCGCGGATAGCGAAGCGGTCGTTGTTGTTCATAGCAATTGGAGCAAGGAGTTTCACCTTGAAGGTGACGGTATCGCCAGGCATGACGATTTCCTTGTCGGCCGGGAGCTCTACCTCACCGGTAACATCGGTGGTACGGAAGTAGAACTGAGGCTTGTAACCCTTAGAGAATGGTGTATGACGACCACCTTCCTCTTTCTTGAGGATGTAAACTTCGCCCTCAAATTCAGTGTGCGGAGTGATGGAACCAGGAGCGGCAATCACCTGACCGCGCTCAATCTGTTCGCGCTCAATACCACGGAGCAAGAGACCTGCGTTATCACCAGCTTGACCCTGATCAAGAGTCTTGTGGAAGGCCTCAATACCGGTCACAACGGACTTCTGAGTCTCACGGAGACCTACGATTTCAACTTCGTCGTTCAATTTGACAACGCCCTGCTCAATACGGCCGGTAGCAACGGTGCCACGACCCTTGATGGAGAAGACGTCCTCAATTGGCATGAGGAATGGTTTGTCCAAATCGTGCTCAGGGATGTCAAAGTATTCGTCCATAGCCTTGACGAGGTCC
>CAZLAC010000027.1:0-5989 GCA_964557405.1 uncultured Candidatus Saccharibacteria bacterium
ATCGTCCCAATCGCCGCTAGGTCTAACAGCCACTTTTCCTGCCCCTCTGGTATTCGCCCCATTCGCACCAGCTCCCCCGCCACCATAAACGCTACTCCCGCCCCGCACAACTGTTGTAAGTCAGTATCCGTGCCCCTTTGCGGGTTCACCACCGCTACCGCCGGCGGCAAATCCGTGATAATCGCATGGTGATCTGTCACCACTGTCTCTATCCCGGCCGCAGCCAGTTCAGCAATAATATCTCCATTACTACTCCCGCAGTCCACTGTTACCACCAGCCCCACCGCCAGCTCCTTTGCCCGCGTGATACACCTCTTACTCATCCCGTATCCGTCTTTAAACCTGTCCGGCAGCATCACAAAAATCCGCTCCGCCGGCACCCCAATTCTCACCAGAATCTCCTGCATTAACGCACTCGCCGTCACCCCGTCTACGTCATAATCCCCGTAAATCAGCACCTTTTCTCCTCGGTCCGCCGCCTGGCACAACCGCTCACAAGCCTTCCGTACGTCCGGCAGCCGCTCAAAAAACCGCTCAAAGCCCCCGTCAAAAACCCCCTCAGAAGCCCCTGAGAGCCCCTCTGGGTACTTCGGGTCCAAAAACCCACTACTTATACCTCTTTTGCTTAAAAGCCTCTCAAACAGCCCCATATCACCTCACACGGCCATTCTAGCCAATGGTTTTTCCAGTTCCTGGCCCCGCCGGACTCCCCGGCCGCGCCCCTGTCCGCGCCGCCCGATTCGCCGCCGACATCTGCTGACTTTTTATCACCATACTCTGTAACTCTTTCAGAATCGGAAACTGTTTATTTGTCTGGTAGATGTTCGTATTTCCTTTTTTTGTCACAATCAGGAACTTCCCTTTTTCCAGCCGCTTCAGCTCTCTCTGAATATTGCCCGGGTCCTCTTTAATCAACTTAGAAAGCGCCCGCGTATGGGTCTTAAAATCCGGATACTTCGCAAACACCACCAGTATTTTCCTGCGCACACGGGACGTAATAAAAACATCTAACATCTACAAACCTCTCTTAGTCTTCTTCAATTATACTCCCCCTCCGCCTTTCCCGCAAGTCAAAATTACAACATGCTATAATAGTTCTATGTACTACGAGGTCATCCCCTGCAAACTTTTCCGCCAAGATTGCGGCATTCTCACCTATTCCGCCCCAGACGACCCAGCCATCACCAAAAAGCTCAAAATCGGCTCCATCGTCCGCATCCCCCTCGGCCGCCAAACCGTCACCGGCATCGTCCATCAAACCGTCAAATCCGTTGATTTCCCTACCAAGCCTATCTTCAGCCTTCTCTATGACACCCCCCTTCCGGAACACCTTGTTAAATCTATCAAATGGCTCAGTGATTATTACCTCGCCCCGCTCCCGCAGGTCGCCGCCATGTTCCTCCCCACCGGCATTGAAAAGCACCGCCGCGGCAGGGTTCAGGGGGATAATGACGACGGGCACGCTGGACACGTCCGCGAAAAAGTAGACCAAATCCCCCTAAACCCTGCCCAACTCCGTGCCCTGCAACACCTAAAAACCTGCCAAAACACTACCAAACTCCTCCACGGCATCACCGGCTCCGGAAAAACTAACATCTACTTAGTCCTCACAAAAGCAGCCCTAGAGTCCGGAAAATCCGTCATTCTCCTCGTCCCTGAAATCGCCCTCACTTCTCAACTCGTCCAAAATTTCAACCAATTTACCCCTGAAATCCTCCATTCTCGCCTCACCGAGTCCGAACGCCACCAAATCTGGGAACGCATCCTCAAAAACCCCGCTCCCCAGGTCATCATTGGCGCCCGCAGTGCTCTCTTCGCCCCTGTTAGAGACCTCGGACTCATCCTCATTGACGAGGCCCACGAATCTGCCTATTATCAGGAAAACACCCCTAAATACTCCGCTATCAGATTAGCCTCCTACATGGCGCATGCGGCAAACGCTACCGCCGTCCTCGGCTCCGCTACCCCTAGTGTCACCGATTACTACCTCGCCAAAAACCAAAACTCCTACACAGAGCTCAAAGAAAAGGCTAAACACACCGCCGTGAGTCCCAAAATCACCGTCATAGATTTCAAAAACCGCGAAAATTTCACCAAAAATCGCTATTTCTCTACCCCTCTCTTAAACCAAATAGAGAAAAACCTAGAAAATCACCACCAAACCCTGATTTTCCATAATCGCCGCGGCTCCGCACCCCTGACGCTCTGCGAAAAATGCGGCTGGCAGGCCCTCTGCCCCACTTGTTTTTTGCCCCTCACGCTGCACACGGACGCCTACAAGCTACTTTGTCACACTTGCGGGTACGAGACAAAGGTCCCGCAGAAATGCCCCTCCTGCGGCGCGCTAGACGTTATTCATAAGGGTTTTGGCACTAAATTATTAGAGCAGGAGCTAAAAAAGCTTTTCAAAACTGCTAAAATCGCTCGTTTTGACGCCGACAATACAAAAGAGGATACCCTGGACCACCGCTACGACGCCGTCAAAAACGGCGATTACGACATCATCATTGGCACTCAGACCATCGCCAAAGGCCTAGACCTTCCAAATCTCACCACCGTTGGCGTGGTCCAGGCCGATTCTGGCCTTTCCCTCCCTGATTTCGCCGCAGAGGAGCGCACTTTCCACCTCCTCACCCAAGTTCTCGGCCGGGTTGGCCGTGGCCATCTCACAGAGGCCAACGCTTTTGTCCAAACTTATCAGCCAGACCACCCCGCCATTACCACCGCTATCACCGAAAATTACCAAGATTTTGCCGATTACCTCCTCAAAAAACGTCAAAAAACCGGCTTCCCGCCTTTCAAATACCTCGCTAAGCTCTCCCTCACCTATAAAACCGAACAAACTACCCTCAAAAACATCCAAAAATACTATCAACTTCTCCGCAAAAACTCAAAAATCACCGTTTCTACCCCTGTTCCAGCTTTCCACGAACGCACCAGCAGAGGCTACACCTGGGAGCTCGTCATCAAAAGCAGCAATCGCAAAACCCTCCTTTTCACGCTAAACACCCTCCCTAAATCCCCCAATCTCCATCTCACCATAGACCCGCCCAGCCTGCTCTAAACCAGCCTACTCTGAATCCGGGAACATCTCCTTGTTCCCCTTGATTTTCGTATAATAGTCCACCAGTTCCAATTCCCCATCGTCCCGCAGCCGATAAAACGCCTTCGGGTCATCTTTTATTCTATCTATAAAAAGAATCCCGTCCAAATGGTCTATCTCGTGCAAAAGCGTCCGCGCCAGCGTATCTTTTGCCTTTATCCTCACCTCTGTTCCGTCTATCAACTGCGCCTTCACTTTCACCTTTTCCGCCCGCGGCACCAGTCCATACACCCACGGCACCGACAAACACCCCTCATAATCCTTCAGAATCCGCCCCTCCGCCCGAATTACTTCGGGGTTTATCAGCGCGGTAAACTCTGTGTTGCTCTTATCCTCCGTGTCATTCCGCACGATGATAATCCGCTTCAAAATTCCCAGTTGCGGCGCCGCCATCGCTACGGACAGCTCATGCGGATGCGCCTGTTCCCACTCCAGCGATGCGTCCACCATCTGTTTCACAATCTCTTTCAAAGAATCATCAAAATCCCGAATCTTCTCAGATTTCTGACGCAATCTTGGATCTGGTGTTGTAACAACCTTCATATGTTATAATTATATCATATATGTCAAAAATTATCTTTCTCGGCAACGGCCCCCTGGCCGATTACGCCCTAGACAAACTCAAAGACCAGCATGAAATTATTTTTCACGCCCGCACTAAAGACGACTTAGCCACCGTAAAAGAGCTCAAGCTCAAACATCCGGACGCACACGGCATCCTTGCCAGTTTTGGCGTCATGATTAAACAAGACCTCCTAGACCTCTTTGAACCAGAGGGCATCCTCAATATCCACCCTTCCCTGCTCCCGGAATACCGCGGCCCTTCCCCTATAGAAACCGCCATGAAAAACGGCGAACAAGAATACGGCGTCTCTATTATGAAACTCGTCAAAGAAATGGATGCCGGCCCCGTCTATTGGCAGACCGCCTACGGCAACGACGACCAGCCTACTCCCCAGTCCACCGAGGACAAGCCCACCAAGGACGACCTCTATAATGCTGCCGCCACTTTGGCAGCCTTCTGGCTCAACTACAATCTTGACACCCTTGACCTCATTGAGCCTGGTCTCCAGGAAACTGCCCCCGTCCCCCCTACTTATACCACTAAACTAGACAAGTCCATGTCCCCCCTAGACGCCGAACACAAAAACGCTCTACAACTTCTCTGCGAAATCCGCGCTTTTCAAGGTTTCCCCAAAAGCACCGCTGAATTTTTCGGCAAAAAATGCATCATCCATTCCGCCCATCTCCCCAGCAGAAAAGAACTCCGCACCATCGCAGAAAACCCAGACGACTACCTCACTCTCCACTGCAAAAACGGCACCATTCTCATCATTGACGAGCTCCAGCCCGAGAACAAAAACCGCATGCCCGCAAAAGCTTTCCTCAATGGCTACAAACGCTAGACCCCCTGCAAAATCCTCTCGCGTCCAGCCACAATCTCTTCTTTCAGCTCCTCCGCTACCTTATCCGCCACTTCCGAATAATTCGGCCGGTATGTCTGTATCCATTTAATACTCAAATACTCTCCTATTAGCTCCAGCGTCACTTCCTCGTCCTTATGCCGCTCCAGCACCTTTAGATACAGCGGATCTTGCCGATAATCCCCGCCAAAATCCCTCAGCACTTTTGCCATAACCTCCCGGTCATTCCGCATAATTCCGTCAAACTCTTCCATCTGATCTATGGACATATTCTCGCTCATCTTCTCCCCTACCCGCAGTTCCAGTTGTTCCTGAATATGTTGCAAGAACTCCCGTTTCTGTTCCTCCGGCATGCCAGACAGCCCCGCTTCTTCCAAGAATTTTTCATCAAACTTAATCATTTTGCCTCCTAATTCCTTTAATTATAGCAAAAGCGACATAAATTGGCAACAACTTGCTATAATAAAACTATGAAACGCTTAGACAAAGCCATCAAAATCGCTACCGATGCCCACGCTAGTCAGTTCCGTAAATCCGGCGACCCTTACATTTCCCACCCTCTCGCCGTCATGAAAATCCTAGAAGATTGGGGCATGGACGAAGACACCGTTATCGCCGGCGTCCTGCATGATACCGTAGAGGATACTGATCTCACCCTCAAAGACATTGAGAAAGAGTTTGGCGAACAGGTCGCTTTCCTCGTGGACGGCGTCACCAAACTTTCCGCCGCCCGCTCCGGTATGCGCGATTTGGATACTTACCTTCCCCAAACTAAAGATAACTTGCTTAGGCTTCTCGTTGCTACCGGCGCCGACATCCGCGTCCTCATCATCAAACTTGCCGACCGCCTACACAATCTCCGCACTCTTGACGCACTCCCCCCGGAAAAACAAAAGAAAATCGCTAAAGAATCTCTGGAAGTTTTTGCTCCCCTCGCCGATCGTCTCAACATGGGACGCCTACGCGTAGAAATGGCCGACATCTCCTTTAAGTACGTTGACCCCGCCCGCTACGAACAACTCAAAAACCTCATTGAAGAATACAACAAATCCGCCGAAAAATTCCTCCAAAAAGTCACCAAAGAAGTCTCCGAACTCCTCGGCCGCGAAAAAATCAAATTCCAAATTTCCGGTCGCATCAAATCCGTTTATAGTCTACACAAAAAACTGGCCAAACACAACCAAAACATCAGCGAAATCTACGACCTCACCGCCCTCCGCATCATTGTGGGCGACATCACCGATTGCTACCTCACTCTTGGCCTCATTCACTCCCTCTATACCCCTATGGCCGGTCGGATAAAAGACTACATCGCCATGCCTAAACAAAACGGCTACCAGTCTCTCCATACCACCGTCATTACAAAAGATAAGAAGATTCTTGAGTTCCAAATCCGTACTAAAGAAATGCACGAATACGCCGAACGCGGTCTTGCCGCCAGCTTCTATTACAACGAGCAAAA
>CAZLAC010000028.1:0-5986 GCA_964557405.1 uncultured Candidatus Saccharibacteria bacterium
TATTTTAGCAAAAATCCGTGGGTTCGTCAATAGGAAATTCGCTAGCCCTAGCCCGTGACAAATTTTGACGCCCGGGATGTTCTGTATTACAATGGAGGAAAAGGAGGATTTATGGCAAAGGAAAAAAGTCAAAAAAGTTTAATCGGCATTATTGCGGCGGTGTGCGTGGTGGTCGTTGCGATAATAGTGACAGTGGTAGTAGTAAATAATTCGTCTAAGAATGGATCTGGCTCTGAGTCTAGCGAGACTAGTAGCGCGGTAGTGACTGCGAGTGAGCTGAGTGGGGCGGTAGACGCAAGCGTGATGTACGGGGATTTTGACGGGATGCAGGCCCTATCAAAAGATATTCAGAACGGTAGAATGACCGGAAAAATCGTCTCAATTGACGGGCTAGTCAATCATCCGGGCAGTGCTTATTCGGTAGTGGAGCCGAGTAGCGACGGTACGACGAAAATTGGTACGGTGTTTATAATTGATGGCAGTGCCGAATATCCAGCGGACGGCGTACGTATTAGCATTGTGGCTAAGGTAGTAGAAGTTAGCCCGATGAATTTTCAATTAGTCACCTTGAAGGAATACGTGCAAGAAAAATAGCAAGCTTGGTAGCCGGGACGGGACTTGAACCCGTATGAGTTTCCTCATTCGATTTTAAGTCGAACGCGTATACCAATTCCGCCACCCGGCCGATATCAGTGGAGGCACCGTTTACCCCTTGGGACGTTCCGGTGCCGGAACGTAGTGGAGGCACCGACCGGAATTGAACCGGTGTACGCGGTTTTGCAGACCGCTGCGTAACCACTCCGCCACAGTGCCGTATTGCTATTTTAGCATAAAAGACCGGGTTTTTCTAGTCAAAACAAAACGCAACGGGAGAACACTTGAATAACCCGTATGCGTTTTGATTTTATTTCTAGGTAGAGAACTCCTATCGTATCACTGCGAGATTACGATTTGAGCTGTTATAGCCTTATAACTACACTCTCCCACCCGGACTTGGGCGTCTCTCAACTCCGTCCAAATCCTTACTCTTATTTTAGCATAGGCAAATTCTGTGTCAATATTGATTTTGCTAATTTTTTGTGGTTTTGTCCACAGGTGGTTTGTTCGGTTTTCCGATTCTCTGTTCGGTTTTACAGGGGTGGGCTTTTTCGTCGCAGGAAAAACGGGACCGATGTACTGGCCCCGTTTGGGTTGGTGAGCAACTAGAAACCGATTTCAAAGTCGCCACCCGGATTTTCCGCGGTGGGAACAATGGTCGTGATACGGTACTTGCCGAAATTGTAATATTCAATCTTCCGAGTGAGTGTCCACTTGCCGGCCTTCAGAGCTTTTGCGTTTTTATAGACCGGCAGGTAAGTAATCAGACAAGCACTATCCGTGCTACTGATGCCTTCCTTTACGGCATTATTGAACGCTTTTGCAAGCCACGGCGGGCAAACGATGTTATCGTCGTCTGCATAGTTGCCGAGCCACAGCTGGCTATCCGTGTTGAGGGTGACAGTTTTAGTCACGACTTTCTTTCCACTGGTGTTGTACACCGGGATGGAAACTTTCGTTTTTCCCTTTCCGATATAGAACGCTGCCTTAGGGTAAGCGTTCATGAACCAGTACGGAACACGGCATTTAAAAGTGTAGCCTTTTTTCTCCACAACCCAGATGTAGCTGGCGTCGTAAGAGAAACTGTACTCCGCGTTTTTGCCGGTGCCAAAACTAGCAATTTGCGCTCCGTCTGTCATAACTTTAGCGCTGTTGGTGATGCCAGATGACATCAGGCGCTCCGACCCGGGTTTACCGTCAACGACAATACCGTCAAAATTGGCGTTATCGTCTGAGGCTGTTACCTCTACGGCTGCCTGTGCAGCAATATCCTCTGCAAAGACGACATCGCTGCTGACAACGTCTGCGGAAATGACCTCTGCTTCTGCCGCCACTTCAGGTTCCGGTTCTGCTGCTACGGGCTCCGGTTCCGGTGCCGGAACAACGTCCTCCGCGGACGGCTGTTCCATCATGGGCTCTTCCGGCTCCTCTGTAGCGACAGGCTCTTCTGCCGGGCTTATCACCTCTGAAGGAGTATCTGCCGAAACAGATCCCTCTGCAGACATGGTAGGCTCTCCGGCTATAACGTCTGCCGAAACGGCATCGGGTTCCATTGCATAGACGGATGTGCCAAACAGTGCAAATGCGGCCGTGATGGCGATTAACGAGTTACTCAATTTGTTAAGTTTTCTCATAATCTTACCCCCTTATGAGTGCGCGGGAAAAAATCCCGGTTGAGAGATGGCCCTGTTGCCACCTCATGATTCCATTATAGCATACTTCTTAAAAAATGTCAATACTTTTAATGCTTTTCTTGGGGTTTGGCAAGGTATGCTATAATAGAGATATGACAAGGAGTGGAGGAAATAACAGGGGTAAAATTCGCCGGTCACTCTCTAAGTGGCGGGACGAGTGGGAGATGGCGTTTTCTGGGCTAGTTTTAGCCACGCGGAAACTGCGGTTTTGGGCGTTTTTTGTGCCAAGTTTTGTGATTTTTGGGACACTTTTGGTACTTTTAGCGCCGGGACTTGCTGGGGTGAATTTGATTTTTACGCTGGGATTTCCGGACGGGTTAAAAGTAATTGGCGATGCATTTTTAGGGCTGTTTGGCGTGGGGCAGAATTTCACGGATTGGCTGATTGTGTTTAGCATTTCCCTGCTCCAGGCGATTCTAATTGCGCTGCTGGCGATTGTCTGGAAAAAGCGAAAAAACGCTGCGGAAGTGCAAAACACTGGGATAGCGGCGGGGCTAGCGATACTGGGCTCCGGCTGCCCAACTTGCGGGACGGCACTGATGATGCCGCTGCTGTCCGGGGTGTTCGGGACGGGAGTGCTCGGCTTTGCGGGGGCGCTGTCCGGGATTGTGACGGCGCTGGCGGTAGTGGTGGCACTGTTTACCTTGAAAAAACTAGGGCCGGAAATCTATGCTATAATGATGGAGGAGAAACTATGATTGGGAAAATTATAAGAATACTAGCGATTGTGGCCTTGAGCGGGTTTTTCTTGGCACTGATAATTTTTAGCATGTCCAATAAACCGCCGGCTGGAGAGGGTGTTTGGGACGAGGGGACGACGATTGGCTCGCCGGAAGCGAAAAAGCACTATATCCAATATACAGATGTAATGTGTCCATATTGCGATGTTTATTCGCGCCTAGTAATGGAGCATCAGGATGAATTTGAGCAGTTTATTGCAGAACATGATATTCTGTACGAACTGCGGGTGACGGATTTTTTGTATGAGTTTGGCGCGCACCAGACGATTTATTCTCGGCAAAGTGCAGAGGCGGTGTATTGTGCGCGGGACGAGGGGAAGTTCTGGGAGTATTATCACGCCGCGCTGACGGCGCTATGGAATGATTACCATTCTAAAGGAATCGGCGATTCTAAAACTTCGCCAGAAATTACAGACATCACGGACGAGTATTGGCTAAATATCGGGCGAGAGATTGGACTGTCTAGCGAGTTTGAGAGTTGCTACACGGACCATCGGGAGCTGGAGCATGTGATTGCTAATACTGGAAAAGCTTATAAATTAGTGGATGGTGGCCTACCGTATTTCAATTTCGACAAGAAGCCGTTGGGTGGGTTTGACCAGAGGTGGGGCTGGGACTATGTGCTGAAGTATTTGGAAGCTGGGCTGAAATAAGCTTAGCTTCATAGAGGACCGTGGGGACGGCTGGAGGTGGAGTAAAATCAGTTGGGTTCAGGGGATAGCGGATTCTGGTTTGGTATTTTTGATTGATTTGCTGCCCAAGCTGAGAGGTGTAGTGGCGGTCCGTGCTGATTAATTTTAGCGCAAGCTGTTTCTGGAGAATGAGGTAGATTGCCTCCGGGGGATTATCTGATTCAATAAGTTTATGGAGGATTTTTGAGCTGAGATGAAACGGAGGGTTAGCGAAAATTTTGTAAGGACCTTTGGGCAGTTCCAGTTTCAGAAAATCCTCCTGCTTCAGGATAATTTTAGCTTTGTGCGATGCGTTGCCACCGAGTCTAAGATTTCTTTTCAGACTGGCGAAGGTTTCTGGGTCTGGCTCCACCGCCCAGACCTCGCGACAGCGTTTGGCAAGGGCGGCGGTGATGACGCCGGAGCCGGCGCCAATATCTATGACAAGATCGCGCTTTTTGATGTTAGTGTGGCCAATTAGCATAAGTGCTAGGCGAGGACTACGCAGAAAATGCTGGGAGAGCTGGTGTTTACGCAATTAGTTAAATTCCTTGATTTCATAAGTGCCAGACGTCACTTCATTTTCTCCTAACACAATAGCGGCAGAGGCAATTTTTGAGGCATAGGCAAGCTTATCGCCAAGTTTTTTGTCCGTTAGGATGACATCTACGGCCTTCCCTTCGGCGCGGAGCTTTTTAGCAGTGTCAAAAGCGAATTTGCGCTCGTGTTCAGAAATTGGGATGATAGCCATATCTATTAGCTGATGAGACTGAAGAATCTCCGGCTTGATGAGGCTCTTTTCCTGAAGAATATAGAACAAACGGCTGAGGCCGATGCTTCCGCCTACGCCTGGGAAAGATTGGTCGGTATAATTGCTGGCGAGATTGTCATAACGGCCACCCGAGCAAATAGAACCGATTTCCTTGTAATCTGGCAAGATGGTCTCAAAGACGGTGCCGGTGTAATAATCCAGACCACGGATAATAAGCATATCACCGATAATGTTGCCGGCGAGACCATTTTCGCTAAGAATCGTTAGGATTTGGATGAGCTCGTCTACGCCTTGCTGATAGGTTTCATTCGTGATGTTTAAGCTTTGCAGTTTTTCAGAGATTTCATCGGCAGTACCATGAATACTAATGAAATCGGTGAGAGTTTGCTGCTGGCTGTCGTCTAGGCCAAGATTTTTTAGAGCTTCCTGCGTGACGGATGCTGGGACCTTTTCAGCATGATCTATAATACCGAAAATCGCTTCCGCTTTTTCCGAGAGCGCTAGCGCTTGCAACAAACCGGTTAAAATTTTGCGGTTGCTGATGCGGACGACCATCTTAGCATTAACGAAGGTGGTTAGGGCTTCATAGACCGTAGCGATAGCTTCTGCATCATAGGCGAGCGGCAGACTATTGCGGCCAACAATGTCTACGTCGCACTGATAAAATTCACGGGAACGACCTTTCTGGGCACGCTCACCCCGGAAGTTGCGACCGATTTGGGTAACTTTGAACGGAAAAGGCAAATCGTTTTCGTGCTCCACCACATAGCGAGCCAGCGGCACAGTATGGTCAAAACGAAGAGCCTGATCGGCTTCGTCTGAAGTTTCTGCGGTTTTGACGACTTTGTAAATCTGTTTTTCTGTGTCGCCACCAGCCTTTGCTAGGAGAATTTCAGTGCGTTCAATAGTGGGGGTTTCAATTTCCTGAAAGCCGTGAGCGTGATAAACCTGTGCAATTTGCGATTTGAGCTGGCTAAAAACGGCCTGCGTGCTGGGCAGAAATTCCTGCGCGCCAGAAATGGGTGAAGTATTAAACTTTTTCATGGTTTAATTATACCATATCGTAGCCGAAACTACGGCAAACTTTCCCTAAGCTCCTCTTTGTGGTATAATTGACGCTTGGTCGGGCAAAGTAGAGTGGGAAAATCCGTTGTAACTAAAAAATCGGCCGAGTGCCGATTTATGGTGTTGGTGGCTCCGACTGGACTTGAACCAGTGACACAAGGCTCTTCAGGCCTCTGCTCTACCAACTGAGCTACAGAGCCACACGTTGTTATTATAACACAGTCGGGGCGTAATTTGAAGAGTTTTATAGTATAATAGTAGATATGACAGAGTTCACGGAGAATCGGCGACCGCTGGCAGAGCGGATGCGTCCGCAGAAATTGGATGAAGTAGTGGGACAGGACGCAATTATTGGCGAGGGGAAGATTTTGACGGAGATTGTGAAAAAAGGCGAGCCGGTGAATTTGATTTTTTGGGGGCCGCCGGGGACCGGAAAAACAACGTTGG
>CAZLAC010000029.1:0-5982 GCA_964557405.1 uncultured Candidatus Saccharibacteria bacterium
ACGCCCATTGGAGATAGAATCACGTCAATGGGGGTACCGTCTTCCATGAATGGCATATCTTCTACCGGTAGAATGCGGGAGACCACACCTTTGTTACCGTGACGACCGGAAAGCTTATCACCAACGGAGATTTTACGCATTTCAGCAACGTAAATCTTGATTTGCATAATCACGCCAGCTTTGAGCTCGTGGCCCTGCTCGCGGGTATAGATGCGGACATCTACGACCTTGCCAGAGGTAGAGCCGTTCATGCGGACAGAAGTGTCGCGAACATCTTTAGCCTTCTCACCGAAAATAGCGCGGAGGAGGCGTTCCTCAGAGCTGAGTTCCTGCTCGCCCTTAGGAGTGATTTTCCCAACTAGAATATCGCCAGGAAGTACTTCCGAACCAACGGTAACAATACCGTCCTCGCCGAGATGGCGCAGGGAGTGTTCGGAGACATTCGGGATGTCACGAGTGACCTGTTCCGGACCGAGTTTAGTTTCGCGGACTTCTACGTCAAAATCTTTGATGTTGATGCTGGTCAGGGTGTCATCTTCTACTAGGCGGTTAGAAATGACGATAGCATCATCCATGTTATAACCACGCCATGGCATAAAGGCAACGGTGAGGTTGCGACCGAGCGCAAGCTCACCGTCCTCAATAGAGGCGCCCTCAATGAGAACGGTGCCTTTTTTGACTTTCTCGCCACGTTTGACCTTGCAACGCTGGTTGTAGCAGCGGTCGTCGTTGGTCTTTTCAAAGTGAATGAGTTTGTATTCTTTTTCGCCGTCTTTGTATTTAACGATGACGGACTCACCGTCGGCTTTGACAACTTCGCCGGCGCCTTCAGCTACGACGAGCTGGGAGGTGTTTTTGGCGACTTCGCCTTCTATACCGGTACCGACAATTGGGGACTCGGTTTTAAGCAAAGGAACAGCCTGTTTCTGCATGGCGCAGGCCATGAGGGAGCGGTCAACGCGGTTCTTCTCTACGAAAGGAATAAGTGAGGCGGATACGCCTAGAATTTCCTTGTGAGCGGCGTCAACGTGGGTGACGTATTTAGACTCTACCTGGGATGGGACGCCACGAACGCGGGCGGAAACCCATTTGTCAGCGAAACTGCCGTCTTTGTTTAATTTAACAGAGGTATCAGCAATAGTCATGTCGTTTTCGGCGCTGGCGTCAACATAAACGACTTCGTCTGTAACCTTGCCGTCTTTGACGACGCGGTAAGGAGCCTCAATGAAACCGTATTCATTGATGCGGGCGTACGTTGCGAGGTTTAGCACGAGACCCACGTTGGCACCTTCCGGAGTTTCTACGGTACAGATACGACCGTAGTGAGTCGGGTGAGCATCGCGGACATCAAAGCCGGCGCGCTCACGGGTTAGACCACCAGGGCCCATGGAGCTCAAACGGCGCTTGTGTGCGAGCTCAGAGAATGGGTTGGTTTCGTCCATCAGCTGTGAGAGCTGGGAGCTGCTGAAGAATTCCTTGACCGCGGCAACAACTGGGCGAGAGTTGAGGAGCTGGGAAGGAGTGACTTCTTCTGGGTTAGCCATAGACATCCGGTCTAAGATGTTACGCTGTAAACGGAGCATGCCTAGGCGGAACTGGCGCTGGACCAACTCGCCAACGAGTTTAACCCGGCGGTTAGCCAGAGAGTCAATGTCGTCAACTGGATCCTGGGTGTTGTTTAGGCGAATAATTTCTTTGATAATGGCCAGCAAATCTTCCATCTGAAGGGTGCGGTGCGCAGCGTCATTGGGCGTATCAAAGCCGAGGCGCTGATTAATCTTAAAGCGGCCAACGCGGGAATAGTCGTAGCGTTTGTAATCAAAGAAAGTACGCTCAACCATGCTTTTGGCGTTTTCTACGGTGGCGAGATCACCCGGACGAAGACGGCGATAGACCTCAATGAGGGCTTCGCTCTGCCCGGAAGTGGTATCTTTGTCCAGAGTAGACTCAATGTAGCTGATTGGGCCGTCGTCTATGTCTTTGAAAGCATTGACGATTTCGGACTTCTTGCTCATGCCGAGGGCTCTTAGGAATGTAGTAACCGGGATTTTACGGCGGCGGTCAATCTTGACGTAAATGCAGCCGTTTTTGGCGGTTTCAAATTCTAGCCAGGCACCACGACCAGGAATGACCTTTGCGCCGTAATAGTTGCGTCCGTCAATTTTGTCTGCAATAAAGAAGACGCCGGCGGAACGGATGAGCTGGGAAACGACCACGCGCTCGGTGCCATTGATGATGAAGGTGGCACGATCAGTCATCCAGGGGTAGTCGCCGAAGAAGATGTCTTGTTCGGTTTTATTGCCGGTGACTTTGTTTTCTAGCTCTACTTGGACGTGTAGGGGGGCTTCGTAGGTAGCTAGGTTGTATTTAGCTTCCTGCTCGGTTTGCTTAGGAGCGCGGAACTCGTAATCTTTGAACCGCAGGCTCAGCTTCTGCCCAGTGTAGTCGTCCACGGGGTTGAGCTCGTTAAAGACCTCTCTGAGGCCGGATTTGATAAAATCTTCCCAACTGTCTTTCTGATGAGCAATCAGATCGGGGATGGGGAGTGCTTGGTCGCCTTCTGTGAAAAACACACGACTACCACTTTTGTCAGTAGTTTTAGTACTCACTTTTACCTCTTACCTTAGTGTTGATAATCTTTTAGCGCCGAAGATTACTGCTATATTTTACACCGGTATTCGCCACATCCGATGCCTCGCAAAAATACAGCACACTGCTTCTTGTACTTTATTGTAGCGCAGAATGTCAAGAAATGCAAGGGGGATTTTGCTATTATCTGGCGCTTGCGCTGTCGGAGTTTTGCCCGGCGGTGAATCATGGCCAACAGGGATGGAAAACCAAAAAGCCACGTTCAGGGACGTGGTTTTTTGAACATGAAAGCTCTCAACTTGTTTTGTATAGTTGGCTCGCAGTTAGCCTTATGTTCTTACGAACTGATTTCAGTATAGCACAAGCACTAACTGCAAGTCAAGTAGAAAATTGGACTTTTATATATCCAAATCGTCTAAGTCGGCCAAATCGGCACGAGTTTTCTCGGCGAGGTCGTCAATTGGGCTGGCTTCCGGAGTTTCCTCCTCTGCAGGCTCAGCTTCATCCGTGGTCTCTTCGGACACGAATGAATCATCCGCGACCGATGCTTCGTACTCTGGGCGGCGGTGTTCACGAGGAGCGTGGTGCTCTTCGTCGTCGTTCATAATCTTGAGGTTATAACGGGCGTCGTTTTTTGTGCCAAGCGCACGAAGCAAAGTACGGATGCTTTGTGCGGTAGCACCACGGCGGCCAATTACTCTACCGACATCTTCCGGATCTACCGTGAGGGATAGTAGCACGCCTTTTTCGTCAATGCTGCGTTCAATCTCTACTTTATCGGGGTTATTCACGAGAGTTTTTACGATGTACTCTACGAATTGTTGGTCAATGGTTGCCATAGATTTCTCCAGAATTAGTTTTTATATATTTATTATAGCACAAGTGCTTTATTCCGCGGCGGGAGTTTCTTCGGCCGGAGCTTCGGTGGTTTCAGCGGCTTCTGCGGCTGGAGCCTCTTCCTTTGGCTGGTTTTTGCGGAGCTTGTCTGCGTGTTTAGCCTGAGACTGTTTCTGCGGGGCTTCTTTGACCCACTTAGGAAGCTTAATGCCTTCTAGTTTAAGAATACGGGCAACCCGAGTAGAGGGCTGAGCGCCGTTTTTAAGGTAAAAATTCACCTTTTCCGTGTCCAGAACGGTCTTTTTAGTTGCTGGGTTATAGTTACCGACCTCAGTCACAACGCGCCCGGAAAGGGGGTGACGCTGGGATTCTTGGACGATTATCCGGTACACAGGAAGGTGTGTCCGGCCATTACGCTGCAAACGAATCGCGAGCATAGTTTCTCCTTAATTAGTGTTATTCTTTATATTTTAGCATAGTTTCACAAAAAAGAAAAGACCCCAGGCGGGGCCTAATCTATAAGTTGCTTAGAATGACGTCTTTTGTGCAGAACTACTTTGCAGATGTCCTGCATAGACATCATGCGGTCGGACTTGAGCAGTGCCTGGGCTTCGGCCCAGAACTCCTTGCGGTTTTCAGCATCATGAAAGATGCGAATTTCAAAACCGTAGGGCTTCTCAATAACGACCTGGTCATTGTCGTCACGCTTGACCTCATAATCGTTGACAAGCCACTTTAAGAAGTTCTGCGGTTGCTGAACTTCGGCTAGGCCGAGCTCGCACAGAGCTTCGTTTAGCTCGTCAACCAGCCTCTGGCAACGGCCTTTGCAACCATCGCCAACGGCGTGCTCCAGTTCGTCAAACGCTTTTTCTAGGTCCTCTTTTGAGGCCTTGTCAATCTTAGTGCCGTGGAGAAAGCGCGTGCTGAAGTAGCGTTTTTCCGTTGCACCAACTTCGCTAAGCGGCAAATGGAGCCGGCGCCAGAGGTTCATCTCGTACAGAGTATGAGTGACGCGCGCGTATTTGTTCAGAGCAGAATCCTACCCTTTGAACATTTCTTCTAAAATTTCCCTAATTTTCCTTGCCATTTTTTCACCCCCTGACTAGAAAAACAATAGCTACTTAGACCGGAAAGTCCAGCCTATAACTTCATTATAGCACACTTTAGTAAAAAAGTCAAGCATTGGGCCCTGACCGACATCCCTCTGGGAGACTACTCAGACGATCTCCAGATGGATGCCAGCCAGGGCCAGACAAGTCTTAGATTTCCGCACCAATCTTTTTGTAGTATTTGATGGCTTCTTTTGCGGCGGAGGCTTGGGCGTCCTGTTTGGATGAGCCGACCCCTACTCCGCGAATATGTTTGCCAACATACATCCCTACAGTGAAAGTGCGAGCGTGGTCCGGCCCCTCCTCTTTCATAGTGCGGTACTGTGGCGTGATGCCTTCTACCTTTTGGGCAAACTCCTGGGCATAGGATTTGGGGTCACGCCAGGATTCGTCCTCTAGAATTTCGTCAATTTTGCTCAAAATATGTTTATAGACAAACTCCTTGACCGTTTCAAAACCCTGGTCCAGATAGATAGCACCGGAAAGAGCCTCAAAACAATCTGCGACAATGGATTCATGGGAGCGGTCTGAACCGTTTTGTTCGCCACGAGAAAGGCGGATGAGCGGCTCATAGCCCAAATCGTGACCGGCCGCGCCAATGCTTTCCGTGCGAACTAGAGCACTGCGCCAAGCGGTCATGACACCCTCTGGCTCGTTATAGTTCCGGTAGAGAAATTCTGAGGTGATAATTTCTAGCAAAGCGTCCCCTAAAAACTCCAGGCGTTCATTGTGCTCGCCGGCGGATTTCTTGTGCTCATTGACATAGCTGCGGTGAGTCAGGGCAGTGATTAAAAGGTCTGGGTCGTTGAACTCAAACCCCAGCTTTTCCCTGGCAAATTCCTGATACTCTTCTATCATTTTATACCTCTCCGTTTCGTATTTTTTTCTTAGCAATGAGCATGAGCTTCTCTATGTCCTCATACTCAATCGCATCTAATGCCTCCGCAAAGCGGAACCATTTGATGCCATTCATCCACTTTTCTTTTTGCGGACGTTCGGACTGAAGCGTGGCGCGGACGAGGTAAATCTGCGTGGTCATCAGTACGAGTTTGTCCAGCCGGCGATATTTGAAATGGATTTTCCCAAGCCAGGTCAGGACCTGTAGATGATGCAAGCCTGCCTCCTCGCCGATCTCCCGGATAGCGGTCTGTTTGGCGGTTTCGCCCGGCTCTATGTGGCCCTTGGGAATGGTCCAACGATTTTTTGAATCTTGAATCAACAAAATCTCTATATCTTTGTTGTCCGGGGTCATCCGAAAAACAATACCACCAGAAGTCGGCTCACGCACGATTTCTTGGATAACGGGTTTTTTACGGAAAACTTTGTTTTTGATACGCGAAAGCGTGGATTCGTCGTCCTTAGTCGGAAGAGCTTCCGGAACTTTGCGACTGGTCCGGCGCTGGTTCTGATTGTTCATGATTGTCCTCTGAATCTTCCTCTAAGCCTA
>CAZLAC010000030.1:0-1944 GCA_964557405.1 uncultured Candidatus Saccharibacteria bacterium
GTTTGAACCGACGACCTACGGTTTACAAAACCGTTGCTCTACCAGCTGAGCTAAGACGGCACTCTCTAGATTATATCATAAATTATAGAAATTGTCGCGAAATTCGGCAAAACGGTCAGCCCTAATAGCTTCCCGGATGTCCTCGCAAAGTCTGATGAGAAAACGGATGTTGTGAATAGAGAGTAGCGTAGCACCAAAAGTCTCGTCCGCGCGCATGAGATGGTGAATATAGGCACGAGTGTAATGCTGGCAGGCGTAGCAGTCGCAGTCGGTGTCTATAGGGGTAAAATCGGCTTTGAAACGGGCGTTTTTGAGGTTGATGCGGTTTTCTTTAGGGCCCTGAGTAGTCTCGCGGAGGCCTGGTATGAGAGCGTTGCCATGGCGGGCAAGGCGAGTAGGCGAGACGCAATCAAAAATGTCTATGCCGCGGGCGATGCCTTCTATGAGGTCAACTGGTTCTCCTACGCCCATAAGATAGCGGAGCTTGTCCTCTGGTAGATATGGAATAGAGTAATCTATGGCTTTGTACATGTCATCTTTACACTCGTCGTCGTTGGCAACGCCACCTACGGCATAGCCATCAAAACCGAGTTTGACGGTTTCTATGGCAGACCATTGGCGCAAATCTTGGTGCGGGCCGCCCTGGACAATACCAAAGAGAGACTGGTGCGGGTTTTTGTGGGCCTGCTTGCCGCGCTCGGCCCATCTTAAAGTTCGCTCTACGCTGTTTTTTAGGTAATTGTAATCAGCGGTAGCGGGCGGGCATTCGTCAAAACTCATGGCGATGTCCGAGCCGAGTTGATTTTGGATTTCTATGGACTTTTCAGGGGTGAGAAAAAGCTTTTCGCCGTTTAGCTCGCTTTTGAAACGGACGCCCTCCTCGGTGATGTCTTTCTGCTTGTTGCGGGCAAGGGAGAAAACTTGATAACCGCCAGAATCGGTCAGAATGGGGCCGGGCCAGTTCATAAACTGATGCAGGCCGCCAGCCTGCTCTACGATGTCCGGACCGGGACGGAGCCAGAGGTGGTAGGTGTTAGCCAGAATAATGCCGGCACGAGTGGCTTTGACCTGTTCCGGACTGAGGGTTTTGACGGTAGCTTGGGTGCCAACGGGCATAAACATAGGGGTTTCATAGACCTGCTGATTCCCCTGTGCGTCAGTAAAGATGGCTTGGCCAAGGCGAGCGGTTTTGACGTTTTGGTCGGTTTTGATGAGCTGATATTTAACTTTCATGAGGTTCCCTTCTGGTATCCGTAATAAACATGGCGTCGCCAAAGGAGAAGAAACGGTATCGTTCCGCGATGGCGTGCTGGTAGGCTGCTAGGATATGGTCTTTCCCGGCGAGAGCGGAGACGAGCATCAGGAGAGTAGATTTAGGTAGGTGGAAGTTGGTGATGAGGCCGTCTATGGCTTTGAACTGATAGCCAGGATAGATAAAGATGTCGGTTTCGCCCCGGTCGGCTTGGAATTTGCCGTGTTTTTGGTAGACGGTTTCTAGGGCACGGACGGTAGTAGTGCCAACGGCAATGATTTTTTGGTCGGAGTTTTGCACGGCGGTTAATGCCTCTGCAGCTTCAGGGGTGATTTCGTAGGATTCGGTATGCATGCGGTGATTTTTGACGTCGTCTACTTGGACTGGGCGGAAGGTGCCAAGCCCAACGTGGAGGGTGATTTTGATAATTTTGACGCCCTTTTGCTCGGCTTTTTGTAATAATTCAGGGGTAAAATGGAGGCCAGCGGTAGGTGCGGCGGCGGAACCGAGGTTTCTAGCATAAACGGTCTGGTAGCGGGACTGATCTGCTAGTTTTTCGTGGATATAAGGGGGGAGGGGCATGGTGCCAAGGTGTTCTAGGATTTCTAGGAATATGCCAGAATAGGAGAATTTGACATGGACGAGACCGTCGTTTAGTTTCTCTGTGACTTCTGCAGTTAAAGATTTGTCGG
>CAZLAC010000030.1:2044-5865 GCA_964557405.1 uncultured Candidatus Saccharibacteria bacterium
TGTCGGAGTTTGGCCCGGCGGTGAAAAGGAGCTCTGACCCCTGTTTGAGATGGCTGGCAGGCCGGGCAAGGCACTCCCATTCGTCGTGACCTAGATCTTTCAAAAGGAGAAGTTCTACGGCGCCGCCGGTGTGCTTTTTGTGGCCATAGATGCGGGCGGGGAGAACTTTAGTTTCGTTGAGGACAAGGGCGTCGCCGGGGTTCAAAAAGTCCAAGATGTCGCTGAATTGATGGTCAGAAAAGGAACCGGTGTTTTTATCAAGCACGAGGAGTTTTGAGGAAGAGCGATCTTTTAGGGGGGTTTGTGCAATCAGCTCCTCTGGTAAATCGTAATCAAAATCAGCGGTCTTCATTTCTTTATTATAACATATTTTTTCATGTTATAATAGGGGTATGAAAGACAAAGCGTGCGGGGCAATGATGGGGCTAGCGGTGGGGGATGCACTAGGGGCGCCGGTAGAGTTTGGCTTTTCTAGCACGGCGATTCGGGAGGAGATGGACAGGGTGCGGCATTTTCACGATAATAGCGAGATGCCAAAGGGGGTTTGGACGGATGATACTGCTATGGCGCTGTGTCTAGCAGATAGTTTGCTAGAAAAAGGTGGCTACGATTCTTATGACGTGATGGAGAAGTTTTGCCAATGGGAGTTTTCTGGGTATAGGAGTTATTTTCCGATGGGTTACGGGGTAGGACTGCAGACGGATACGGCGATTACGCGTTATACGGAGCAGCCGGTAGTGCATTTGGATGATGCGCGGACGGATTCGGTGGGAAATGGGTGTATTATGAGGTTGGCGCCGGTAGTGATAGCGGGGTATGCGGAGGGGGTTTCGCAGATTTTGCGATTGGCGCGGCTGTCGTGCAGGGAGACGCATGACTCTATAGGGACGGTAGCGGTGACGGAACTGATGGCGGCGACGCTGTATTTGCTGCTTTCTGGTTCTGATAAGGAAGGGTTGCTCTCTAAGGCGGAGAAATTGGTGACGGACAAGGAATCGGTGGAGTTTTTGGAGAAAATACAGGATGGGCACCAGAGGATTCTTGAACAGAAAGGTGACTCTCTAAGAGATTTGGGCGGGTACGCGGCGGATTGTTATGATATAGCGATGTGGGGGCTAATGAACTTTGATAATTTCCAGTACGGGTTGCTGGGGGTGATAGGACTAGGCGGAGATACAGACACGAATGGGGCGGTATATGGACAGCTGGCCGGGGCGTACTACGGGTATAAGGTGATTTTAAAGGAGTGGCGGGAGGGGGTTTATTTGTCTGATGAGATTTTGTCTTTAGCGGAGCGGCTTTTTAAGATGCAAAAATGTCCGGTGATTCGGACGAGGTTTGAGGGGGAGGAAGGGTTCTGCATAAAAAATGGAGCTGCGTTAGCCCATTGGGACGCTCCGCTGCGGAAGGCGAAGCCTGGAGCTGCGACCGGGATTTGAACCCGGGACCTCATCCTTACCATGGATGCGCTCTACCGACTGAGCTATCACAGCAACTTGTTCCGTATAGATTATAGCACAAAATTGAAGAATCTGGAAGTGGGAAATGGAAAAAGTCTGCGGAATCTTGCCGTGAGAGTGGCTACGCTAGATTTTGCGACCAGCACGAACGAAGAGCCAAATATCAGTGAGACCACAGAAGATGAAGACGATGCCGTGCAAGGTGGTGGTAAAGATGTTAGCTTCGGCTCCACCCACTATGCCGTAGATAGCTCCGTAGCTGATACAGATGATACAGAAGGCGCTAAAAACTTTGCGTAAGGTGGGCTGATGCTCAGTTTTAGAGACGTGCAGGAGATTTTTTGTGCCGTCAATGATGGTAGTAGCGCAAACGATGACGCGGTCAACATTAAAGCGGAAGAGCTCATCAAAAATCATAAATCCACAATAAACCAGGAGTGCGATGATTAAGATGATGATAAAAATTCGTTGAATAATGTTCCAGACGGTGCGCGGGCTTCGCAAGACATTGAAAAACCATTCAATGGCGAAGGCAAAGGCGATCATGATGCTGAGTACGACAAAAATTGGGAAGATTGAGGGGGCAAAGATAAGGGAAAGCCCTTCTAAGATGAGGAAGATGCCAAAAAATAAACTGTTCCCTCCTACGACTTTTAGGGCAAGAATGATGCCGTCGATGATTTTGTCTAGTTTATCGTGGCGTTTTGTCATATGGTCTATTGCTTATATTTTATCATATGCTCGGTGATTTCGGAAGAACCATTTTATCTAGCAGCTCATCCAATGAGCTGATGCTAGCATATTTACAAGTTTCTTTATGAGGGCTAAAATACAATACTTTCATTCCTAATTTACTCGGCGTTTCAATGTCAATTTTTATAGAGTCTCCAACCATTAGGACTTCACCATAATCAAGACCATCACAAGCAGCGGCAAAAGCTTCTTCGTTAGGCTTCATGCCGGCATTTTCGTATCCGTATACTTTGCTGAAATATTTTAATATGCTACAAGTTTTGAGTCTTTCTTTTTGTTGCTCTACGTGCCAATTTGATAAAGCTACAATTTCATAATTATTGCTTAAATCTTTTAAAATGTCCGCCGTACGATCATTTAGTAAAGTAGCAGTATGGCTATAAATGTTAAAAAAATTATTAAGATCGGCCAATGATAAATTCGTATTTAATCTTGTATTTATAAGATTAACGAAACCATCGTTACTGATTCTTTTGTCCAATTTGTCATATTCGTCTATGATGCCGTATATGTCCTGGGCGGACACATTCAAATTGACATTTTTTGCGAATTCACTATACGTCTTAATGAAATCTTTGTCCGTATCTAATAGTGTTCCATCAATGTCAAATATGATTCTCTTTATCATAAATTTAGGTATATTAAAACTCAAACTATAAAAGTTCGAGTTTGGTGTCAATTTGGTGCTGGAGGTAGGACTCGAACCTACGAAGCCCGAAGGCGAGAGATTTACAGTCTCTTGTCATTGCCACTAGACGACTCCAGCAAGCTATACTTCATTATAACAAAGACGGTGGGATTTGACAAGAATTAAATAACTTTGCGGCGGCGTTTGACGGGGCGGGCAGGCTTAGTTGTAGCGGGCTTTTTAGCGGGGGTGCGAGAGGGCGGATAGTAGATTTTAGGGGGGCGCTTTTGTTTTGACGGAGTAGAGGAGACGGCAGAACGGCGGCGTGCAGCGCGAGAGCGGGCTCTAGCGGCCTGTTCCCTGGCGGCGGCATCAGCGGCGATTTGCGCTTCTATCCGAGCGGTGGTAGCGGTGATAGCCTCTGTATCTCCGGCGGCTTCATGGATAGCGAGAATTTGACGCAAAGTAGCGGTGTTGCGGTCCAGTTCATAGGCGGACTCTAGGGACTCAATGGCCTGTTTGCGCTGGCCGAGCTTTTCCTGAGCCTTTGACAAAGCAATATAGCGTGCGGGCATGCCGCCTTCTATGTCCAGAGCTTGCTGGAACGCCATGGCGGCCTTTTCGTAAGCGCCGGTTTCCAGATAGATGAGGCCGGCGTTGTGCAGGGAGGAAGCGTTGTTGTCTAGGCTCTGCGCGATTTCAAAGCATTCAATGGCTTCGTCAAATTTCTGGCTTTTTGCGTACAAAATCCCCAGACGGTTGTAAGCGGCGGCGTTTTTTTCGTCAAATTTTAAGATGGTTAGCAACGCCTTTTCCGCACGGAGAGGCTTGCGTTCTTTCATAGAGGTCTGCGCAATACTCCAGAGCTTTTTCATCTGGGCATTGTATTTTTGGTTGTGGACCTCTTGTTTTGGGGCAGGCTTGATGAGCGGGAAGAAAAAAGCTAGTTCCACTGCAGCTAGAATAATCAACAAAATGCC
>CAZLAC010000031.1:0-5553 GCA_964557405.1 uncultured Candidatus Saccharibacteria bacterium
GCATATATCCCGGGAATATTGCCTGAGTGACGTTTTCACTTATTGGCTTTTTGTTAGCGTCCATCCGATTATATACACACCATATTATGGCACTTTGAATTTCTCACAAAAGTTGTTGGTCTGGACCCGCATAAATTATATGTCACCTGCTTCATTGGTAACGAAAAATACGGCATCCCTAAAGACACCGAGGCCGCAGAGATTTGGCAAAATGTCTTCAAAAAGGCTGGTATTGATGCCAAAATCGCTGAAATTGGTAGCAGTCAGAACGGAGACAAGCGCGGGATTAAACCTGGCGAGCATATTTTCTTCTATGACGACCACGAAAACTGGTGGTCCCGTGGCGGTGGCATTGACACCACGCCAATTGGCGACCCTTGCGGTCCGGACTCTGAAGTCTTTTATGATTTTGGCGAGGACAAACAGGACATAAATAGATACGGCCAGAGCCACCCCGCTTCAGACGGCGCTCGTTTTATGGAAATCGGTAATCAAGTTTTCATGCAGTACAAGCGGAATCAGGACGGTAGCTTCAGCGAGCTGGAACATAAAAACGTAGACTTTGGCGGCGGTTTGGAGCGTATCACCGCGGCCAGCATTGACAGTTTTGACGTGTTCAAAATCAGCCTACTGAAGCCTATTATTGACAAGCTGGAACAGATTTCTGGTAAATCCTATGACACTAATACCGACGAAATGCGCGTTATTGCAGACCACCTCCGCGGCGCCTATCTTTTAGCCGCGCAGGGGTTACAGCCGTCTAATAAACAGCAGGGCTATGCCCTTCGCCGGCTCATCCGCCGGGCCATTCTGAAAGCTCTGGACCTGGGTATCGCACAGAACTTCCTCGCAGAAATCATCCCGCTCATCGCAGAGAACTACCGCGACCTTCCGGACAGCATCCTTACTCACCGTGCTGAGGCTCTACAAATTCTGGAAAAAGAAGAAAAAGCTTTCCGCAGTACACTCAGCCGCGGCCTAAAAGTCCTGCGCAAACTGCAAAACAACGGCCTCACTGGAAAAGAAATCTTTATGCTTCAGGACACCTACGGTTTCCCCAAAGAACTCTCCGTTGAGCAGGCTTATAAAGACGGCATCACGCTGAGCAAAAATTGGCAAAAGGAGTTTGATGAAGCCCTAGAGGAGCAAAGAAACCGCAGCAAAACCGCAAGCAAAGGTATGTTCAAAGGTGGCCTAGAAGACCACGGAGAAATGAGCACTAAATATCACACCGCTACTCACCTCACTTTGGCCGCGCTACAGAAACACATTGATAAAAACATCAACCAAATGGGCAGCAATATCACCCCGGAGCGCATGCGTTTTGATTTTAACATTGACCATAAACTTACGCCGGAGGAAAAACAGCAGATAGAGGATCAGGTCAACGAATGGATTGCGCAAGATTTGCCGGTGGTCTATGACGAATATGGCAAAGATTACGCTAAAAACGAGCTAAAAGCTCACGGCCAATTCTGGGAAAAATATCCGGATAAGGTCAAAGTTTACACTATCGGCGACTTCAAAAATCCCGTCTCGCGCGAAATTTGTGGTGGGCCTCATGTAGAGCACACCGGCGTATTAGGCCACTTTAAAATCACTAAAGAGGAAAGTTCTTCCGCTGGTGTCCGCAGAATCAAAGCAGTATTAAGTTAAAGGAGGTACAAATGGAAAGGTTGTTAGACTATTTCAAACCTAGTCATTACGATCTCAAATTAAACATTGACAAAGATACCGAAAAGGTTTTTGGTCACGTTATTATCAAGGGCGAACCGCAAAAAGACACTGTCAAACTTCATGCCAAAAATCTCAATATTACCAGTCTCACCCTGGACGGCACCGCGGCGGATTATGAACAGGAAGATGACCAAATCACTTTTGCTCGGGCTAAAACCATTGGAATCAAATATACTTTTACACTTAATCATAACATGGAGGGTGCTTACCTTTCTACTTATACTTACACCGATCCTAAGACCGACGAGCAGGTTCAAGAAAAAATCGTCGCTACCCAATTTGAGAGCCACTATGCTCGCGAGTGTTTCCCCTGTATAGACGAGCCAGCCGCTAAAGCCAAGTTTGAACTTACCATTATTACTCCGGATTTGGACGACACAATCATTAGCAATATGCCGGCCAAAGAGGACAAAACCATCACTTATGACACCATTGATGAAAATCTGGAGCTAGGAAACAAAAAGGCTAAAAAACGCATTGTTCGCTTCCAGGAAACTCCACTGATGTCCACTTATCTTGTAGCGTTTGTTTGCGGTAAATTTTATGAAAAAACCACCGAAAGTTTGCACGGCGTCAAAGTCACTACCTACTGCGCCATGAACCAGAACCCAAAAACCCTGGACTTCCCCAGTCAAACCGCCGCGGATACTTTGGACTATTATGATAACCTTTTTGGTATTAAATATCCCTTACCCAAATTAGACCAAGTTGCTCTGCCGGATTTTGAGGCCGGTGCCATGGAAAACTGGGGTCTGGTCACTTACCGGGAAGCCTGTTTGCTCGCAGACGAAAAATCTGCCCAGAGCAGCCGGGAATACATCTCTACCGTCATCACGCACGAACTATCGCACCAGTGGTTCGGCAATCTTGTCACGATGCAGTGGTGGGATGACCTTTGGCTCAATGAATCTTTTGCTACGGTCATGCAGTACCAAGCTGCGGATGAGCTTCACCCGGAATATCGTATCTGGCAGGATTTCTTTGCCGGCGACTGCTATGCCGCGCTGAAGCGTGATGCGCTTCCGGGCGTCCAAGCTGTCCAGCAGCCAGTAAATGACCCGGCCGAAATCGCTACGCTCTTTGATGGCGCCATTGTCTATGCTAAAGGTGCGCATCTCATTTTTATGCTCATGCGGATTATGGGCAAGCGCCGCTTCTTTGCCGGCGTGCGAGAATATTTCAAAGCACATCAATACGGTAATACTACTGGAGACGACCTCTGGACCGCCCTGCAGAAACACGCCGAATTTGACGTCAAAGAATTCATGCACGCCTGGATTTCTCAGCCAGGTTATCCGGTAATTACCGACGGCTATCAACAGCGTTTTCTTTTGAACGGCGGCACAGACGACACCAAGTGGCCTCTGCCTAAAATTACCGATGATATGTCTGGTCATTATCTCATCAACCTTTCCGGACCGGAGTTTGACCAGGCTCTGGAGAAATACGCCAAAAAGAGTCTGGAGCAGAGGCTACGCCTGCTCATAGACCGGCAGCTTCTTTCAAAAACCCCGCTGGTTTCAGCTGCTAGCTTACTAGATTTACTCCCGGAGTTTAAGTACGAATACAATGAAACTATTTGGGAAATCGTCGCTACAATTATGAACGATTTGAAAGTTTTTTGTGCGCCAGAAAGCGAATATGAGGAGGAATATCAGAATTTCGTTCATCAAATTGTTTCTTTGCCGCTGCAGCACTTGGGCCTACGTGCTAAGTTCTCCGAGAGCGCAAACGACACCAAGCTCCGCCCGCTCCTAATGGGCTTTGCGCTCTATGCCGAGGACAAACAAACAATCTCCAACCTGGCCAAACAGTACAATCCCGACCTCTCCAAAATCAATCCAGACACACGCTATGCGGTGCTAGCCAGCAAGCTAAAAGCCACTTCCGAGGGTATTTATGACGAGTTTGTCTCCGCCTATGAAACTGCCGCCGACCCGGACATTAAATCCGATTTGCTGGCCGCCTTTACGAACGCCCGCGGCAAGAAAAACACTGAGAAGCTACTGGCCTTACTAGAAAATCAGCAGATTGTTCGTCCGCAGGACCACATCTATTTGTTTGCCAATTTACTGGGCAATTACAAGACCCGCGAGCAAACTTACGAATGGTTATACGGTCACTGGGACTATATTGAACAAATTACTGGCGACAAATCTCTGGATGATTATCTGCGAATTGCCGCGGCTTATATCCGGGACATGGCTTCCGCTCAGAAATTCATGGAATTTGCTGACCCGCTCACCAGCAACCCCGCCTTTACGCGTGGTGTTGAAGTCGCTAAGACCGACATTCTGGCTCGTCTCCGCTGGATTCAAGAGGACGAACGCGCAGTGCATAATCGCCTAGACGACTTCACTAAAAACCCGCTTGCGTTTTAGATTCTCTCCACTGCCTTATACTCCCCATCTTTCAAATTCCCCAACTTATACGGCCCAAAAGCAATCCGGTGTAGCCGAACTACCTCATACCCCACTGCCGCAAAGGTTCGCCGGATTTGCCGGTTGCGCCCCTCGCTCATCGTCACCAGCCAGTGTTTTCGGTCGTCTGCTAGCCGCGTCAGCCCCAATTGGCTCTTTCCGTCCGGCAGGTCAATTCCAAAGTCCGCAACCATCTGCTGATGTAGCGGTTCCAGCGCCCGGTCTAGTCGCACCTCGTATTCCTTCACCTTTACGAATTTTGGGTGCGTCATTTGGTAGGCAAAATCCCCGTCGTTTGTCAGCAAAATCAGCCCAGAACTGTCTTTGTCTAGCCGCCCCACGGTCTTCAGCGCCCGATATTTTTCCGGCAAAAGCTCATACAGTGTTGGTGCGTCCCCCTGCGCCCGCCGGGAAGAAACATATCCCGCCGGCTTGTTTAACATCAAGTAAGAATACCCCGCATCAAAGGGGATTATACTTCCATTATAGCACACTTTGTCATTTTTGTCAATACGTGCACCCAGCACCGCCAGGGAATCGTTCACTAGAATCTGTCCCGCCGCAATCAAATCGTCCGCCTCTCTCCGCGACAATCCAACCCGCTCCGCTAAAAATTTATTTAAGCGAACCGTTTCATTAGTTGCCATTTAGAAGCTGATCCATTTGCTCGGACATAGAAAGCTTTTTCTCTGGTGCAGGCGCTGGTTCAGCCGGAGCTGGTTCAACTGGCTGAGCAGGCACCGGGGCTGCCGCCGTCGGAGCGGGCTGAGCTACAGCTGACGCAGGCGTCATCGTCGGCGGCGTAGGCTCGGCCGAACGGCCTTGAGTGTCCGCCGGTGATGACGCCGAGCCAGCATTGCTATCGGCCGGCCCATCTCCCAATACCTCATGCACCATATTCACCACGTCTTCAATCCCTACCTGCGACTTCACCAAATACCGGTCTGCCCCCAAATTCTCCCCGCGCTCCCGCTGGTCATCGGAAGATAACGCAGTCATCATGATCACTTTTATGTCTTTTGTCTCAGGAGTAGAACGCAAAATATCCAACATATCAAACCCAGAAATCTTTGGCATCATCACATCTGACAAGATCAAATCTGGCTTTTCCTGAACCGCCATTGCTAGTGCTTCCTCACCATCTCCCGCTGATACAATCTCGTACCCCTCCGCCGTCAAACGGATGCTATAAATCTCCCGTAAACTTTGGTCATCCTCTACAAGCATTATTTTTGTCATATTATCTCCATTTTATAGTACTTTTGGTTATTTTGCAACATTATTCGGCGGTACAACTGGCGGTGCAGCAGATGCAACAGGCGCGACCGGCGCAGGCGCCATCGTCGGCGGCGTAGGCTCGGCCGAACGGCCTTGAGTGCCCGCCGGCGATGGCGCC
>CAZLAC010000032.1:0-5401 GCA_964557405.1 uncultured Candidatus Saccharibacteria bacterium
CAAAGAGAAGAAGCGCTAACATTGTAATATAGCACCAAAGTGCAGAGCACAAAGTAGCTATTTTCGGAAGATCGTCCGAGGTGGTTTAGACTGACGTGCAGAGTAAAAAGTAGCTATTTCTGGAAAATTATCCGAGGTATTTTCCAGAAATAGCTACTTTTTACTCTCAGGCATCAGTCTATATTCTATGTCGCGTTTAACATTCATAAAATACATAAACGCATCATACGGCGAATCAAATGGCGAGAAATACGCATGCACATCCCCATCATTCCAGTACTTTGTACACATGTAGTACGCGTGGTCAGAAGTGGTCAATCTCCGAAAATCCTCAATCAGCGCAGCATCTTTCGTCGCTAGCACTTCTTCCCGCAAATCATACAGACCTCGCATCGCCTCATCCTGCATCGCATTACTCATCCAAGCGGAAAGGTCCCGCTCCGTATCTGCCCAAGTTACCGTAGTTGGCATAGAAATCTCGTCTACTGGCTTCTCTAGCTCGGCCGCCTCTGATACCGTCACAAACTTATTGTCATAAACGGAAAGCCACCGAGCAATCAGCGTCTCCATAAAGTCAAAAATCCCCGTATCTGCCCAGATATTCTCGCCAAAAGTCTCAAAGTCCATAAACAGATTAATCAGCGACCCGCGCAAGGCGTCCATATCTAGCCAATTCTGATATTTCTCCACCGTCAGCGGCCATTCTTTCCAGTTCCGGTCCGAAAACCGGAAAGCAATATCATCAGATAGCCGATAATTCTTCAGTAGCAACCGTGTCTTAGACCCGTTTAGCACCGAATAGACGTGATTTGGACTCTTCCAGCCTAACACCTTATCCCAGCCCTCTGCTAATACTGCCTTGTAGCCCGCAGCGTCCGCCCAGGCCCCTACCTCATCATTATAGGCAAACTCCGTATTCCGAAAAGCCGTTGGCCGTACGCCAAACAATTTATAAATCAGCTCCGCGTGCTTTTTTACCTGTGCATCAAACTCCTCGCGATTATAGAAAAATGCCATAGAGTGATAGTATGTCTCCCCTACAATCTCTACCTGCCCGGTTTTTACCATCCGTTGCAGTTGCACAATCAACGACTTGTCCCACAGCTCTGCCTGCTCCAACCATACCCCAGTGATAGACAGGGAGACTTTAAAATCCGGAAACTTCTTCAAGTTCCGCTCTAATAAATCCAGCATTGGATGATAAGACTTCTCTGCTACCTTTCGGAAAATTCGCTCATTATTTTGTTTAGAATAATAATCATCGGAAAAATAATTGTGATCGCGCGAAACGTCAAAAATACTATACTGCCTGTATCTAAACGGCTGATGAATATGTAAGTATAGTGCTATTGCTCTCATCAAAACACGTTCCGCTTATGTTTGCTCACTTCATTATAGACCTTTTCCACGGTTTTTGCAACGTCGTCCCACGAAATTCGGTGATATTCTTTTAAAATTCCCGTATGTAGCTCATCAGATAACGCCTTGCTTTTTGCAATCGCCACTATCTCGTCCGCCAACTTCTGCTCGTCCCAAAAATCATACTTCATCACCGAATTTAACACTTCTGCTACACCGGACTGTTTAGTCAGAATCAACGCGTTCCCATGGTGCGCCGCCTCTAGCGCCGTCAGACCAAACGGTTCCGACACAGAAGACATCACAAAAACATCGGACACGCTATAAATATCCCGCAGACGCTGGCCCCGAATAAATCCGGTGAAAATCACGTGCGATGAAATTCCATACTGCGCGCTCATCTCCATCAGCGTGTCCCGTTCCTCTCCGTCCCCGGCAAACACAAACATCAGCTTCTTTTCTTTTTCCAGCGCCCTAGCTGCCGCCCGCATCATGTGGCTCAGGCCCTTCTGAATCGTAAACCGCCCCACTGTAGAAACAATCGTATATCCTTGTGCCTTCAGCGCCTCCAAATACCGATAGTGGTCGTGATCATAACTATATTCCGAAGTAAAGAAATCGTCCCCCAGAGAATTATACACCACGTCAATCTTAGAAAGTGGTATGTTGTATTTTTCGTGAATCAAATGCCGAGTCCCATCCGACACCGCCAAAATCTTGTCTGCCATCATCAGCCCCTCACGCTCTACCGCATGAATCACCGGATTCCCACCATTCATCCCGGAACGGTCATACTCCGTAGCATGAACGTGCGCAACGAGTGGTATCCCAAAATTCTTCTTTGCTAAACACCCCGCCTCAAAAGTCAACCAATCATGCGCGTGCACCAAATCCGGCTTGTACTCCATCAAATAACGCTCTACAAAGTCGCAATAATGCCGCTGTACATCCCGAATAGACACCAGCTTTTCCTCGTCCACCACCGGAAAAATCGCTTCCTCTATCAGCCGGCTGTCATACGCCCCTATTCCGTAGCGAAACAGTGGGTCCAAATGCATTGCGTGCAGCACCTTCATAAACTTAATTTCTGAATGGTCTGCCTCGTAGGGAACCACAAAATCAATCTCCGCCCCGTCCTTAGCCAAAGCCTTAGACAGGTTCAGACACGCCACTCCTAAACCTCCAGAATTATGCGGTGGCAGCTCCCAACCTAGCATTAGTATTTTCATCTTATTCTATTGTAGCACACTTTTTTACATTTTTAGGTTTTTTTGATATAATCAATTTCAAAGTTAGGACATGCGCCTAACTTTGAAATAGTGCTAGGTTTCTTTCGTTGGGACTTTCTTTCCCAAAGAAAGTCCCACTCTAGTAGGGGAGTAGCTCAGTTGGTAGAGCACTGGTCTCCAAAACCAGGTGTCGTGGGTTCAAGTCCTGCCTCCCCTGCCATTTTTATGCTTGCATTTTCCTTAAATTCTTGCTATAATGTATCCAATATAATTTAGAAGGGAAGTATATATTTATGAAAACCTTTTATAAACCTTTACTCGCTAGCGCTGCGCTAGCTATTTCTATGGGGGGGGGACTGGTACTTTCTAACAGTGCCTACGCCGCCGCCGTCAGTCTTGAACAGGCTGATTTTACTTTTGCTAGTTGTGATAACGGCACAACTACCAGCACTCACGGCGTTCGCTGTTTTGATGTTGGTGGAGCAAACCTCTACCTCATCCCGGACGGCGAATACGAGCTCAGCGAAGACATCGCTCTTGACGGTGGCGCTGCGCATCAGGGCGACTCGTTCTCACTTAACCTAAACGGTCACAATCTTACCAACTCTTCAATTGACGCGCCTACTCTTACCCTCAACGGCAAGTCTTCCGTCATTTCTGGCACCGGCGCCATCACTAACACTGAATCCGGCATCAGCGTAGTCGCCACGGGCGATCCTGATCCTTCTACCCTAGTCATCAACGGTGGTACGTTTGGCTCCGTTGGCGCCAACAACACCAATACCACTATCAACGGTGGCACGTTCACCGGTAGTGGCTGGATGATGGCATTTGCTGCCGACGGCTCTAACGTCGTTGTCAATGGTGGTACTTTCTCTGCCGCAGCTGCCTCCGCCATGTATTTCAACAACGGCGCAGACAACTCTCTGGAGGTCAACGGCGGTACTTTCACCTCCGCAGCCGACTTCGGTATTGAGTTCATGGACGGGGTTAAAGACCTCAAAATCACCGCTGGTACTTTCACTGGCGGTCACGCTGGTCTCGCCTTTGAAATTGCTCCCACCACCGCAGCTCTCTCCGGCGGCACCTACATCGCTACCGCCAACGATGAGTACACTTACGGTGGCATCATCATCTTTGGTGCAGATGACATCAGTGCTCTAGCAAATCTCCTTGCCGCTGGCTCCAGCTATTCTGACCCTTCCGCCGAGCGCAAGGGCACCGATCCTGACTTCTGGGTCTACCTCACCAACCACCGCGTCACCATCACCAGTGGTGCTGCAACAGAAGAAGAGTCCAGTGCAAAAAGCCCTAATTCCGGCTTCATCACCGCAGAAACCAGCGCTGCTACTTCCGTAGCCGCCACGGTTGTTGCCGCTACTGCACTCACCGCTGCTGGTCTTGGTTTCAAAAAGAGCCTAAAGAAAGCTGACTAAAACCTTGCCCTTTATGCTATAATTAAGCAAATGGGCATAAAAAAGTTAATCAAATACCTCCGCACGATAGACCGGTCCTGGTTAATCATCTGGATCACTATCTACGGAGGTTTTTTGACCCTTGGGCTCTTTATGCCGCCCGCCTGGCCCGGCATCACCCTGCTCAAATACTCCGGCATCGTCCTCACTCTAGTCTACGCCATCAAAAAATTCCCTAAAGATTACCTCTTACAAATCGCCCTCTTTTTCACTTTGCTCGCAGACACCATCCTTGCCCTCGGCGATTTTGACCTTTATTTTTACGGCGTCTTTGTCTTCTGCTTCGCCCAATTTTTCCATTTTACCCGCCTTGTCTCCATCAACAAACCCCACACTAAAAATTTTCTTATCTACTTTTTCATCGTCACTCTAACCTTCCTCACCGGCGTTTTTGTCGCCCACATCCCTACCATGTACGTCATCTGCTTTGTCTATGGCACTACGCTCTTGTTTAATGTTTTTCTGGCCTACCGCTGGCATCACCGCATCCACAGCGTTCCCGCTACCTGTGCCTGCTACGGTTTCCTACTTTTTCTCCTTTGCGACATTTGCGTTGCCTTCTCCTATCTCTCTCATACCGGCGTCCTTGTCGCCTTCATCGGCCCCGTCGCAGACTACCTAGATTGGCTCTTTTATTACCCCTCTCAAATTTTAATTTCCAATAGCTCCAAAAGTATGATACAATAGAATTATTATGGAAGGTAAAAGAAAATTAAAGCCACGTGCTATTCTGGTCTTCGGTGCGCCATGTAGCGGCATTCCATCGAAGATGTCTCATTCAAGCAAGATAATGTTATCGACCATATATTTAAGCTTGGTACCATCAGAATGGCTACTGTTGGTGACGAGACCACTTACACTTTTAAGTACGTCAACACTCCTAAAAACGAGCTAGATGCTATCACTCATCTAGTCCACGTAGAAAAAGAAAAGACCAAGCGTCGTCACCGTCGCCCAGAAGATGATCGCGAGTATGACGACGAAGATTATGAGGCTGCACCTATTCCAGCTTCTCCTGTTTCTACCAAAGCAGAATCCAAAAACTAATTTAATTGCTGCGATTCTTCTTGATGTAATCGTCTTCTTTTTCGAGTACCGCTCTTAGAGTATATTCCTTGCACTTTCCGTCTTCGCAATTCGCACTCTCATAAGTATAAGAACAGTGTGCTTCGCCTAGCACTTTGATAGTACGTGTCGCCCTAACGCCTCTGGCCACAAAGCCCAGCATCTGGCCTGATGTCAACACCCCAGGGCAGCAACTGGCACAGAACAGTGCTAGCTCTGCAGGACGCTAAGAGGTGAGCTGCAAGCCAGTTACTCCTGAGTATGCTGTGGTCA
>CAZLAC010000033.1:0-4949 GCA_964557405.1 uncultured Candidatus Saccharibacteria bacterium
GGGGAGATTTTTTTAACACTTGCGCGTACTTTCATGAAGTGTCAAAATCCTTTCCGTTATGCTCCTCCAGAGGTACTTTTGGGCAGATTAGCAGTTTTGCCTAAAATTTGGGCATTTGAGCGGAAATGCCTAGTTCTAAGGTGTTTGCTAGTGGCCCTGATTTCGCCCGGAAGGTGCGTTAATATTATCTTTGAGGCGGAAGCTGATACGACCCTTCGTGAGATCATAGGGGGTGAGTTCAACTTCTACCCGATCACCAGGCACAAGACGGATAAAGTTTTTGCGCATTTTTCCGCTCATGTGCGCAATGATAATATGGCCATTCTCGAGTTCAACCCGAAATTGGGTATTAGGCAGAGCCTCCACGACTTTGCCGGTGAGTTTAATCACTTCCTTTTGACTAGCCATAAATTACCTGTCTATTATATCAAACATTTTGCATAATGTAAAGGGTATTTTTAGATTTTATTCTACTCGGACTGCGCGCAAGAATTGACGGGAGAGGTAGGTCTGGCGGGTGTAGGACCAGTCACCGGTACAGGTGATGAGATTGAGGCCTTCTTTGCCAGAAACTGCTGTGCGCTGCATCTCGGCCATTTTGCTATCGGCATCGTCCAGAGAAATAGTGTTGTTCTCTACTACTTCGTATTTAAAGATAGCACCGTCACCGCGCTCAACTGTAATGATGTCGCCTTTGGTGAGCTCCGGGAGACGATTGAAGACGCCGGGTGCACCAATACCGCTGTGACCATCCATAAGCATAGCACCACTACGGCCAGGCAGACCAGATTTATCATACCAACCAACGTCGTAAATGCTTGTAGGGGTTAGAAGCTGCCCGGCGGAGCCAACTCCTACGGATAGTACGCGGGCATTGGTGATGCCAAGTTTTTCAATAGAGAGATAACGGGGGTGATTAGCTGCGACGGTCCAAGCGACTACCTCGTCATCTGTAATAGGGGTTTTGTCTACGTCTTCAGTGGGGGCTTCTATGGAAGTAGGGGAGACGGCGCGAGCGCTGCCCTCTTTGCTGGCATAATAGTTGTGCTCCCAAATGAATACCCGGAGTAGACAGGCGGCAAAAATTATAATCACAATACCCCAAATAATTTTACTGCGGTATTTTTTTAGGCTGCTGATTTTTAGGCTCATTTTTCCCACCACTTTCTCTTTATTTGTAGTCGTCATAGGTTACCATTAACGCGCGCGAATCCAGACTGCGAAGATTTTCTAGGGCGACTGTTACAACGATGAGCAACCCCGTACCAGAGATAGACAAGCCAATCGGCTGGCCAATTGTGATGATAAAGATGTAGTCGGTGATGAATGGGAGCATGGCAATAAGGCCAAGACTGAGTGCGCCAAAGAAATTCAACCGAGTGCTGACTTTGCCAAGATATTCGGCAGTCTGCATCCCCGGACGGACACCCTCTATAAAAGCACCTTGTTTTTGGAGATTATCTGCGATTTCTTTGGGGACAAAGACAATGCTGGTATAGAAATAGGTGAATAGTACAACTAGCGCAAAATACATAGCCGGATAGAGGAACCACTGGGCAGTAATGCCGTCTGGGTAGAGTCCAGCAAAATTGCTGGCGGAAGGCGCCGTGAAGAGTTGGATGAGGCCTGCGCCAAACTCATTTCCGGGATCTACGGTAGTGATGAGCTGACCAATTAGTGCCGGAAGCGAGAGGAAGGCCGTAGCAAAGATGACCGGGACAACGCCAGCTAGGATGAGTTTGACCGGGAGAATGGATTTGATGCCACCATAGGAGCTGTTGCCGTGGACGCGTTTAGCGTAATTAATTGTGATGATGCGTTGTGCTTCGTTGAGCTTGACTAGCCAGTAGAGGACAATAATCATAGCGATACCAAATCCGAGCATAATCCAGAAGACGGTAGGATTGACCGGAAGGTTGAACCAGCCAAAGAGGCTAAGCGAGCCATCAGTAGTATCAAAGAGTGAGGAACCAAGACTAGCTAATGTAGCAGGCAGGCGGCCAATGATGCTGGCGAAGATAATCATAGAGATACCATTGCCGATGCCCTGTTCGGTGATAAGCTCGCCGAGCCACATCAGGATGATAGAACCGGCGGTCATACAAGTGACAGCCAGGAACCAGTCCATGCCAGTTAGTGCAACGTCAGAAGCGGTATTGTTGGTCAGAACACCCTGCTGTAGAATATAGATATAAGCGATAGACTGGACGATAGCCAGTGGAACAGAGAGAATGCGAGTCCATTGGTTGATTTTTCGGCGGCCGGTTTCACCGTCTTCGTTGAGTTCCTCCAGGCGCGGAATAGCTTTAGTGAGCAGCTGCGTGACGATAGAGGCGGTGATGTATGGAGAAAGGCCAACGAGGATAATTGAGAGGTCTGTTAGGCCACCACCAGAAATAAGGTTTAAGAAGCCAGCAAAGTCGGATTTAGCAATGAGATTCTGGACGGCTTCTTTGAAAGTGCTGGCGTCTCCTAGGGGTACTGGGATGTGGGCGAGCAGACGATAAGCCACCAAAATGCCTAGCACGATCAACAGGCGCTTGAGCATGTCTTTGTTTTTGAAAGATTTGAAAATATTCTTGAAATGCATAGGAATAACTCTTTATTAGTACTAGTATAGCACACAACTGGTAAATTTTATAGTTTTTTGTAACTAGCCGCGCAGGGGCTCACCCTCGGCGTCGGCCATGAGTTTTTTGCTTTTGATTTCGTAGCGCTTGCCGTTGACCGGAGAGACGTAGTAATCTTCGTTTAAGAGGTTGACAAACATGGTGAGGTCTTTGTCGTCCATGATGATAATGCTGCCATCATCATCCGTCATAAGCTCCAGCTGCATCTGATCGGCATAGTCTACAAGGTCCTCTTGGGACATTTCTTCGGCAATATCCATGTCTTGAAGTTTTTTGATGAGCGGTTTTCTGTCCTGCAATAGAGTGTTAAGCGTTAAGCCTTCGGCAAAGCTGAGTTTGTACTTTTCCTGGATTTCTTTGGCTTTTGCATCGGCAATAGCTTGGGACTTGTAGTCGTATTGGAAAAGGTTTTCAAATTTAGATTGGCTGAAAATTACTACTGTATCGTCTATGATGGCAACTTGATTGTCATCTGGCATTTTGATGGCGATTTCAGCGGTGAAGGGCTCAAAACCCTCGCCGTTTAGTTCCCAAGAAGTAGTGCCTTTTAGAGCGGAAGAGGCAGAAATACCTTTTGCAATATAGAATGTCTTGGTACCATCGTCACCGCCGGGATAGGAGAACTTAGCAATAATGCCTTTGATTTTTTTGAATTCATATTCGTTGTCGGAGAAATAATCTATGTCCTTATATTCCTGCTCTATGAGATGGAGCAGGGTTTCTGCGCGCCCAACATTTTCCAATTTGGTGCGGTAGATGACCTTGTCTTCCCCGTCTGATTTCTCATATTCATGGCAAGTTAGACCTTTGTCCGCCTCTTTGATGATATAGGAAACTGCTTCTTGCATAAACATAGCTTTGACGGAGCTGGTTAGCTTATCCGAGTAGCGAACCTTGAACGGAGTGTAATTTTTGTTGAACAAAAACAGTTCTACGCTGACATTATTTTTGATTTCATCTACTTCGTTTGCCCACAAAAAGACGTCAAAGGAATTGTCTGATTTTTCTGAATCCATAATATAACCTCACTTAGTATAGTATATATTATAGATTATAGCACACTAGATGAGCTCGGCGTAAGAATCAGTGATGAGATTTTTTGCGTCCTGCCCCAGAACTTTCAGAGTACTTTCTAGGTCGTGGCGGACATCTTCGGACTTGTCGTCTTCCTCAAGATTAGCCTCAAGTTTAGCGTAGTAGCCGTCTTTTTGGTCAATTTTATCAAGGAATAGTACGACACCCTCGCCCATAATGATTTCCTGGCGGCGACGGGAGACCTCGGCCTGCTGTTTGAAGCCGAGCTGCTGAATGATGTTAGCGGTTTCTGAGTAATCTTTGATGACGGTGCTATCTACGATGTCTACGTTTGCGTCCTCTATGTGACGACGCAGAATGAGTTCGTAGCGCGCCGGGCGATTTACGGCTTTCATTTCTGTACGGAGGAGCAGGCGTGGGTAGCTATTGCCCTTTTTGTAATTGCGCGGGACATAGACACGGTCGTGCTGCCAGTACATCGGACCAAAATCCATGTCTATTTCGCTGAGTTTTTGTTCAAATTCGTCGCGATCTTTGAGGCGGCATTTAACGATGACTTTTTTCATAATGTTGCTCCTTTACGTGCTTCATTTGCCCAATAATCGGCCAGTTCGTTGTACTCGGTGCCGACATGTCCGCGGACCCAGATGAGGGTAGTATCCGTTGTGTTATAAAGTTTATATAACTCCTGGACTAATTGGAGGTTTTTGATGGGGCCGGACCGTTTAGTCCAGCTATTTTTGGCCCAAGTGGGGGCCCATTTGGTGAGGACGTTGACCCAGAATTCCGAGTCCGTGTGTATTTCTACGGAATCATTGTGCTCCTGAGCATATTTCATAGCGTCACGCAGGGCGTATCCCTCCATCCGAATGTTAGTAGTGTGCGATTCCTTCCCCAGGGCAACAGGGGCAGCGGTATCATTTACGACCTCCAGGACAGCATAGCCACCAGGACCGGGATTCGGTTCTGCGCTGCCGTCTGTCCAGAGTTCTATCATACAATCTATTATAGCACAAAATGTAAAAATATACAAGAGGTTAGATAGCAAATAACACCCCTATTTCAGAAGATACCTCGGACAATCTTCTGAAATAGGGGTGTTATTTGCTATTTTACCTACAAGCGACTGAGCTATTTAGATGCTTTTTGGCGCTGGGGGACGGCGACTTTGGTGAATTCGCCGCCAGCCTTTTTGATGGCCTCTACGGCAGTCTTGCTAGCAAACTGCGTGGAAAGGTTAATCTTAGCGGTGAGTTCACCGCGAGTAATGACCTTGACGCGGCT
>CAZLAC010000034.1:0-3723 GCA_964557405.1 uncultured Candidatus Saccharibacteria bacterium
TGCACGAATACGCCGAACGCGGTCTTGCCGCCAGCTTCTATTACAACGAGCAAAAGCTTACAGAAAACTACCGCACCGGCAAAATCCAGCACCTCCCTACTCACCTCCTCTGGATTACCGAGCTCCAGACCACCGCCGCTCGCCTCCGCGCCGGGCAAAAGGTGGACATCAAAAAGCTCAAACTCAACCTTTTCGCCGACAAAATCTTCGTCTACACCCCTAAAGGCGACATCATTGACCTCCCCAAAGGTTCCCTACCGCTTGATTTTGCCTACCGCCTCCACTCGGAAATCGGCGGCCGCGTCCAGGGCGTCAAAATCAACGGCAAAATGGTGAGTTTAAACACCAAACTAAAACACGGTGACATCGTAGAAATCATCACTAGCAAAAACCAAACCGCTAAGGCCTCCTGGTACGACAAAATCATCACCCCTCACGCCCGCCAAAAACTCCGTCAGCAACTTTCCGGCGTCAAAGAAAGCATCCTAAAGCCGCCCAAGAAGCGTTCTTAGCTCATCATCCGTCTTGCAAGTTATCGTGATGCTTCGTCCATGCACCCGCACTCGCGCCGCATATTTCTCCGACAGTTTCTCTTCTTCCCTAATATAATTATCCGTTTTTACTGCCTTGACTGACGATTTCTTCTTATGCTCTGTCATATAGCGCTCTACTTGCCGCGCGCTCCAATCTTCCTCAATGATTTTTGGCAACACTTCCCGCACCAATTCCGGCTCTGCATTCACCAGCGGCCGCACCGGGCCTTCTTTCAAGTCGTGCTCTAACATCGCCTTTTTCACGTCGTCTGGTAGCTTCAGCAGTCTCAGCGTATTCACTACCGCCGCCTGGCTCTTTCCTACCCGCTTTGCTACTTCACTATTGCTCAAATTAAATTGCGATTTTAGCTTCGCATAGGCCGTTGCCAGTTCTATTGGGTTCAAATCCGCCCGTTGCGCATTCTCAATGATAGACATTTCTAGTCTATTCTGCGCATCCATCGTCCGCACAATCGCCAGAATCTTTGTCAGCCCGGCCAACTTTGCCGCCCGGTAACGCCTCTCCCCTGCAATAATCTTATACTCGTCTTCCTCGCGTGATACTACAATCGGCTGCAACACCCCGTGTTCCCGGATAGAGTCTGCCAGTTCTTTCAGCTCCTCCTCCCGAAAACTCTTCCGCGGCTGCTCCGTGTCCGGCGTAATTTTCTGAAGAGGCAACTCTAACAGCTCACTCTCTGCCGCATCTTCCGGCGCCGTTGGGTCAAATTCATCATCTACCAAATCCGTCGGTATCAGATTGTCAAATCCTTTCCCTAGCCCAAAACTCATTTTTCTGTCCTCCCTTCTACTTCCCTTGCTAAATCTCTATAAGCTTTTGCGCCTTTAGAGAACTTGTCATACGCCCCTACTGGTACACCGTGGCTCGGCGCCTCCGCTACCCGCACATTCCGCGGAATCGTCGTCTCAAACACCTTGTCCTTAAAGTATTTTTTCACCTCTGCTAGCACCTGTGCCGATAATGAGGTCCGTTTGTCATACATCGTTGCCAGCACTCCCAGCAGTTTCAGCTTCGGGTTCATCGCCTTTCTGACCAGTTTCATGCTTTCCAGCAACTGTGCTACGCCCTCCAGCGCATAAAACTCCGTCTGCACCGGAAGCAATAGATATTCCGACGCAATCATCCCGTTTACCGTCAAGAGCGACAGGCTCGGTGGCGAGTCAATTATGATGTAATCATACTGCGATTTTACGCTCTCTACCCCTGTTTTTAGCTGAACAAATCTTTTGTTCATTTTTGTCAGTTCCACTTCTACATCCGCCAACTGCGGCGTGGTCGGTGCTAGGTCTAAATTCTTGTATTTTGTCGCCAAAATCACCGCCGAAAGCTCCATTGTCCCCAGCATTACCTCTACCATGGACCCCTTCAGCTCTTGTTTCTCTATCCCCAGCCCGCTTGTAGCGTTCCCCTGCGGGTCAAAATCAATCAGCAGCACCTTTTTCTTGTCTTTCGCCAAGTAAAAAGCCAAATTAACGGCCGTCGTCGTCTTCCCGACACCTCCTTTTTGATTGGTCACACAGATAACCGTAGCCATAATAACTCTATTATAGCACACTTTCCGTATAGACGAAACTGTGGAAAGAGGAAAATAAGCATATTCTGAAGATACCTCGGACAATCTCCAGAATATGCTTATTTTCCTCTCTCCGGCCTCGCCCACCAGAGATTGTCCAAGTGGTATACGGGGATAAAAACAAGGGTATTTTGGAGATTGTCCGATTAGTAACCTACAGAGCTAAAAACAAGAAAATCTCGGAGATTGTCCGAGGTATCTCCGAGATTTTCTTGTTTTTAGCTCTATGCGGCTACTTAATAGAGACAATCTCTATAACCGAGTACTTCTGTCTGTGCCCATTTTCCTTATGCACACGTTTCTTGGAGTGATAGCGAATCACGCGCACTTTGTCGCCCTTGACTTCCGCTTCCACGACTTTCGCCGAAACTTTCACTCCTTTTACGGTCGGTGTACCAACAGTGGTCTTATCACCGTCAATTACGAGTAAAGCGTCAGTTTCAAGCTCTTTGGTTCCTGCCGGGAGGAGGTCCACCCGTAGGGTCTTTTTCTCTTCAGCGATATATTGCTTACCGCCGATGAGTACAACTGCCTTTTTCATAACTTTCCTTAAATTATTAAACTCGTTCCATTATATCACAGAAGTTACTTCTCTGTCAACTTCTTGAGCTGCATCCGTGAACGGATGAAGTATGCCCCGCCTACACCCATCGCCGTCACAATCACTAGCGCCATTGCGATTTCAGCTGGACCGGTAGTTGGAATTTCTGTTGGCGTGGTCGCACAATTCCCCTCTACCTTCACTTCCGCCCCGTCAGACAGCTCGCTGCCGCCATCATAGGAAAGGTAGGCCGTATTCTTCTGCACACCGCAATAAGTCTCTCCAGTCACCGTCGCGCGGTAAATAATATACCCCTTCTGGCCTTTCGCAACTGTGCCCAGATTAAACCCATTCTTGTTAATCAAGTCCGCCAGCAACTCACCGTTTGGACTTGCGTTACTGTATAGATACGTACTATCTTTCAGCAGTACCATATTTTCCGGCATCCGGTCATAAATGACTACGTTGTTCAAATCAGCATCACCGATGTTTTCATAGTCAATCCGGTAAGTCACCACGTCGCCCGGCTTAGCCGTCACCACGTCGTAAAAATTCTTACCGTCTAGTGACACTAATTTACTCACCTGTGCATTAGAATCCTTTGGCTTCTCCGTACAGTCCTCAATCTTTACTGTCGCGCCATCGGAAATCTCCCCGCCGCTATGCGTTGCATACATCCGGTTCACATAGTTTCCGCATTTCGTGTCGTCATTGACTTTCACCTGATAGATCAGCGTGGCCTTATTCCCTGGACCGTACAGACCAGTATTATAGCCATTCTGCGTAATCAAATCAGATAGTTTCTTGCCATCAGGATTAGCATTATTATATATATATGTTGTCCCTGGCACCAGTGTTAGCCCCGCCGGCAGCACATCATGGAAAGTCACATCGGATAAATTCGTTGTCCCAGTGTTTTCAAATTCCACTTTGTAAGTTACCGTATCACCCGGCTTCACTGTTACGTTCTTGGAAAAATTCGTTCCGTCCGTGGACACTGTTTTTGTCAACTTAGAACCAGTGCTTTCTGCCTTCAGCTCATAAATAATGTGTC
>CAZLAC010000035.1:0-3259 GCA_964557405.1 uncultured Candidatus Saccharibacteria bacterium
AAGGAATCCGCACGTTGTCCATTAGCGCTACCCGCTCTCCCGCTGCATCATCGTTCAAATAGGCATTGATTGCGCTGTCTAACTCTGCGAAATCCGCACTATTTTCAGAATTTTCCATTAGCACTGACGCCGCTAGCCCCTCGCCGGCCTCTATACATTTTTTCAGCTTCCCCCGTACCGCCAGCGAAAAATCATCAAACGACACCAGCACGTAATAGCCACTTTTCATGCGCCGCGAAATAATGGACAAATTCTTCCCGTGTTCCGCCGCCGCCCGGAAAATCCTAAGGTCATAAATATCCATATGCACTGGTCCCAGCGGCTCAACTTTTTTCAGGAACGCCAACGCGTTTTCAATCTTCATAAAATTCGCCAGTACATGCGCGCTTGGGCGGGGAATCGGTTCACAGCGCAAAATTACCTCTGTGATTACGCCTAGCGTCCCCTGCGACGCAAAGAACACCGGCAACAGGTCAAAAGTCTTATGCTGCTTTCCCTGGACGTGCGCCACCATCTGATAGCCAGTGGATTTTGGCCCGTCCTCCGCTAAATCATCCACCACGTCAAACTTTTCATTCAGCAACTTTTCCAAATTCCGGTAGATTCCTCCCTCAAAATTCGTCTGCTTCTTTGCTCGAGCCAGTCCCCGCGCCGTATAACTTGTCGTCTGAATCAAATCACCATTTGCCAGTGCTACCTCTATCCGGTCTACGAAATAGAAAATACTGCCGTACTTTTTTGCCACTGGGTCAGTCGGAAAATTCGCAATCAGCCCGCCAATCGTTTCCCGCGGGTCTAGTTGCACTGGTATAGTTAGCCCATAAATCGCCAACACTTGGTTCAAATCTCCCAGCGTCGTCCCCGCCTGCACCCGCACTAGCCGGCTGCGTTCATCAATTTCCTGCACCTGGTTCAATTTCTCCGTAGAAATTACCAGCCCAGAACCTAAATCCGCCCCGGTTTTATCTAGTCCGGACCCGCGCACTGTAATCGGCAGAGAAAAATTTCGCCGCGACAACTCATAACTAAACTTCAATAATTCCTGCACATCGGCCGTTGTTTCTGGCACCGCCACAAACCGCGGCGTAATCTTCAAAATTGACCGATCCGTAGAATACGCATCCAGCACAGAGGGCTTGTCATAAACATTCCCCACAATCTGTTGGTTGAGGTATTTTACAATTTTATTCACTAAATCTATTTTAACATAAATGGAATAAAATTTGGGGGATTTTTACCATTTTCTCAGGATTGTCCGAGTGCCATGGGGATTTCTAATAATTTTGCAGGATTGTCCGAGGTATCCTGCAAAATTATTAGAAATCCCCCGTAGAACGCTTGGATATGTTATAATATATCCTATGAAGACTACAGTAAAGAAATTATCAGATACCAAGGTGGAAATTAAAGTTGTTCTGGATAAGGACGAAATGCAAACCGCAAAACAGCAGGCCACAGAGCGCCTTGCTAAAGAGGTCAAGGTCCAAGGCTTCCGCAAGGGCAAAGTTCCTGCAGACATCGCTGCCAAACACATTGATCCGAACGATCTTACTAAGACAACTATGGACATCGCCGTGCGTGTCTCCGTGCCAAAGGCTTTCACTGAGGCTAAACAGGCTCCGCTGGTCATCCCGCAGGTCAACGTCACCAAATTCGTTCCGGATGACACTTTGGAATACACTGCTACGGCGGAAATTCTTCCAGAGGTCAAGCTCGGAACATACAAGGGCCTCAAGGTCAAACAGCCTGATACTAAGGTTCCGGAAAAGGACATTGACGAAGTTCTAGAAAACATCCGCAACGCTTACGCCGAAAAATCCGTGGTCAAACGCGCCGCAAAACTCGGTGACGAGGTCAAAATTGACTTTGAGGGCACCAAAGACGGCAAAAAGTTCAACGGTGGTGCCGCCAAAGATTTCACCCTAAAACTCGGCTCCGGCCAGTTTATCCCAGGTTTTGAGGACGGTATCGTTGGGCACGAATTTGGTGATCGCTTTGATTTGAAACTAACTTTCCCGAAAGATTATCACGCAAAGGAATTGGCTGGGGAAAAGGTCAATTTTAACGTCCTCTTAAAACAGGTCACCGAGCTAAAGAAGCCAGAGCTAGACGCTGATTTTGCTAAAAAATGCGGCCCATTCAAGAGTATTGCCGAGCTAAAGGCCGACATCAAGAAAAACCTTGCCGCCCAAAACGAGGCTAAAGCTGCCGAGAAATACAAAGACGACCTTGTTGGTGCGCTGGTAGAGAAGTCAAAGGTCTCTGCGCCGGAAGTTCTCGTAAAAGACCAGATTCGTTTCATTCGCGATGACATTTCTCGTAACGCCGCCCGCCAGGGCCTAACCTTTGAAGATTATTTGAAACAGGTCGGCCAGGACGAAAAGGCCTGGGAAGATAGCGTTCGTCCTATTGCAGAAGCTCGGGTAAAAGCCTCTCTGGTGCTGCAGGTGCTAGCTGGTGAGCAGAAAATCACCGTTTCTGATGAAATTGTGGACGCAAAACTCGCCGAACTGCGCGAAGTCTACAAAAACTCCAAAGAAGCTCTGAAAAATCTCAAAGATCCTAATGTTCGTCAGGACATCAAAAACCGCCTGACCATAGAGGAAACCATCAACTTCCTCGTTAAGGAAAACCAGCCTACTAAAAAATAGTCGTAAGTGCTATAATGGTACCCGGAGTGCATGTGCACTTCGGGTACTTTTTATATTATGAAAGGGGGAACTATATGGAACATCCTATCCTAAGCACTCGTGAACTTTATGAGGCCGTGTATGGCCATCATCACCCTTCCTACGATGGGGAGGAATACAATGAAGGTCATCATGACAGCGATTATGATGACGATGATGCGGACTGCTTTTGCGACTAGTTTCCATAGTACCTTAGTCCCGGACGTATAGTCCGGGGCTAAAACACGTGAGCTATTGCTTTTTCCAAACAGCTGTGCTATAATGCTCATAAGAGTTTCATGCTTATTTGTTATTGCTGTAAACAGATAGGCCAATATAATAAAGTTAAAGAGGAAATTTTTAAGTGCCAACTATCAATCAGTTGATTCGCAAGCCCCGTAAAAAGGCTACGAAAAAGTCCAAAGCTCCGGCTCTTGGCTCCATTGTCAATACCTTAAAGACCCGCTATTACAACCAGCCCGCTCCGCTTAAACGCGGCGTTTGTATCAAGGTCACCACAAAGACCCCTAAGAAACCTAACTCCGCTCTCCGTAAAGTCGCTCGTGTGCGCCTTACCAACGGTCAGGAAG
>CAZLAC010000036.1:0-3031 GCA_964557405.1 uncultured Candidatus Saccharibacteria bacterium
CAGATCAAATTGCAGACCTTATCACCCGCATCCGCAACGCTATTATGGTTGGGAAGACGGAAATCCGCGTCCCTACCAGTAAGCTAAAGCTTGCCGTGGCTGAAGGCCTCAAAAAATCCGGTTTTATCGCTGATGTCAAAGAAGAAAAGGCTACCCCGCGTAACATTCTTCATGTTATCATCAACAAGACCGGCGAAAACGCCAAAATCAACGAAATTTCCAAAGTTTCTAGACCTGGCCGCCGCGTTTACGCTGGCGCCGACGAAATCCCCAAGGTCAAATCTGGTCGCGGTATCGTCCTCATGTCCACCTCTAAGGGCATCATGACCGGTGAAGAAGCTCGGAAAAACCGCCTTGGCGGAGAAATCCTTGTCCGGGTGTACTAATACTTGACATTTTAGCTAATCTGTGCTATAATGAAAGTATAGGGTAAAAATCCCCATAGCTGTATCAGCTCTGGGGATTTTTTCTATTGATTTCGTAAAGTTTATGCTATAATTAAGGCATATAAACATAAGGAGTTTTTATGAAAGAAAATAAGAAAAATAAGCCAGAGAAACTTTATCTCAAGATTCTCGGCGTCCTACAGTTTATTGGCGCCTTTATCTTTCTTTGCGGCGGCATTCTGACCGCTTTTGTCAAAGTTGCCACTGTGGACGAGCTTGGTTTGGCCGAGCTTCGGACAGAAAACATCTCGGACAATGATTTACTTATGATTGTAGGCTGTACTATGCTTTTCTTGGGGCTCCTGTACGCCATCATGGGCTGGCTACTCTTCCGTGCTGCTAACCACCCAGAAAAATCCACGTTCCTGCTAGTTCTACTAGTTATTTCCGTGGTCTGCGGCATCGTCAGCCTCTTTAACGCTAAAGGCGTTGCTAGTGCGCTCATCAGCACTGCAGTCAGCCTCACCATTGACGTTCTTGCCCTCATGGCCGTCATGCGCATCCGCCGCGAAATTGAATAACTTCAAAGCCTGCAAGGGGCAAAGCGACAAGGGAAAATCCCATTTTGTAAAGATTGTCCGAGGTATCTTTACAAAATGGGATTTTCCCTTAATGTCATTTACCTCTTGTATATTCTCACATTTTGTGCTAAAATAGAACATAATATAAATTAAAGGATCCATATGAGTCGTATCGGAAAACTACCTGTGGACATTCCCGCAGGCGTGACAATTACGGTCGGCGACAAAGAAATTACCGTCGCAGGCCCTAAAGGCACGCTGCAGGTTCCTGTCCAGCAGAACACTACCACTAAGGTAGAAGAGAACAAAATCGTAGTGACCCGCAAAGATGACACGCCCGAGTCTAAAGCTTGGCATGGTCTCCAGCGCGCACTGCTAAACAACGCCGTCATTGGCGTCACTAAAGGTTTTGAGAAAAAGCTTGAAATCAATGGTGTCGGCTTCCGCTTGAGCGGTGGCCCGCAAGAAATTGAGATGGCACTAGGTTTTTCTCACTCTGTAAAGTACAAGGCCCCGGAAGGCATTACGCTTACCACCAACAAAATGGAAATCACCGTTTCTGGTATTGATAAGCAAAAAGTCGGCCAGGTCGCAGCAGAAATTAGAGCCCTGAAGAAGCCTGAGCCATACAAGGGCAAAGGCATCAAGTATGTAGATGAGCAAATCATCCGCAAGGCTGGAAAGGCAGGTAAGAAATAATGAAAGCAATTTATCGCGCTAACCGTACCCGCGCTAAGATTCACGGCACTGCCGTACGTCCGCGCCTCACGGTACACATCAGCAATCAACATATCACCGCCCAGATTATAGACGACGACAAGAAAACCACACTTGTCTATGCTACTACCGTAGGCAGCAAACTCTCCGGTAACAAAACGGAGAAGGCCGCCGCTATCGGTAAAATGATTGGCGAAAAGGCCAAAAAAGCCAAAATCACCAAAGTTGTCTTTGATCGTGGCTCGCTAGCTTATGCCGGCCGCCTCTCTGCGCTCGCAGATGCCGCCCGCAAGGAAGGATTGGATTTCTAATATGCCCGAAAATCAGACTAAACAACCAAAAGTCATCAACAAGTCTGGCACCCTCCGCATGGAGGACAAAACCGCTGAGCGGAAACAGACTCGTGACATGGCTGGCCGCCCAATGGGTCGCCGGAATGATCGTCGCCGCGATCGCAATCGCAACGCCGACACTACTCCTAAGGAGTTTGAAGAAGTAACCATTAACATTGACCGCGTTTCTCGCACCGTCGCTGGCGGACGCCGTATGCGCTTCAAGGCCCTCGTTGCTATTGGCAACCGGAAGAACAAAGTTGGCATTGGTGTAGCCAAAGGCAACGATGTCACTTCTGCCGTCCAGAAAGCCACCAGCAAGGCCAAGAAAAATATGATTACCTTTGCTATGGACGGAGAAACCATCTGCCACGAAGTAGAAACTCGTGTCACTGGCGCTGATGTCCTGATGAAACCAGCTGCTCCTGGTACCGGTATTATTGCCGGCGGCGTAGTTCGGAGTATCATCGGCTTGACTGGCGTAAAGAACCTTATCTCCAAATCTCTTGGTAGTACCAATAAGGTCAACATCGCCTATGCCGTCATTGAAGGTCTGCGTCAGCAGGTCCCCCGCAAAGAGTGGACTACTAAACAGGGTGCTAAAGCTAAGGCTCCTGCTAAAAAAGCCGCCACTAAGAAGGAGGATAAGTAATGAAATACAACGATTTACAGGTAAATGCCAACACCCGCCCCTCTCGTAAGGGCCGCGGTGTCTCCGCTGGTCAGGGTAAAACCGCTGGTCGTGGCACAAAGGGTCAGAAAGCTCGTACTGGTCATCGCAAGATGCCGGCCGGCTTCATGGGCGGTCAGCGCGCCATTATGCAGGCTGTGCCAAAGCTCAAAGGTTTCAAGTCCCTTCACGCCAAGGCTGAGGTCGTCTACACGGAAAATCTCAATAGCCTTTCTGGAGACGTGGACAACTTTGCCCTGTACGAAGCTTCCCTTATTAAAAGCCCGTACAGCCGCGTCAAGGTCATTACTCGCGGTGAACTCACCGCTAAGATTAACCTTTCCA
>CAZLAC010000037.1:0-2502 GCA_964557405.1 uncultured Candidatus Saccharibacteria bacterium
TAGAGGGCGCTAAAAAAGGCCTCGTGGACGCCGTTGGCGACATCTATACTACTTACATGACCAGTAGCGAGGCCACCGATTTCAACAAATCTCTCCACGGCGACGTGGGCGCCGGCATTGGCGTAGAAATTGCTAAGCGCGGCGACTACGTCCGCGTTACACGCACCCTCCCAGACAACCCCGCTCGGCGTGCCGGAGTACTAGCCGGCGACATCATCTATAAGATTAACGGCGAGGAAGTCTGGCAGCTAGACACCGACGCTATCGCACTAAAACTGCGTGGTGAGGCCGGCACTACCGTCAATCTCACCGTCATCCACGAAAACGGGGAAGAGCAGTCCTACGATTTGACTCGCGAAACCATCAACAACGTTTCCGCAGACATAGAATACCAGGGAGATACCGCCATTATTCGCGTCAGTCGCTTTGACACGGACACCGGCACAAAAGTCAAAGAATTTACCAAAGATTTTGCCGAAAAAGGCATAAATAAAGTCATTCTGGATTTGCGTGGCAATGGTGGCGGCTATGTTTCCGCCGCACGCGATCTCATCTCGCTCTGGGTCAGCGGTCAGCCCGCCTTCATCCAAAAATCCCTGCACACTTCGGACGAAACCACTACTACTCGTACTGGCTGGGATGTGCTAAAAGATATGAAAACTGTCATCCTGGTCAACGGCAGCACCGCTTCCGCTTCGGAAATCGTCACCGGTGCTCTAAAAGATTACGGCAAAGCCACTGTAATTGGCGAAACTACCTATGGCAAAGGCGTCTTCCAGAAACTCGTCACCCTAAGCGGCGGCTCTCTCCTCAAAGTCACCATGGCCCGCTGGTACACGCCTAACGACACCAGCATTAGCGAATCCGGTATCACCCCGGACAAAGTCATTGAGCGCACCTACGATGATATTAATAATAACCGCGACCCGCAGCTAGATGCTGCCATTGCAGAGTAACCACTATGTCCAAAAAACCGCCACTTCTTCTAATTCATGGCCTGCGCGGCAATCACCAGGGACTTAGCCAACTAGCTAAACTCCTAGAAAAATCCGGCTATGAGGTCTACTCTCCGGACCTTCCGCCCGCCGGCGGCCAGGAACTCAAATCCTACACCGCTTATAATTATGCCAAATTCGTTGCGGACTACATCCTAAGGCTCAAATTAGACCACCCGGTTCTAATCGGCCACTCGCTCGGCTCCATCATTGCCGCTGCTACCGCCAAACATTTCCCGGAACTCATCAATAACCACCTCATTCTTCTCTCGCCTATTAGCAATAAACCCGCCAAGTTTTTTGCCGCCCTCACCCCACTCACCTCTGTTCTCCCTAATAAAACTATTGGCTATATCACCACTAAATATATGTTTATCCCAGAGAGTGGAGCAGATTTAAAACAAGTCCTAAGCACCACTTACCTCTGTGGCGCAGATTACACCTCTAAAAAATCCGTCTATGCCGCCGCCAAATTCTCCGCCGGTCACAGTATCGCCGACTACTTACCAGATAAGTCTCGCTTCAAAATCACCATGATTTCCGGGGAGAACGACCGTCTAATCCCGCAGAAAGAAACTGATGCTCTTGCTCATCGCCTGGGTGCAAAAACCATCTACCTAGAGAACTCCGGACATCTTATCAATTACGAACAGCCAGCAGCCCTGGGAAAAGCTATCTTAGCGGCTTTAGAGCAATAGCTTGCTCGTAAATCTCTACAAAACGCTTCAAAGTCCTTGTTAAATCGTGTTTTTTAGCTATTTCTAGGCTCTCTAAGGCATATTTCTGCCGCAGAGCCTCATCACTCAGCATAAGCACTATCGCGCGTCCTATGGCCTCTACGTCGCCCACAGGGCACAAAATGCCGTTCTTTTTATTTCTACACAGCTCCCCTACCGCCCCCGCGTCTACCGCTATCAGAGGTAGCCCCGTTGCCGCCGCCTCTATTAGCACAATCCCCTGTGTCTCTGTTTCCGAAGCCGTCACAAATACCGTCCCGGACCGATATATCTCTATTAACTCCGGTGGCACGATTTTCCCCAAAAACCGCACTTTCTCTGTTATCCCCAGTTCTTCTACCTGTTTTTTCAGCCCCGGCATCGCTATCCCGTCCCCCACAATCGTCAGCTCCGCCTCTGGCACCTTTGAAAGCGCCTGTGCAAATGCCAAAACTACCTTATCTATACTTTTTTCCGGGTCTACTCGCCCTACATAAAGCACTCTTTGTACCCCTGTTTTTAAACCATATTTCTTCAGTACTTTTGTATCCGGCTTGCCCGGCTTAAACTCCGTTAAATCTATCCCATTAGATAGTGCCTCCACCGTCACATCAAACTTTTTCCGATTTTTTGGAACTAAATCACCAATCGCCAGCTCTGTTGGCATAGTCGCATACTCCGAATGCTTCAAAAAACTCGCCATATAGGCCCTCAGTACCGCATTTACCGGCTTTTTTACTGGTTTCAACATCGGGAACTGGTCTGTAATATTGTCTGGATATGCGTGCCCA
>CAZLAC010000038.1:0-2184 GCA_964557405.1 uncultured Candidatus Saccharibacteria bacterium
GGCGTTTTTCGTCCAGGACGTAATCTTCTGGGGTAAGCTTAGCGGCGATTTTTGCGAATTGGTAATAGCTATCCGGGTTATCTCCAGCGGGGGCGGAAATGATGAGCGGGGTGCGGGCTTCGTCAATTAGAATGCTATCTACCTCATCTACGATGGCAAAGTTGAGCTCGCGCTGACGGAGATATTGGACTTCGTTGACCATGTTGTCCCGAAGGTAATCAAAACCAAACTCGTTATTAGTGCCGTAAGTGACATCCGCGGCGTAGGCTTCCTTGCGGGTGCAAGGTTTGAGGTGACGAAAACGCTCATCGTCGTGCTCCTCGTTTTCGTATTTTAGATCGTAAATAAAGGAAGCTTCGGCGATAATTACGCCAACGGACAGGCCAAGAAAATGGTAGACTGGACCGTTCCAGCCGGCGTCACGCTGGGCAAGATAATCGTTGACCGTGACGACATGGACACCTTTTTTTGTGAGGGCGTTAAGATAGGCCGGGAGTAGAGCAACGAGAGTTTTGCCTTCGCCGGTTTTCATCTCGGCGACGTTGCCTTCGTGGAGAGCGATACCGCCGATGAGCTGGACGTCAAAGTGGCGCATGCCCAGGACACGGCGAGTAGCTTCGCGGACAACGGCAAAAGCGTCTGGAAGCAGGGCGTCTAGTTTTTTGGCGAGCGCGGCGTCGCGTCCGTGGTCGTGAGAATTGTCAGAAGTTTCAACGCCGAGTTCCTGGCGGAATTTCTCGGTCATGCCGGCGAGGTCTTTTTTGGAGAGTTTTTTGTACTTGTCCTCTAGGGCGTTAATCTCCATAGCCTTTTTGTACATGCGGCGGAGGGTCTTTTTCTGGGCATCGCCAAAGATTCCCTGCAGGAATTTTTCTAGCGCGGTTTTATCGGCGAGTTTGTCAGTAGGTTTCTTTTCTTTGGTTTTCTTTGGGGTGTTCTTTGGCATGGGGACTCCTTACTTGTTTTTTCTGAATATTTTAGAAATGGGGTTTCTGCGAAGATGCGGGGTAGTTTCTAGTTTATAGCGGCGAATTTGACCCATGAGTTTTGCCTCTATGATGTCTGCGCCAGCAAAAACGTTGCTGCATTCGTCACGAGCGGCGATGACTTTTCCGCCGGGGATTTCCATAGCGCAGGAAATCTCGTATTTGTTGCCGTGTGGCTTGCCGACTTCTGTGACAATGAGCTTTGCGACGACGTCTTTTTTGTAGCCCTTTGGCAGGTAGCGGTCTAGCTTTCCAATACGCTTAGTGGCGTATTTGCGAAAAGTTTCTTCTACCTTGTAGTTGCTTCCGCTAATTTCAATTTTTTCAATCATAGTCAAAAAACTCCTTTGGTCTATTATAGCATAGATTTGCGAGATAGGTGATATAATATATATATGTTAGATATAAATTTCATTCGGAATAATCGGGAGCTGGTGGAGAAATCGGCCCGGGAAAAGGGTTATAAAATTGAGGTGCAGGAGATTTTGCGGCAGGACGATGCGCGGAAGGAAATCCTGCAGGAAGTGGAGGCTCTGCGCCAGGAGCGAAACAGTGTAGCGGCGCAGATGAAAAACGGTAAGCCGGCGCCGGAGCTGATAGAGCAGGGGCGGAAAATAAAGGAAGAACTGTCTGAGAAAGAGAAAAAATTGTCGGAGTTAGACGCGGCGGTGAAAGCAGCGGTAGCGACAGTGCCGAACGTGATTTTTGAGGATGTGCCGTTAGGTCCAGAGGAAAATTCAGTAGAGGTGAAACGTTGGGGGGAGAACAAGGCTTCCGGGGTAGACCATTTAGACTATGCAGTGAGCCGGGACTGGGTAGATTTTGAGCGGGGGGCAAAGGTAGCTGGGGCAAAATTCTATTACTTGAAGAATGAGCTGGCGGAGCTGGAGAACGCACTATATCAGTTTGGACTGAAGAAAGTGCTAGAACACGGGTTTCATTATATGACGGTGCCGGACATGGTGTCGTCGCGAGTGCTGGAAGGCTGCGGATTTAATCCGCGGACGAGCGACCAGTCGGACGAGTATTATATAGAGGGGGAGGATTTAGCGATGATTGCTACGGCGGAGATGCCGCTGACGGGCTATCATATGGACGAGGTGCTAGAGGAAAAGGATTTGCCGCTGATGTATGCGGGGTATTCGGCTGTGATCACGAATATGGCCGGCGAGACATCAAAGAGCATGCTCCCCGCCAG
>CAZLAC010000039.1:0-2003 GCA_964557405.1 uncultured Candidatus Saccharibacteria bacterium
CACTTGGAACGACGACAGGGAACTATTGTATACCCCATCTCGATGGTACCGTCCTTTCTGACGCGCCACCGCCTCTGTTATGGTATTTTTTACAACACAATGCTCGCTGGTTTCGCTAACGAAGGCAGCAATGTTGCTATGCAACTCCTCGTTTTTCACCTTATCTACCTCAATAAAGATATCTATCCGGTCAAGCAGTGGCCCCGAGAGCTTCTTGCGGTAATTTTGTATCTGTAATTCAGTACATTTGCACTCGTGTGTCGGGTCACCCAGGTAGCCACAGGGGCAGGGATTCATCGTGGCAACCAACATAAAATCCGCGGGGTAGGTCACCTTATGATTGGCACGAGACACGGTAATTTCCTTGTCCTCAAGCGGCTGCCTCAGGGCCTCCAGTACTGAGCGCGGAAACTCCAGAAGTTCATCTAGGAACAAAACGCCCTTGTGCGCCAAAGAAATCTCGCCTGGTGACGCCGCCACTCCACCTCCGATAACCGAAATCGCACTCGCTGTATGATGCGGCTTCCGGAACGGACGTTCCTCAACGATCTCATCTGTTGCGAGGCCGGCCAGGGAATAAATCTTGGTAATATCAATTTTTTCCTCCGAGGTCAACTCTGGCAATAGATTGGCTGCCGCTCGCGCGAGCAGCGTTTTGCCGGCCCCAGGCGGCCCTGCAATTAAGATGTTGTGATGTCCTGCAATTGCCACTGTCAGGGCCCGCTTCGCTAGCGCCTGACCACGCACATGGTCGATTATTATACCACCTGACGTATCGCAAAATTCGCCTATGGCTGCAGAATTGGCCTTTTGCGGTGGGTTTAGTTCGCTAGCCGACTTACATAGCGTTCCTTGCCCCTTCAACTGCAGAAATAGGTCCTGTAGCGTCCTCACCCCATATATTTCCACTCCAGAAATCAATGCCGCCTGGGGCAGGTTAGAAAGCGGCAAAAACACCTCGCGAAATCCCGCGTCGCGCGCTTTTTCTACGATATTAATCACCCCTTTAACTGGTCTTAGCACTCCATTAAGCGACAACTCACCTACGAACAGCTTGCCCTCAGTATCTTTGGGCAACAGTTGCTGAGACAGCGTCAACACCGAAAGTGCAATCGCAAGATCTAGATATGTTCCGTCCTTATGGAGATCCGCTGGCGCCAAGTTAATCGTTACTTTCTTGTCTGGGAAACGAAACCCAGAGTTTGTGATGGCACTCCGTACTCGTTCCTTTGCCTCGTTGATTGTTTTGTCGGCCATTCCGACAATGCTAAATGACGGAAGCCCACGGTTCATGTCTCCTTCGACTTCTACTAGCTTGCCGTCGAACCCACAGGGAATTGCTGAATATATTTTACTGGTCATGTCCCCTGTTTAGCACAGTTCGTCAGATAATTCAACCCCCCACCCCCTAAGGTCGGTTTTACAGAGAGGATAATCTTAAAAAGCTTGTGGAAAACTTAGCAAAAAACATACAAAAATTTGTTCAAAAATGTATTGACATTAGCATTTTTTGGCGCTATAATAGAGATAACCTTTGAATAAAAAAATTATACAAAGGTCAAAAACAAAAATATAGCCAAAAAATAACTCCACACTCTACTTTGAAGGCCGGTTTCCTCGCAGTTAGCCGGCCTTCACTTATGTCTTGGCCTTTTCTTTTGGAAAAGAAAAGGCCAGCAAAAGAAAACCAGTTTAAAGGCCGAACCGGAAGTGAATTCCGGTTCAGCCTTTGATTATGTCTTTGATGGGTGCAGAGCACCCATCAAAGAGCCGACAAACCACTCAAACAGCGGCAATTTCTTAGCTAAAATCCGCCAGATCGGTGGTTTCTTTGCGTGAAGTAGCTTCTTATATGAGCATCAATTCAATATTAAAAGCCGTTAAGGTGGTATTTTCTCTTGCTGAAGCGCGCTATATGAAAACCGCCTAGAAGGCGGTTTTCATCAATAATCAAAAAATGAAACGGAATTCACTTTCGCTTCATTTTTCATACTTGCTTCTTT